>CAMYNX010000233.1 GCA_947259875.1 uncultured Gammaproteobacteria bacterium | reverse complement strand
GTGTTGCAGGGTAATGCGATGCTCGCCGATCAGATTCTTAGTGAATATCGTGCTTATGCGCGTCTAGGTTACGACGTGTATATCTACGACTACCGCGGTTATGGTCGCTCGAATGGTAAACGGCGGCTCATGGCCATCGTCAATGATGTAAGGGAGGTGCTGACGGAACTCATCGCACAGGATTATGAAAAGCGTCTTGTTTATGCAATGTCGTTAGGCGGTGTGTTCCTTCTGAATGCGCTGGACCCCGACATACAACTGGACAAGATTATCATTGACTCTACACCCAGCCGTTTGTCTGATTATGGTTGTCCCGTCGAATACGATCCGATCGAAAATTTGCCCAATGATTGCAGTAAATTTCTGTTGATTAGAGGCCAGAGGGACAACGTCGTCACGCCAGCGATGTCACAAGACCTCGCGCGGGAGGCGGAAAATCGAGATGCTGTCGTTATCAATGACTCCGAATTCGGCCACCCGTTTATGGACAGCAACGCGACAGTCCATCGGCGGCGCATGCAGGATATCCAACGCTATCTGGCACAGTGATCCACTGCTTTTGGCCGGTCTCCTTTGTTTTGGGCCGGAGCACATCGGGCGTTGGCGATCGTATCAAGTGTCGATGAACACAGTTCAACTCTACCCTATGCAGTCACCAATTACTTGTGCGGCCGGCCGCCAACGGCTCACCTTCGGACTGTAATTTGAGGATCACGGCTTCTCCGGAGGCAGCGCCGCTGCCGGTGATAGCGGATATGGTGACTTGGTGGGTCACTAGAAACACCGGTTCACCATCGATGGGCAACGATTTGAGAAATGCCCTCAAAGCTTGGATATTGGGGTCACGGTCCTGCGGCCGTTCATAGAATGAATTCAGTACCGGAAGTTCACTGACCGATCCTAGATCCAAGAGTCTCGCGGTTTCCAGACACCGGCACCATTGGCTGGAGTACACTGCGGCGCGAGTCACACCGGCGGCCCGGAATTGCGCTCCGATGCGCCGTGCCTGCTCGCGCCCAGTGGCGTCGAGATTACGTTGTGTAGAGCAGTCTGCGAGTTCAAAGCCAGACGGGTCGCCGATACCCGGCGCGAGGGCATGACGCAGCATGACCGCATAGCCGCCGTCATTGAGGCGGCGGAGGTCAAATGATTCTTCAGCAATAGTGAGCGGAGTTCCCAAGGCGGTAAGCCACACGACGCTGATTCCAAACATCGCGGCGGCAACTTTGGCCGGTCGTAGCCGTTGTTTTATGTTGTTCGGCATGGATTGGCGATGTTAGCAAAAAAATGCAATCGCTTACGCGGCCGATAACCTATTCTTTAATAAACATCGTGGGTCCGCGCGATGCCCGGCCGCGAGGGATCGCCTGGGCACCGGGCTGGGAACATACAAGGTGTTTGCGCAGATCTGCACGTCGGTTAAGATAGTGTCGTGACTGAAGAACCGTTGGCTCCCAACGTTGTTGCCCGGGCACACGAACGCATCGTGCCCTTCATCAATCAAACGCCACTGTTTAGTTCCACGCTACTGAATCACTGGTTGGGTCACGAGTTCGTTTTTAAGGTCGAAGGATTTCAGAAAGTCGGCGCATTCAAGGTGCGTGGCGCGCTTAATGCTTTGTTATCATTGCAGGAGACAGGCGACTTACCGGACAGTGTCGTGGCCTTCAGCTCGGGCAATCATGCGCAAGCGGTGGCCTACGCGGCAAGACAAGTGGGCGTGCCAGCGACCATCCTGTTGCCCGCCGACTCCTCCGGAGTCAAGCGTCAAGCGACCGCCGGATATGGTGCGAAGGTGATTGTCACCGGCAGCCGCGCCGAGGCCGAGGCGAGAACCGCCGAACTTCAAGCCCAGGGTGCATATCTTTTGCACCCTTGTGACAATGATCGGGTGCTCGCCGGGCAGGGTACCGCCGCTTATGAGGTCCTCAACACCGGTTTGCGCCCCGATGCGATCTTCGCAACCTGCGGGGGTGGCGGCTGGCTGTCCGGCACCTATCTGGCCGCTCAGCTGTTGGCACCAGAGACGCCGGTCTACGGCGCCGAACCGTTACAAGCCAACGATGCTGCGCAATCCTACCGCACTGGTGACATCATCCGGTTCGCCGATTCACCGGATACTATCGCCGACGGTGCGCGCACGCTTTGCGTCTCGCCGCGCACGTTCCAATACCTCAAGCGATTGGCGGGATTCTACGAGATTGACGAACAGGAGATCATTTACTGGACGCAATGGCTTGCCCATTTGATCAAGACCCCGGTCGAGCCGACATCGGCGGTCGCCATGGCGGGAGCGTATGCATGGGCCAAACGCCAGTCCCAACGACGCCAGGTGTTGGTGATGTTGTCCGGCGGGAACATCGCGGCGCAGACCTACCTGACGATCTGGGCGCATGACTGCCTGTCGGTCACGCCGGACCGCCATACGGCCGACGACCCCATTTGATGGCGATCTAGGGATCCCCGGTGTGGGCACCGACGCCGCGGAAACGAAACGCATACCACGTGGCAAGTGCCCCACCGAGTCCGAGGACAACAAACGCCCAACCCCATTGGGTCACCACCGTGCCGGTTGGATTGGTCCAGTCCAACACCGCTCCGAACACGATCGGCGCCACGGACCCGGCGCCGAATCCAAGCAGCGCACGAACCGCGAGCACCGAGCCGAGATAGCCGGAGTCGACGGATTCGGACAGGGCGGTGGACAACACCGGCGAATCGCCGATGGCCGCAAAGTAATAGAGAAAACCGATCATGATCACCATGTACACCGGAAATACGATTAGCCACCCGATGGTGAACGAAAGTATCGCCCCGCATGCCGCGACCCAGATCAGCACCCGGCGTCGGCCCCAATGGTCGGACAGGCGTCCCATCGACGCCGAGGCGAAGGAGCCGACGATGTGCATGGATGCCGCGAGATAGGCCCCGAACTGCGCGGTGTCGGCCAGACCGTTTCCGGCCAGCGCGAAACTCGCCGCGAAGAAGGTGGGGGTCCATGACCACATGCCGAGCAGCTCCCAGGAATGCGACGTGTAACCGGCGACCAGACAACGGGTGTCGTGGTTTTTTCGCAGCAACTGGAATACGCGGATACCGCGAGGCCGGGGATGGATGATGTTGGCGGTCCCGCGCAGCGCGAGCCATGTCATGATCACGCCCAACACCGGCAGCAGCCCGGTGACGATGAAGGCGGCACGATAGTCGGCGAGATGCAGGCATAATCCCGTCACGCCGAGGGAAAAGGCGTAGCCGACTGAGGTGCTCGCGATGAGATAACCGACCGCGGTACCGCGCCGACTCGAGTGATACCGGTCTGCGAACAAAATGATAGCCGGTGTGTATAGACCACCCTGTGTGGCTGCGGCCAGCGCGTAGAACAACAATCCGCTGAGGTAGGAGCGGGCGAAAAATCCGAATGCCATCGCGGATACGGCACTCAACACGGCGGAGATCACGAACACCCGCTTGGCGCCAAAATGATCTGCCAGCCACGACGACGCGAACAGAGATACCGCGTACGCTGCCATAAAACCGGAGGCGATGGTTCCGGCCTGCGCTGCCGACATCTGCCATTCATTGAGGAGCACCGGCAGACATGCCGCATACACCATGTAATTGGCATACATCAGAACCCGCGCAGAGAAAATAAGCGCGAGCCAGTTGTCGGTTCGTGTGATCAGCACAGTCAGTTCATATTCTTGTATTCTTTGTATCTGAGAAAGCCGCTAACCCCCCGTTTAATGCTTATTGACAGGGTATCATCTTCAAGCGCTGCGCGGGCCGTGGATGTGCGCGAGACGGCGTCGTCTAATAATCCGCCGACGGCACGGACATTTTCCATCGCTGCAAGGTGGCGTCGCGCCTGCCAGTATTAATTTGGACCACAGCATTGCAATAGCGAAGTACGCGTAAAATGAGACCAGGCGAACGGTTCCAAAATTGATGACGGTATTGACCTTGAATGACGTATCGCTGGCCTATGGTCATCGGTCGCTAATGGATCATGTGGATCTGAGAGTTGCGGCCGGTGAACGGATTTGCTTGGTGGGGAGAAACGGCGTGGGTAAGTCCACATTGTTTCGTCTCGTCAGCGGTAGTATCCAACCAGACGATGGTGAGATCTGGCGAAAAGACAGCTTACACATCTCCTACCTAGAGCAGGAGGTGCCTGCGGCGACCTCCGACACGATTTTCGAGGTGGTTGCATTGGGGTTGGGAGACCTGGGGCGGTTACTGACTGACTATCATAATGTTTCGCATCATGTCGGTGAATCCGATTCGGTTTCTTTGGACACGTTATCAAGTCTGCAACAGCGCATCGACGCCACGGGTGGGTGGAACATCAACCAAAAAGTCGAGACCGTATTGAGCCGCCTATCGTTACCCGCCGATAAGCGCATCGCCGATTGCTCGGGCGGTATACGTCGGCAGGTAATGTTGGCGCAGGCTCTGGTGAGCGATCCGGATCTGTTGTTATTGGACGAGCCGACCAATCATATGGATATCACTGCGATCAACTGGCTGGAAGGATTTCTAGCGTCTTTTCAAGGCGCGTTGATGTTCATCACCCATGATCGCACCCTGCTCAAACATCTGGCGACACGTATTATCGAACTGGATCGGGGTAAGCTGGCGTCCTTCCCGGGCGACTATGTCCATTACCAACGCAAGAAAGACGAGTTGCTGGAAATCGAAACCAGGGCGAACGCGAAATTTGACAAAACACTGGTGGCTCATGAAGCCTGGATACGTCAAGGCATCAAGGCGAGGCGCACCCGTAACGAAGGCAGAGTCAAAACCCTTGAGGCCATGCGCCGGGCACGAAGCCAACGTCAAGTGATGCCAGGGAGGGTCAGCTTGGATGTGGACAGCAGTGATTTGTCCGGAAAGCGGGTCGCAGACCTTCATCATGTCAGTTTCCGTTACGGTGATCACTTAGTGATTCGTGATTTGTCAACCCGCATCATGCGCAAAGATCGGGTGGGGATCATTGGCCCAAACGGCTGTGGCAAGAGTACCTTGTTGCGACTGATCTTGGGTGAGATAACACCCGATTCGGGCCGCATCGCCATGGGTAGCCGCCTGCAGATCGCCTACTTTGACCAACAAAGGATACGGCTGGATGCGAACCAGACGGTCAGGGAGAACGTGAGCGAAGGGAGCGACCATATTTTCGTGCGCGGCCGATCTCGACGTCGACACATTGGAATTGCTCGAGGAACTATTGATCGATTTCGATGGCACCCTGCTGTTGGTCAGCCACGATCGGACATTTCTTGACAACGTGGTGACCAGCACCCTTGTGTTCGAAGGTGACGGCAGGGTGGGGGAATATGTGGGCGGGTACGAAGACTGGTTGCGGCAGAAAAAGCCGCCCGTGGTGAAAGACAAACCTTCTCCGGGCGCGCCGCGGGATGATGCCAAGCGGCGGCACAGTGAAAACCGGCCTTCTGCGCACAGGAAGAAATTGAGCTATAAGGAACAACGGGAATTGGATGCAATCCCGGGGCGTATCGAAGCATTGGAGCAAGAACAACAGCACCTCACGCAACAAGCGAGTCAAGCCGAGTTATATCAGCAGCACCGGGACACGATCACGACAACCCTGGACCGCCTGCACCAGATCCGCGACGAATTGGAACAGGCCTACGAGCGCTGGGAATATCTGGATGCCAGGACCCAGGGCGGATCGGTTTCAGACATCAAAAAGCCGTAGCATATACATGGGATACAGTCACGGCAGCTTCTTGATCTCAGCCTTCTCTACAAGAATCGGATAGGTGTAACCCGCCCCGAAATCAACGTCGGTGGCAACGCGCCCCGTGACTGCCACCTTGTCACCGATCTGAGCCGTTTGTTGGCTGGTGATGGTGATATCGTTGCTGCCCACCGTGCCGGTACCATCCTGAACATGAAGAAAGTTTTTGTTCATGATCCCGTTGTTTACCTTCACTACCTCACCCGTTATCTGGACTTGTTTACCGCTCAAGGTGTTCTTTTCCGTAAACAGGGCCTCTACGGTCTTTTTTAGGGGTTCCTCAGCGAAACCCGTGGTGGCAAACGAGACCAGGGCCACTGTTACAAAAAAGATGTTGGCTGACTTTAGCATTTCACAATTCTCCAGAAACTTGCAGGGTATATTCCGTTGCTCGCATCAGCATGCCCACCCGATTTATTGAGGTTCGGCATCGCCACGCGCAACGAATGAAGATAAGTATTAGATTGTAGACGGTCTTCGCCATCTATGCGATGTGAAAAGCATAGCGTTAATAACTCAGACTGGATCTGACAGAGAGTGCCAGATCACAAAGGACCGTCCGACCCACAGCTGCCAAATGCAGTAAACATAGATTGATGTCCGTTCTCATCTTCAGCGGACATTCCCCACGGTGTTGCAGAACCCAAATTCAACTAGTCTGGGCACTCAATTGAATGAGTGCATCATACTCGTTACTGCCGTTCGGCTATTTTTGCGCTGAGGCCGTCAACGAACCTAACCGGTCCTCCGGGTCGTTTTCTGATGCAGTTCACGCTACTTGAGAAATCGATTAACAGGGTTAGAGATTGGGATGTCCTTAGCAATAGCCAGGGAGGCCGATTCGGGGAGCCGGGCAGGGAACCTTCAACGCCATAGACCGGAGCAAATGTGTCTCTATCAGCTTTTTGAAGAATACTACCCCCATTTTCTAGATCTGTTGGCTGCCGAGGGCTGATCGCCGCCGGTTTACGTACAGCGCGAGTTCGGCGATGACCTAAAATATGGCCGTTTGGCATGGATTTCTGCGTGCTCGCTGCGCAGATTGCCATGCCGAGCGGTTGGTGGCGTTCAGTTACAAACGCCGAGCTTTCTATCCGAGCTGGCGCTCGCACCGTTAACCGGAAAATCAGCGCTGCGTAACCACTATTTCCTGGATAGAATAGTGTCCATGGACCTGTGACGAAAGCGCTCAGGTCAAGAGAATCGACCCATGAATAACACGCCAGTTAAGGTTCGTGAAATATCAGACCCGGTTGTTTTTGTCTCCTTAATTCGTCTATCGCCTGAGCACCGAGTGGGACAAGCGCCACAAGGTCGCGCTTGCCTCGAAAGTGGAGAACCATCCCTGCTATTCATTGTCCTGCCTGATCATAGGAGAAGCCACCCAGATGCTTGATTATCGCCACCGCAGTGTCGACAAATTCCCAGGCAGGCTCGTGCCGCACGGCATCCGGCCCGGCTCCGACTGGGCGGTCGCGCTAGTGCTACTGCTATCGGTGCTCGGCTGCCAAAGTCCTGGCCCGGCCACGCCGCCGGCAAGCGAGTTCGAACCGGAAGTCATTCTGCGATCTGCCGCTGAGATCTTGCCTGCGGCGCTACTGACCGGTCCTTACCACAATGTGCGGGATGAGGTGGTGGCGCGCGGTTTCATCCACTATTAC
>CAMYNX010000232.1 GCA_947259875.1 uncultured Gammaproteobacteria bacterium | reverse complement strand
GCGTTCTTTTGCGTCCCATAGTTGGTCTCCTATTCGTTGACCGGGACGCCCGTTGCGGGTCTTATACTGATCCGCCCAGGCGTCCAAATCAAGGCGGTCAAAAGCTATGCCCTGACTGCCGATACGAATTTCGGTGACGAACGGCCGCACATCGGTATTGAACCGATTCCGGTCCATGCCGAGATAACCGGGCGCATCGCGCAGCCGAAGTAATTTCGGTCTCACTTGCACACCAGCTGGTCGCCCGTTCGCCATGTATCTATCGTTGATCTACCGCCTCAGGTAACTTGCTTCCTGGCTTCAGCCCTGGACTCGATGATCGCAATGTTCCGTGTCTACTGCTCGCTAACTGCGTCCATTCCGCAGATGCCATCTGGGACTTCTGGGGTAGCCCCAATGTTTCCATCCTTGACCTGGTCCGTTTCGCCCTTTCTAACGCCCTACAAAGGGGTGCATAGCGGCGAGACATAGCATCGATGGACCTTTCGATGGCCTTGTAGATCGATACCCCTATGCTCCCTCGAAATCTTGCCCTGGCATCTGGTTTGACATATTCGAGCAGATAGAAACAAACCGGCTCGCCTTTGCGATAGACACGGAGCCTCCATTCGGTATCGAGTGGACAGATCGGCGCCGAACACTCCTTGAATTTGGGACACGCGCACATCTTTGTATTCGAACTATTCATACCGCCCCCCTTACCGACCTAAGTAGACATAGGTAATTGTGATCCTGCTGTGACCAAGCTCTTCGGCAATCTGCCGTCGGGCCTGGATATCCAGCTCGCGTTTGTAACCGATCAACGTGTCCCGCGAGGGACCACCATGCATCGGTGACTTCCAACCGGTTAGTTCGTAGTAACGGGTCTGTGCATACGCATGCCGCAGGCCATGGGTTTTCGAAAGCCCCGCTTTACGAGTTTCGTGTTCCCAGGTGTGCAGGTGCCGCTTGTAGCTTTTGTGGGACGGTATCAATGAGCCGTTCCCCGCAACGCGCTTGGCTTCTTCCAGTACACCGCGTTGGTAAGCGGTGCGGATCGGAATCTCTCGGGGCCGCCCGCCCTTGGTCCAACTGCCTTTAAGCACCAGCTTGGTCCCTCGATCCGCCCAACGCGGTTGGATCTTCATCGCCTCGGATCGTCTGAGGCCAAACGCCGCTTGGACTTTGAAACCAACCCGGATGTACGGATCGGCGACCTTTCGTGTGACCGAGACAGTCAGTCTCCGCGCTTTATTGACGGAAGTTTGCGATCTCCCGTTGAGACCGAATGCCCGGTTATTGTCATACCCAAGATTCGGCTTGCCGATCTTGTGGCCAAGCCAACGGATAGCCGACAGACGATTCATGATCGTCGCATCACTCAAGCCTTGTTGCTTCCAACGATCCACGGCCTTATTGACGTGCCGGTTGCCGATACCCGGTAGCCGAAGGTCTCGATATCCCAAGCCATGGATGTCCTTGGCAAAGCGAAACGCCATCATCTTGCGTTGATACTGGGTAGTGCGCGAACCGTCCCGGTTCACGCGTAATAGCTTTTGAATATCCCATTGCAAGGGAGTCATCGCATTTCCTCCAATCGTTCATTCAATTCCCCCGCCGTTTCCGGCGGACCCGCCTACGTGTCATTGACGGTGAGTGTGAATCCACGGTCCACGACGACCTGGCGGGCGCCGCAGCCCCTTCCTCAAATAAGGAAGCAAGGCGGATGTTTAACGTCGGTCACGTAGCCCCCGACGACGCCTAATCGAGGCGACGGCAAGTGATTAAAAAAGCAATACAACTTACCGGGTGTGCAGGCGGATGGGTCTGCCAAACCATCTGATTCAAGACCACACATCGATCAAGAATCGAAATGTCTCCGAACCCCAAGCGGGCACTGTCCGCTCGAAGTCGGATCTCGACAGGTGAAGTGCATGAGGCGGGCTCATCCCGCCAATACCACCCCACTTAATGGGAGAAAATGCTGAAGGGCTCTAAGACCCAACAACTTAATGGAAGAAATCCGGCGCGAGTTCTATTGAACTCTAGGCCCCCTTTCAGCCAGCATGAGGGCTTTGTGATGACCGATTTGCTCTCTTAGATAGAGCGCCGCAGGTCATCAAACGGCTAAAAATCTTTCGTACCATCACCGCCGACACAAAGCATTTGCGGTGATGCGCTGAATGTAATCCTTTGAACCGCGACGAACAATAGCGACGTGGTTCATCCGATTTTGACGATGTGGCCCCAAATCCATTTCCATCATTACTTCGTCACTAAAACATTTTCTTATCTATCTTCGGTAAGCCGCGCTGGGATTGGGTTTTCGCGGCGGTCCCCGCAGCGCGTCACTACTGACTGGCGTCCGCAGTGACGCGTCTAATACGTTTTGATGCGATCGCTCGATCGACGCTCAAGGACTAGAAGTGTCAGCGTTTCCTAATAGACAGGTCACGACCCACTAGACCTTCACGGTACAAATACTTTAATGTCTGCCTTTTTCTTGTGAAGCACGTATTAAGGATCGGCATAGAGGCGATTTGGTTACTCCAGGTGGGACCGTAAAGGTCTTCACCAGAATCGAAGCCGGACGAATCAATACCCACGACGTCCTCAAGTCCATCTATGAGGAGGCCAGTGAGGCATTGGGGACGAGAGCTTAAGTATCCGCACGACGATTCAAAGTAAAGCGGAAACTGCGGAGCGTGAACGTGTTTCATCCATGGGGCTGACCGCCACGCGTACCTTGTACGATTCGTTTCATCGGCTCAAGCGTTTCTTGAGAGAGCCAAGAAACCGCCGAATTGTGAAACGCCGACACGATTGATGATGGTAACCCTACCGGCTGACTGGATTTTGAGAACACAGACTTCAGTGAAAACAACGTTGTTGTGTGCGCTTATTCTCGCGCTGATGACATCAGGAGCAGCGCACTCTGCTGAGCAGAATGATGTCAGCGCAACTCGTCCTGACCCGAAAGGAGAGCGTACGGAGGTCCGTGTCGGTATTTATGTATTCGACGTGACGAGTGTCGATGATGTGGAGGGAACATTCACGGCCGACGTGATTGTTCATCTCCACTGGTCGGATCCAAGACTTGCCACTGACTCAGTCGAACCGCGAACGATCGATTTGGAGAAAATCTGGCATCCCCGAATCTAAATAGCAAACGAGCGGCGTGTCTTTCGCCGGTTCACTGAAGAAGTGGACGTGACTTCCGCTGGAAGCGTCACGTACCTTCAGAGGTTCTCGGGGAAGTTTGGTGTGGAACTTGATCTGCACGATTTTCCGCTCGACGAACAGATATTGCCCATCCGTCTCGTATTTCCGGACTACACACCGGGAGAATTACAGGTTGAGGTCGACGGCGAAACGAGTGGTCGGTCGCCCGTATTCCACATCCCCGACTGGGTGATCGGTGACGGTGAATTACGCGTTGATCCACTAGAGTTAACGCCAACGTTGTCGAGGACCGGTATGCTCTACGAATTGAAAGCAGGCCGACAAACCCATTACTATTATTTTAAAATTATGTTGCCTCTGGTGTTCATCGTTTGCATGTCCTGGGCGGTCTTCTGGATTCATCCTGAGCATGCGGACTCTCAAATCGGCGTGGCCGCCAGCGCCATCCTGACACTGATCGCCTATCGATTCATTCTGGGCAACCTTTTGCCGAAGGTCGCGTACATGGCGCGGCTGGATTACTTTATTCTGGCCTCAACCATTTTGGTCTTCATCGCGCTCATCGAAGTTTTGATCACGACTGCTCTGACAAAAGCCAATCGGGTTTCCGTAGCAAGAAAATGGGACCCGTGGTGCCGTTGGCTGTTCCCCGCGGTGTTTCTGCTACTCATACCGTTTGTGATGTTTTGATTTGGCCGGCTCTGTGTCGTCACCAAAACGCCGTTTTCGATACAGCGGCCACTAGGACGCCCTCCTGACATCTAGAAGCCGGCCTTCGCTATACCCAACGATCGGGCGAGTCCCTCCACAGTAAGACCAGCGATCCCTCGTTTGCTCAGGAATTGGAGGCTCGCTTTGAGCCATTCGCCGTTGGTAACTCCGCGATTTGCTCTCTAAAAAAGCCACTATTCATTTGGCAAAATTCCCAGCCGATTAAGGTTGTCCATCGTTCTTCGGAATCTATCGCCGGATCCGAGAAATTGCGTTAACCACTTTTCAACCGGAAAGTCGGGATGTGACCGAAGCATTTGATCAACCAAATCTTGCGCCTTTCGATCTTGTCCGAGCTCGACATATGCTGCGGCCCGGAAAACGTCCATGTGAGGCCCGGCGGGACCTCCGCGCTTGAGGTTTTGTTCAAGTATCTCGACGGCAGTTGCATACTCCCCGATAGCGTAGTGGGCGATGCCGAGCACGTTGTGATAGGGTGCACGGGGCTCAACCGGATCGAGTCGGAGTGCTTGCCTCAATGGTGCGATAGCTTCATCCGGCTTGCCAGTAAGGATGAGGTTTACGCCGAACAGCCACTGAGCGAAGGCATCGCCCGGTTGAACGGCAACAGCCCGCCTTGCATTATTTAATCCTTCCTCTGGCCTGCCGGAAAGCGCATATGCGAAGGCGAGGGTCGCGTAACCCATACCAAAGTTGGGGTCAGTTTCGATCGCTGTTGTCGCCAAGGCGGTAGCCTTTTCCAGCGATTTCGCCGGCTCCGTTGCTCTTAAAAAGATTACGGAAATCGAATGCGTGAAACTTTCTCCCGCGTATCCGCCGGCAAACTTGGGATCAAGTTCGCTCGCCCGGCGGAACAAGCGCCGCGCAGTCAGGATCCGGGTTATGTCGTTAGGGGGCATGACGAGTACGAGTGCCTGGCGGAAAAAAAGAAGGGCCTCAGGATCACTGGTGTGTCGGTGCAAGAATTTGGTGCGTTCATCCGGCCTGATCTGAATCGAAAGCTCAGTTGCAACATGCCTGGCGACCGCGTCCTGGAGGTCGAACAAATTGTCCACTGTGTCCTCCAACTGGTCGGCCCATACCGTAGTCGCGGTGGAGATGTCGACGAGCTGGATGTTAGCGCGGACTTTATTCCCCTCCCTTTCCAGACTGCCTCTCAAGACGTGAGTCGCACCAAATTCGCTACGGATCGAGTCGATGTTCATTGAGCGACTCTCCAGCGCCACGATAGAGGTATGGGCCATTACGGACAATTGCGATAGCTTCGAAAGCTTGGCTATGATCGCTTCAACCATCCCGCCAGCCAGGCGCCCTTCCAGCGGATCGTCGGAGATCGGCAACAGCGGCAATACGGCTATGAAAGGGGTAGAAGTCATGCCAAGTTTAAGCTCCGGCGACAGCGGTTGATAAGTTTTCAAGAACAACCCGCCTGTGATCACTAGGAGAATCAATAGCGTGATCCCAACCGCCAGCGTCGTCTTTCGGGTGGAGTCACTAACCCGGGCACGATTGGATTCAGGAATACTGGTTTCTAATTCCGGTGGACGTGCGCGGTTCCAACTGAACTTGGGCTCATATCCGCC
>CAMYNX010000231.1 GCA_947259875.1 uncultured Gammaproteobacteria bacterium | reverse complement strand
GTGCTCTTCGGCGATATGCACCACCATACCTCGTTGTCCGTGGACAGCGGCTTGATCGGGAACACAAACGGTCCGGACGTAAGCTTCCGCCTGGCCCGGGGTGAGGTGGTCAAGTCCAACAGCGGCCAGCCGGTAAAACTGGTCCGGCCGCTGGATTTCCTCGTGGTCACGGACCACGCGGAATATCTCGGCATCGCCAAGCTTCTCAACGAGGCAGATCCTACCTTGCTCGCAACCGACATCGGCAAGGAGTGGTACGCGCAAATGCAGGGGAGCCCGGAGGATGCCTGGCAAGCAGTCGTTTCCATGCAGCAAGACTTCGTTTCCGGCGTACCGAAATTCGATAACCCCCAGGTCGAACGCTCCGTCTGGGACGACGTCGTCGACATTGCCTCCAAATACAACGAGCCCGGCACCTTCACCGCTCTCAACGGCTACGAATGGTCAACAGTCAGCAACGGGAAGGACGGCTCGGGCCCGGCAGGTGCCAACCTGCACCGGTGCGTGATCTTTCGCGACGGGCCCGATCGGGTGAAGCAGATCCTGCCTTTCAGCGCCTTCGATAGCGGGGATCCCGAGAAGCTCTGGGAGTTCCTGGCCTCATACGAGAAAAAGACCGGCGGCCGGGCCCTGGCGATCCCCCACAACGGCAACATCAGCAACGGCCAGATGTACGCGGAGCTCATCAAGGGTAAGGCTATGACCAAGGACTACGCCGAGCGCCGCGCTCGCTGGGAACCCCTGATGGAAGCCACCCAGGAGAAGGGCGACGGCGAGACGCATCCTTTCCTTTCGCCGCAAGACGAGTTCGCGGACTTCGAGACCTGGGACTTTGGCGATTCCTTTGGCAACCCCAAGGAAGATGGGATGCTGCAGTACGAATACGCCCGTTCGACACTTAAGAATGGGATCCGGCTGGAGGACAAGCTTGGCGCCAATCCCTACAAGTACGGGATGGTCGGCAGCACCGATAGCCACGTCAGCCTGACCACCACCCGCGAGGAAAACTACTTCGGTAAGCTTCCGAATGAGGAACCCTCGGCCAAGCGGACCTCATTGCCGTTCCTGAAGGACAAGAAGACCGGCGATGTTATCGTCAGCACCTGGCAGTTGGGCGCCTCGGGGCTGGCCGCGGTGTGGGCGAAAGAAAACACCCGCGAAGCGATTTTCGACGCCCTGGCCCGCAAGGAGGTCTACGCCACCAGCGGTACCCGCTTGACCGTACGGATCTTCGGCGGCTGGGATTTCCAACCCGACGAAGTCCTGCGACCCGATTTCGCCGCCCAAGGCTACGCCCGTGGGGTGCCGATGGGCGGTGACCTCTCGAACGGCCCTGTAGGCAAGGCGCCATCGTTCATGGTTCGGGCGCTCCGCGATCCCGACGGTGCCAATCTCGATCGCATCCAGATCATCAAGGGCTGGCTCGACAAGGACGGTAAGACACACGAGCGCGTTTACGACGTCGCCTGTTCCGATGACCGCTGGAACGAAAAGATAATTGGCGAATATCGCTGTCTCAGGGGCGTTGGCAACACGGTAAACGTGGCAGACGCGAGCTACACCAACTCCATCGGGGACGTCATGCTGATGGCCCACTGGCAGGACCCCGAATTCGATCCGAAACAGCGCGCCTTCTACTACGTGCGCGTCATCGAGATCCCCACCCCGCGTTGGACGGCTTACGACGCGAAGCGGTTCGGGATCACGATGCCCAAGGAAGTCACGATGACCGTGCAGGACCGCGCCTATACCTCGCCGATCTGGTACACGCCCTGAGGTTTTGCCGTAACACCTGACGGAAGGAGAAGCAAACATGATCGACGAAAAGGAAACACACATTCGAAAATCGGCCCTGGTCATGCGCATCCTGGGCTGGCTGTTGGTCGTCGGCCTCGTACCGATGGTGTTCATCTTCGCCTTACGATGGCCTGCATCCTTACCTCTACATGCTGGGGGCGCTGTATATCGCCTATGGCATCCTGTTGATTCGGGGCGCAAAGGACCCTCGTCTCAACGTTGCCCTGTTCGATTTCGGCATCCTGTCCAGCGTGTTGCACGGTCTGGTAATGATCCCGCAGTCCTTCTTCTACCCGAATGAACACGCCCACCTGTGGTCGGACGTTCCGTTTATCTTCGCGATGGCTGCCGTACTGTGGATCTCGCACCCGGAACTCAAAGGCCAGGCTTAATAATGGAGACGAGTTAGGAGTGAAAAAACTTAAACTACAACAAACTGCGGGCACCATCCTAGCCATTAGTCTCTTGACTATTGACAGCAGCCATGCGCAGGTCAGCAAGGAAACGCTGGAGTCGATCACTACGCCCGACGTCGTATTCCAAAACCGTTTTTTGACAACAAACCTTTAGAGGAGAACACCATGAGAGTTACTTTGAGTAAGTTAGTGTTGTTACTGTCAATACTCGTCGTGCCTGCATTTACCGTTTCGGCAGCCCAGCACATGACGGAGGGTGCGGCGATGGCAGCTGATGCCGCGGTCGCCGTAGCGACCGTGGTGACCGTCGACAAGCAGACCCGCAAGCTCACCCTGAAAGGTCCCGAGGGTGACGAATTGACGTTTACCGCCGGCCCCGAGGTGCGCAACTTCGACCAGATCAAGCGCGGCGACCGGGTGATCGTAGAGTATTTTGCTAGGTTGGCCGTCGCGTTGGAACCCAAAGGGACCGATGTCAGGGCGCGACTGGATACGCTGGAAGTTGAGCGCGCGAAACGCGGCGAGAGGCCAGCGGGCAAGATCACCAAAACTATGGGAGCGGTTGGTATGGTCCAGGCCATCAACAAAACCGGGCAGACAATAACCTTGAAGGGGCCCGATAGATCAGTGGTGCTGGGGGTGTCCAATGACCTCAATCTGTCGCGGATCAAAGTCGGGCAGGAGGTCGAGGCGATCTATGTCGAATCCTTCGCCGTCGCGGTGGTACCGGCGCCCAAGGTGTCGGGCACGGTCAAGATCGAAAGCAAGTCCGTCGCCCTCGGGATCGGCGTCGAATGGGGCCACGGCACGCTCACGATGTACGACGGCTCGACGCACAAGTTCAAAATCAAGGGTTTGTCGGTACTGGATCTCGGCATATCCAAGGTCGATGCCTCGGGTGAGGTCTTCAAACTTGTCCAAGCAAAGGACCTGAACGGTACGTTTATTGCGGGCGAGGCCGGCGCCGCACTCATTGGCGGCGGTTCCGTGATCGCTATGAAGAACGGAAATGGTGTGGTGATGCAGCTCAAATCCACCCAAAAAGGCGTCAAGCTGACGCTCGCCGGCGAGGGCTTAAAGGTGTCGTCGGTGAAGTAAAGTTGAGACTGCCCCGGGCAAGGTGGATACCTCGACCCTGTATGTTGGGCTGCCGCGATCTTGAAGAGAACGGTCCCACGGTCATCGATCTTCCGCCCAGGATGCTGGGCATCCTTTCCCAACTTTAAAGAAACAGGAGATAGAAAATGAGGTTTCTAAGACGTAAGATTCACGGTTCTCGACTCGCCTTGGGCGCAATCGCCCTCATACTGGCGGGACCGACGGTAAACGCGGCTGAACCGGGACAGTGGAGTGTTGAACTTTACGGAGGATGGTATTTTGCAGGGGACCTGCAAAAACTAAACGATATCGAAGGAGGGCTTGACGATACCATCGAGGCCCTAGGTATCGAACCGGGAGACGACTTAACATTCGGCGTGCGAGCCGGCCGACGTCAGGCCGACAACTGGGGTTGGGAGTTGTCGCTCGGTAAATTCGATGTCGATGATGCTGCAGAGCGGCTCGAACGGAGGGCCGGCATAGACATCTCTCTGTGGCTCCTTGACCTGTCCCTCAAGTACTATCCGGGGGGTGGGGCATTCTTTTTCTACGGCGGACCGGGCGCAGCCATCGTTGATCTAACAATCGATAGCAACGACGCGCGGGTTGTTGACGACAGTAAAACCGAAGTGAGTGGAAACCTGGGGCTCGGCTATCTCTTCAACGTGGGAGAAAGCGCTTTCGTCCGCATCGATGGCAAAGTCCGTTTCTATGACGCGGATTTCTACAAAGGCGACCCGGATGCCGAGATGACCGCCGCTATCGGTTGGAACTTATGACCCGAAAGGAAAAAGGGGGCGGTACCCTTAAACGCTATGACTTTAATGACGTGAACGGAGTTTCCTTAAAAGGGATTTACTCGCTACCTTGGTCGTACACCGTTCTTGCGTCGCGGCCCAGTTACGGCGTTCGGCGTTCCCACAAATGCAACCTGAAGCAGTCGCACAATACAGCCTCGTAAGGTTTCGTTTCCTGATTTTTTTCCGTGCCTAACCGACGACTGCTCCACCCGCGTTGCGGACGTTCGTTGGGCCAGATGCCGCATACCCGGAACGGGTCGTTCGACCGGTTCGACCAGATTCCGCGAATGTCCGGATCACGCCCTGAGTCCTTCAGTCAAGCGATTTGTTGTGGACCAGGTTAGAACCACGACGTTGAAGTGCCTTGAGATAGAGGGTTTCGTTATAGGGTGTCCGTGATTTCCAGCACCGATACAAGATTCGTATCCACTTGAAGGCCAGAGCACGGACGGCCATCTGGTGAGAGGCGCCTTTTTGGCGCTGCTGCTGGTAGTAGGCGCCGGCCCAGAATGAACTGTGGACGGTCTTTGCGGCCCATTCGACGAAGGTCTGTCGCACAAAGGTAGGACATTGCCATCGCCAATGCACCCAGGACTTTTGCCCACTGCGCTCGGTGACGGGTGCGACGCCACCGTATTGCTGTACCTCGGCAGCGTTGTGGAAACGATCCCGGTCTTCCCCGAAGGCGGTGAGGAGCCGGGGTGTGAAGACGAGACCAGCGCCAGGCAGGGAAGCACCGGGTAGTCAGGCAGCGTGGGTGCGAGCTGCGCGATCGCCTCGTCGAACTGCTTGATGAGCTCCAGGGTAGTCCTGAGCTGTTCGGCCAGGGCTTCCAGCGTGTAGGGATTGATGACCGCCGGATCGTCGGTCAGCGCAGTCGCGTCCTGGATCGCCTGAATGCGGGCTTCGATGAGATTGGGTCGTCGCACACGCTGTTCTCGGAAGAAACGCTGCAAGGTACTTCGCCGGGCCCGTTTGACCTGATTGAGCGTGGGCCAGCGGGTGATGAATGCACAGAAGACGAACGTGTCCTTGTGGCTGAACCACTCGACCGGCTGCGGATAGTAGGCTTTCAGGGTGCTGATCAGGCGGTTTGAGAACCGCCGCTGGTCCTCCACCAGCCGCCGGCGTTTCTCCACCAGGTGCACCAGGGTACGCATCTCAATGCTTTGTGGCCGTAGCGGCTTGAAGCGATCGCGATGGCGTAACACCAGATCTACAGCCAGTTCGGCGTCGGTGGGGTCGTCCTTGGCACGGGAAGGCTTAAACGCTTGGCGATATTTCGCCAGCATCAAGGGATTAATCGGGAACAACACAAAGAAGTCGTATTTTTGTAGCGCCGACACAATCGGTCCTTTCGACAGTTCCAGCATCACAGCGATGGGCCCGCCAAATCGTTGATGCACTTCATGTGCCCACTGCTCGATGTGTTGGGGTTGATGGGCAATACGGTCAAACTCTCGTTCCTGACTGCCGGCAGGCTGAATACAAATATCGTGTTTGGTGTCGGCCCAATCGATACCGATGAATGCAGTGAACTCAAAGCTGGAGAATGTGTTCATGCCGAGCCTCCGAAGTGTTAGATTATCCCAAGGGACATGTCTGCCTGAGTTCTGCGAGATCAATATAGCGGCCGGTGATGCGGCTTGCCCTGAGTATTCGTTAACGAACTCAAGCGCACCTGCGGCTTCGAAGTCAATCCGGTAAACATCTTATGTTTGAGTATGATATTCGTAACCCGCTGGTGCATGTCCCGCTCTCACTGACAGATACCTGTCAGCTGTTCTAAGTATCACTGAGAGGGGACAGAAGGACTATAAAGAGTATGCACCGGTCATCCAAAGGGACAGCCCACAAGATTAATGGTGAGGAATATTTGTCGCTGTGATAATCCGCGTTGCCAGTGCCTCGTCCTTGATGTAAAGACATTGATCGTAAAGCGGTTCACCGACTAGACGATGCCCAATGTGGGAATCTACCGAAATAAATCTTGGAACCGGAAACATCGTGAAGACAAATGTGATGTACGATGGCGGGGAGGTCTCATTCAGACGGGTCATAGACAGTTGGCGCACGAACGAGACCTTTCGGAAATTCTTTATTTCGCTGCTGGCCGAAGCGCCATTTCCTGCCTACTTGTGGGAAACCCCGCCCGTAACGCGAGATACCGCCGATCAACCGTTCGAGTTTGTGCTGGTCGGTAACCAACAACTCGCAAACGCGCAACCGGATGCCGAGGCTTTTGACGACCAGTTCAGGTTAGCGCCCATGAATGATGACGTGGTGTCGTTCCCCAATCTCAGCGGCGATGCACTGCTGGTGGCTCCGTGTCCACGTGCGCCCGATGGGTGTTATGCCCATCTGGCGACATTCTCGCGCAATGCGCCGCTACGACAACAGCATCTTCTATGGCAGCTCGTGGGCGACACAGTCGCCCAACGTCTCGACCAACAACCGCTTTGGGTCAGCACGTCGGGACTGGGTATTTATTGGTTGCACGTCCGACTCGATGCGTATCCGAAATACTATACGTTTGAGCCGTACAAAAGAATGCCGTAATCCGACTGACGCAACGGTCCCTCGTAATTATCGCTTGGACGTCAGTGAGTTCACCAGCGAAACCTACATGGAGCGATTCCCCGGAATTACGTTCATCCTTAATGGTCAGCGTGCTGTCGTATTGACTGAGTAAAGCGCTGAATTCTTCAGCACATCCCCGCGGCAAGGCTATATGTCGGGGGAATTCGTCGGCGCAGTTGATCACTCGCGGCGTCATTATCGTCGACAATCGCATGCTTTGTTTCTTGAAGAACTCCGGGTTTTGAAAGACTGCCAATCGCTTAATCTGGTTAAGCAGGGGTGATGGCAAATCCGCTTTTTCCACAAACAGACGTTACGCAAGCACGACTTGGACTTCCTCCGGCACCAGTTTAGCACTTGGTACCTCCTCCGCTTGGCATGTCCGAACCCGTTCCCACAGGGTATCGTCGTCGCGGTCTTCGCTCAAAGCACTACACCGCACTCCGACGATCTTACCCCGACGCGCCGCCTCCCGTGCAATGCGGTCCACTGTCGCCGGATCGTTAAAATTCTTCCACCATTCACGATACTCGACCGATTCTGTCTTCACCGCCAGATCGGTACCATCAATCCACTTTTCAGATACGTCTGCGTCGGGTTTCTTGAAATCCGGACCGACCATAACGCAACCCGAGTTCAGCAGCATCGCAGCGAGCATCGAGGTCGCGAGCACGAGATGGCGTGTGCCGCGAATGTACCGCGTTGGATCGGAGCGCTTTGGAAGTGAGGTTGA
>CAMYNX010000230.1 GCA_947259875.1 uncultured Gammaproteobacteria bacterium | reverse complement strand
GCGGGCGGTAATTGACCCGTATATTGCACCAAGGCGGGAAAAGAAGAGCTAACGTTTTGTTTGAAATGAGGAATTCGATCAATGTCCGGTGTGACGCTTGGTGCCCGAGAATGCGCCTATCCCGGCGCTGGCTTGGTCTCGAACGTCTGCACTTGCGCTTCACTCAACGCATAGCTACGGCTATGCATTTTGCTCCAGCGCGGCGTCCAGTCGCCCGATCCCGTCGCCATCATCCGGGATCCCTGGCGCAATATACGGGTTAAGCATCACAAGCAACCTAGCTGGCGACCCGATGATTAAGCTCCAATCCATCAAGGGCATGAAAGATATACTGCCCGCCGATGTGGCCCTGTGGCAGCATTCCGAGGCCGTGATGAGGAGGGTATTAGAGGCCTACGGCTATCGTGAGATTCGGTTACCGTTAATCGAAAAAACTGAATTATTCGCGCGTTCCATTGGCGTGCAGACGGATATCGTGGGTAAGGAGATGTATACCTTCACTGATCGGGATGGGGATAGCATCACATTACGGCCTGAGGGTACTGCTGGTTGCGTGCGCGCCGGTATCCAACATGGACTTTTCCACAACCAGCAACAACGGTTGTATTATTTGGGTCCGATGTTTCGGCACGAGCGGCCGCAGCGAGGCCGGCACCGGCAATTTCATCAGATCGGTGCAGAAGCAGTCGGCTGGGAGGGGCCCGATATTGATGTGGAGATGATCTTATTGGTCTCTAGAATCTGGCGTGAACTAACAGTAGACGAGATCAATCTGGAGATTAATTCCCTGGGAGATCAGGAAGCACGGCAACGATATCGTCAAAGACTGGTTGATTTTTTATCGAGATATGAATCGCAACTTGACCCGGACAGTCAACAACGGCTTAAAACCAACCCATTGCGAGTTTTAGATAGCAAAGACGAGCGCACTAAGAAAATCATTGCCGAGGCCCCCAACATTCTGGATAGCCTGGATTCGCACTCGCGTACACATTTCGAAGCGTTACAGGAATACTTATCTGCGGCGGGCATTCAATATCGGGTAAATTCACGTCTCGTTCGAGGTTTAGACTATTACTCGCGGACTGTTTTTGAATGGTCAAGCAGACGGTTAGGGGCCCAGGGTACGATTTGCGCGGGGGGTCGATACGATGGATTGGTCGAGGAATTAGGCGGAAAGTCGACTCCGGCTATTGGATTTGCCTTGGGATTTGAGCGATTGGTTGAATTGTTGTCATCGCGGACCAATCAACTAGGGGTAGATGTCTACTTAGTCATACTCGGCAATATTGCAAAACGCACCGGTTTTGTAATCGGTGAAGAATTACGCGATGCAGGATTGAATGTCATCAGTGACTGCGGCGAGAGCGGCATAAAAAGTCAGATGAAACGAGCCGATAAGAGTAACGCCCATGCGGCGATATTAGTGGGAGAAGACGAATTGAAATCTGGGACTTTTGTGGTAAAGCCACTGCGTAGCAGCCGTGAGCAGGTATCTGTGACAAAAGAACGTTTGCTCGAGGCAGTTCGCGATGTCATTGATTGCAGCGGAGTTGAAGAAAATAAACCATCTAGAGGTGTTGAGTTCAATGGTTGATATCCACTTAAGCGATGATGAACAGGCGGAACGGCTCAAGGCTTGGTGGAAGGAAAATGGAAGTTCGGTAATTATCGGCGCTATTGTCGGCATCGGCGTTATTGTTGGTGTCAATTTCTGGCGTGACTACAAGACCTCACAAGGTGAGACCGTGTCGGCGCTTTATGAAATGATGCTCGGCAACTATCGTCAGCAGAATATGACGGTGGCCGAAACCACGGGTGGGAAAATCATGGGCAGCTATTCATCGACGCCCTATGCCGGTAAGGCGGCGTTACTGCTGGCCAAGATTAGTTTTGACAAAAAGGACATAACCAGCGCCAAGTCACAGTTGCGTTGGGCGATGCATAATTCCATTGAACCCGCGACTGTTCATGCAGCAACATTACGTTTAGCGCGGATTTTATTATCGGAGAAGCAATATACTCAGGTAGATGAGTTGATCTCTGTAGACGATTTCGGTGGATTCGAATCGGAGTACATGGAGCTACAGGGGGATCTCCACATGGCGCAGGGCAAGGTGGAGCAGGCGCGGGAAGCATACCTTGCCGCCGCACAGACGCTTCCGGCAGGGTCGTCATACGGTGACATATTGAAGATGAAGGCTGACAACGCAGTGATCGACACGGCCCAATGAAACGTATTCTTATACTGTTTGTGCTTACGTCTTTGGTTGCTTGTGGATCGGTATTCAAGCGGGGCGAAAGCCGTAAGGAACTGCCACCGGAGCCGTTACCGAACATCGAGGCGTCGATAAAGCTGGATCGGGATTGGTCTTTCGGTATCGGCGCCAGCCTGGACGAGGGTGGTCAACACTTGACGCCCGCCGTAGATGCGGAACAAGTGTATACCGCCGACCCCGAGGGCCGCATCTCTGCCGCCGGTTTGTCCGATGGAAAACGCAGGTGGTCGACGAAATTGGACGCCGTGATCTCCGGAGGTGTTGGTACGGGAGATGGTTTGGTGCTGGTGGGGACCTCGAAGGGGGTGGTGCACGCCTTAGACGCGCGTGATGGTAAGGAGCTGTGGAATAGCAGGGTCTCCAGTGAAGTGTTGACGCCACCGGTAACCGCGACAGGCATGGTCGTGGCGCGCGCTGGAGATGGACGTATCTATGGACTGTCCGCCGTGGACGGGGCCTCGAAGTGGTCGTTTCGCCGATCTGTGCCGAGTTTGTCGCTGCGTGGTGCCGGCACACCGTCGCTATATAAGCAGGTCGTCGTGCTGGGGTTTGCCAGCGGCAAGATCGTGGCCGCCGAAGTGGCGACTGGGCGCATCATTTGGGACGTAAATGTGACTCAGCCGCGTGGCCGGAACGAGGTCGAACGTCTGGTCGATATCGATGCGCGTCCGGTATTGGCTGGCAGTGTGATCTATGTCGCGGCGTATCAGGGCCGGATCACTGCGCTCGCCTTGGGTAGCCGACGGATTTTGTGGGCGCGGGATGTATCTACCTATAACGACCTGTCGGTTGACGAGGCCAATATCTATGTGACCGATGAACAGGATACCGTTTTCGCGTTGGATCGCCTGACAGGCACCACAGTCTGGAAGCAGGAGAGTTTGAAACGACGCCGGCTCAGCCCCCCGACGACCACAGGAGGCTATGTGTTTGTCGGCGATAAGGAGGGGTATTTGCACGTGTTGCGTAAGTCAGACGGGCAATTAGTGGGGCGATCCAGACTCAAAGATGGAGCGGTTATCGGTGCGCCTATCCTGCAAGGTTCGCAACTTCTGGTGTTAACCCAGGGTGGCACGTTAACCTCTCTTTCGGTAAACAACTAAACTTCCCTGTCTATTCACGCATCGTTAGCCCGTATATTGCACCAAGGATCCTGGATGATGGCGACGGGACTTGTCCTGCGCAGTTCCCCTGCTGTGCGGGGACGAGCGCCGCGCTGGAGGGATGAAAAAAGGGAGTCAGAGTCTGTGACCCCGACCCCGTTTTTCCTGTGGCGCCGCCTGGCGAGAAATGCTGGCTGCGGCTCGCGATCGAGCCACGGCCTGGATCGTCCCGCCTCTATTTATGGTCTGCAGCTGAGAAACCCGCAACGTTTGTTCTATGATATGGCGACATTCGATTCCCCAGATTGCTTGGCAACAATAGAGGCGGGACGTCTTGGTGCAATATGCGGGTTAGGCTCCGGTTGGGCTCCATGAGACCAGTTATTGCTATTGTTGGACGACCCAACGTCGGT
Organism: uncultured Gammaproteobacteria bacterium; assembly: GCA_947259875.1. Lineage (GTDB taxonomy): Bacteria > Pseudomonadota > Gammaproteobacteria > Arenicellales > JAANXG01 > CALZGZ01. Next base: position 6,834 of record CAMYNX010000230.1, on the reverse strand, counting down.
AAGTCAACGCTCTACAATCGATTAACGCGTAGCCGCGATGCGTTGGTCGACGATCAGCCGGGAGTGACACGAGACCGACTCATCGGCGTTGGCAGAGCTGGGGACCAGTATTACTGGGTCATCGATACCGGCGGTATTACTGCGGTTGACGATGCATTGCAACGTTTATTACAGGAGCAGGTCAATCTGGCCTTGGCCGAGGCCGATGCACTTATTTTTTTGGTTGACGGACGCGATGGTCCCAACGCTTTGGATCGGGAAATTGCCGCCCGTCTTCGTGTTCAACAGACTCCGCTGTATGTGGCGGTAAATAAAACGGAGGGGATTGACAGAGACTCAGCGATATCGGAGTTCTTTGCCTTGGGTTTGGGAAAACCATACGCCATTTCGGCGCGTACGGGAGCCGGTATCAAACGATTAGTCGACACGATTTTTGATCAGATTCCGGGAACCGGATCAGACGAAGTACTTCCGAAGATTCCGCATTTTGCCATCATGGGTCGGCCTAATGTGGGTAAATCGACTTTAGCCAATGTATTGCTTGGTGAGACGAGGATGTTGGTGTTCGACGAACCAGGCACGACACGAGATAGCGTGAAGGTACCGTTCCAGTTCGAAGGAAAGGATTACATGCTGGTAGACACGGCTGGGCTTCGCCGCCGGTCGAGGATTGTTGAGCGTTTGGAGCAGTTTTCCGCAGTGCAGGCATTGCGGACACTGGATCAAGTACATATCGTGGTGTTTGTATTGGATGCGCAACAAGGCGTTGTCGAACAGGATGCCAGATTGATGGGTCTGGTCTGGTCAAGCGGCCGTTCGATGGTAATGGTGGTCAACAAGTGGGATCACCTGGATACAGAGCAACGTCGCCGAGTGCGTCTGGATTTAACGCGAAAATTGTCATTTCTAGATGCCATTGAACCGTTGTTCGTATCCGCCAAATACGGAGGGGGAATCGGTGCGGTCATGCCGGCGATCCGTGCCGCGTATGATTCGGCAATGGTGAGTTTAGCCACCCCGCAACTTAATCTTGTACTGCATGAGGCGACGACCTCGGTGCCGCCACCTACTGTGGGACATCGCAGGATTAGATTAAAATACGCCCATCAAGGAGGAAGGAATCCGCCCTTAGTGGTGATCCATGGGAACTTGACGGGGAAGGTTCCTGATTCCTATCTGCGATATCTGTCGAAACGGATTCGCCAGCACTTCAAGTTGGTCGGAACCCCGGTTAAGATCGCGTTCAAGGGCGCTCAAAACCCTTATCACAAGAAAACCCTTATCACAAGTAAAAACCCATTGTTTTACAAGGTTATAGCCCCATAGTGGCGCCGCAATGAAGAAGTAAAATAATCCTGGAGTGAACGCAGGGCCGGGCTCGGTGCTATAATTTTTAGGCGTATTCGTGTGTGGGGGATATAGTCTAACCTTGGTCATAGCTGCGCATTTGTTGCCTAATTGTAAGTAGTTACCTAAATGTAAGTAGTAGTGAATAACAGATCCGAACACAATTTGCTTTCCAAACAAAAGGAAATGCTGGTCGTCATGACGGCATTGTCTTTTATAGAGCAAAATGCGCTCATGACCCAGGCGCAATTAAACGACGCGCGTCGCAGTCTTCAGGCGTTGTTTATCCGCACCAGCGGTGAAGAGACCATGCTTCGAAAGTTGGTGGAGATCTTAAAAGTCAATAAGGAACTACATGAGGCATTTAGTGCGATCTCGAAAATTAGCACTAGTATTTCGACGAGCGTTGAAATAATCATCAAGAAGATTAATTATCTCAAACAGTATGTGGCGAAGCTGCAGTTGACGCCGCAAGAGAACTCAGACTTTTTTGCGCCGTTTCTTTCATTTACGCATTTATTTCAACAGAAGCTTCTGCGCTTTAATCAGGTTATGCTGCATTACTTGGAATTGCGTGAAGATGAGGCCAAACGAACTCATGAGTTTCGCATTGCACAAGATGCAAGTCGGAGATTGAAAGATCGTTTGTCCGGAAAGCTCGCGATGCGGACAGGTGGTGAAGTCGAGGAATCCATAAAGCAGGAAGTGCTCGGTAATTTTGATTTCGCCAGCGCGAAGGAACAACTTGCCACCTCGCAACGGGAGTCTAGGCTGGAAGCGAAACAGATCGACGCCTTGCTGGTGGAAATTAAGTCCATGTGCCAAATGGCGATGAACCCGGACATGCGGGAAAAGCGTGAGAAACGTGGACAAGGCATCGTGGCCAAGGAGCAGGTAGACGATATATTTATGCGCTTTACTCGCGCGCTCAAATATCATCCGCGTCTAGAGCAGATCAAACTTTTTATTGTCGATTATTTTAAGTTGTATCAGCGGGCATATGGAATGTTCGTTTTAGATTTTGACAACTTTAACAAGGCAGTGGAAACCATCACAACTAATACAGAAGAGTATTTCGAGTCGAAAACCGAAGATGAGGATCTGCGGTCAAAAAGAGAAAAACTAAGAAAATACGAAGGATTGATCCCTTTCCTCGAGGCGACTGCCAATCTAATCCATGAATACAGCGATTATTCGTTTGATCGGTTTTCGCGGAGAGTCTCAGAAGAAGTATCGACGGAGCCTTCGCCGTGGGAGCATATCGGCGAAGAGTTGTTGGTCGCCAAAGTGGCAGCGGAGGCTGATTTAACCACACGCCTCAATATTTAATTGCTTCTCTAGCCCGCATTTCTCACCAGGATCCCGGATGATGACGCAGGACTCGGGCAGCTGGGCGCTGCAAGCGCAGGTGTGCGAAGACCAGTCACGGTCGGGATAGTCCCGCGCCTATTCTTGCCAAGCAACCTGGAGCATCGAATGTCGCCATTTCCTGGAACAAACGTTGCGGGTTTCCTCGCGCATAGCCATGAATCGGGGCCGGGCGCCTTGGTACAACATGCGAGCTAGGCACCCTGCTTTTGTGGACGCCTGATTCCAGCCACCCAGCAGGCCAGGAGCGCGACCGGACCAAGGATGAGCATCTCGCGGCTCACCGCCTTCAGATTATGTAGAATTACCGGCATGGTCAGCAAATGGTCGCGTCGTACATGCAAAAACAGCTGCGTCTTGGACATGTAATGCTCGGGCGACCAGGGCAAAAGCAAAGGAATGCCACGCGGTACGCTGTCATCGTAGCTTACCCAGTCGATAAGTAATTGTGATGTCAGGGCCAAGATGATCATGACATACAGGCGAGGGATATTCGTTTCGTCCTTGGCCCATAAGCAGGCACTAAACAGCAGCGCGACGACAAAGGTCCCAAGGAAGGAGTGTGATATGGTGCGATGAAATGCTTCGGCGTTGCCTATGAGAAGCCCAGCTAACAGATCGAAATCTGCCACGTTGGCGGCCAGAATAACCAGCCAAAATTCTTTTGCGTTAAATGTGCGTTTATGCGAGAGAGCAAAGTAGATGACCGCACCAGCAAGACTATGGGCTACTGGAGAAGCCATCTAGGCAAATTCCTCGAGAAGAACACAGTACCGGCAGTCAGATCTAGTTCGTATGACGTTTACGTGCGGTTTGTGGAACATTGATTCATATGCCAAATCGTGAACTGGGAGGGGATATTTTCGCGTTCTTGCGTGCGCACGCTGTGGCGTTATGCGTGTTTAGTATTCTCGCAACGCTATTCTTGGCGAACGTACTTTTTCTGGATAAGAGTCTGGGTTCGTTTGACATCATTCTAAAACAACCAGGCTGGCGGGGCGAGTTCCTCATCGACCAGGTCCATCAGCCGATATTATTAGATTCCCCTACTGCCCATTATCCACAACGCCGGTTTGACTGGGATTCTGTCAACCAGGGCCAGAATCCGAATTTCAACCCATACATCTTCAGCGGTATGCCGTGGGGGGCGCAAGGCGTCGGCGCGTTTATCACCAGCCTGCCGCAGTTATTTTTTGACGTTGCAGATGCCATCGATTGGTCCACATGGTTTCGTTTGATTCTTGCTGGGTTTTTTATGTACCTGTTACTCATGGAGCTGGGGCTGGGAATCGCTAGCAGTATTCTAGGCGGAGTGTTGTGGGCCTATAACCTTCATCAAATCGTATGGCTCCAATTTCCACAACACCTCGCTACGCAACTTTGGATTCCTCTCTTATTTCTCATGAATCTGCTGGCTTTGCGTACCCGTTTTCAAAGGGAATATGTGGTCGGCGTAATTGTTGTGAATGTACTTTTTTACACGAGTGGTTATACGCAGATCGTCCTGTATACCTACGTATTCATCGGGCTCTTCAATACACTCTGGGTTTTCCTGGTCGATCAAGATAGGTCTGGGAAACAAAGATTAAAGGTGTGGGTGCTGATACACATTGTTCATATCTGTGCATTTGTATTTTATGGAGTAGGTATCGTTCTCGAGGCACAGATGATATCCGAAGGGCTTCGAGGTACTCAGTATTGGCGAAATCCGGTGGGATCTCTGGTATTCGATCCCGGTACATTGTATGACTTCTTGAAAAGCCTGGTTCCGCCTGTAGAGGAAGTCAAACGTTTCTATACCCCAGATTATTTTGGTGGCGTATGGACAGGCCGTTACCACCGGCCCAATAGTAATTTAGTCGAAGATGCGGGTTACGCGGGTGTGCTCGCCGTATTTCTTATTCTTTATGCCGCGATTACTATCCGCAGCGCCCGGGATGGGCGAATTCGATTAATGCTGTTCGTATTAATCGCCCTTTGTTTTTCTTTATTTTATCGCGATGCGGTGTCGATCAGCGCGATTAGTTTGATTCCATTTGCTGATAAAGGCAATTTTGGGCGCTTTCTTACGTTGATCATATTTTTCGGCAGCATTCTCGCTGCTTTTGGTTTTCGCAGCCTGCTAGATAAATTAGATGTGACCGGGATACCCGGAATTGTGATCGCGAGCGGTGTGTTCCTTTTGTTTCCGGTTGTGAGTGCTGCCGTTTCCGAAGATTTCCGATGGCAACCTTTTATTTACCCCGGGCTCGTTATTGCGGCCTTTACAGTGATCACACTCGCTGCGCAAAGATATACGGTGGAGAAAAAGCTATTCGCACCCGCAGTTATAATACTCGCCTGTGTGGATCTTTTTTCTGCTTCATATGGCTTCAATACACGCCTGGATAACGATCATCAATTCCCGGCCAGCAATGGCGTTCGATTTTTACTCAACGACAACGACGCCTATCGTATCGCGGTGGTTTCGGAAACCCCAATGTTTGTGTCCAATGTTTTGAGTGCTTTTCACCTGCCAACGATAGAGGGTTATTCCACTGTTATTCCAAATAAGTATGTGGAATTCATTAAGGCAACGTTTAATAGAACGCACATTACGGCGAATGGAATGATGTTGTTCCTCGAGCCGAGTATCGAGGCGTTTCGCTTACTCAACGTCAAATATGTGTTGAGTAACAAACACTTGAAACACGAGCAGTTGGAAAAAGTCCTGGATACCAACGGTCATTTCATCTACCGGATCAAGAATTGGTTGCCAAGGGCGTACTGCGCATCCGACGTGATTCCAGCAGCGACAATAAATGCACAGGGTATCAAGCAAGCCATCAAGCAGTATGATCGGCCGGCGGTGGTGGAAGAAGATGTTGATATCACGGCCTCCGATTGTGATATCCGCGGATTACAGGTGTATACCAATAATTTCAGCTTTAGTGTCGGCGCCAGCGACGACGCCTTGGTGGTGTTGCCGTATGGGTTTCATAATAACTGGCATGTGTCCGTAAATAATCAGCCGAAGAGGATCATCAAGGTCAATCATGCACTGATGGGAGTTGTGGTGACTCGAGGAGAGTCTCAGGTACATGTACATTATAACAACGTCTGGGACACCGTCCACGCGGTCGTATTAATTATCGGCGCTATTGTGGTTTTAGCACTAGCGTTTGGATTTCGCGAGGGTGTTGGAAGGATGGCGCTGATTGTGGTGTCGGTGCTAGCTATTGGTAAGTCGGCGCTGTCGTTGCCGGTTGTGCGCAACGACAAAATCCCGGAACGGGCGGCTTTGCATGAGCCATTGCGGGTTGAACAACGAGTTGCCGTCTGTGAGCAGAAAGTCAAACCCTCAACCAGAATCGGCCGCGATCAGCCATTCAGCGCGGTACTCGACATTCCCGCTAACGGACTGTCCAGATTACAACTTCTTACGGCCACCTATCATCAAACATCCTTGTCCTACACTGTCACCGTTGCTTTGTATGATGCCAAGGGCGACTTGCTAACAAAACAAGAGGTGATGGGAAGTAGGATCAGGGACAACAGTTGGGTTCAAGTTCAATTCCCAACCATTCGCCATCATGGCGTTATAAAAATGACCGTGACATCGAAAAATGATGATGACGAAAAAGAGTTTTCACTTTGGCTGGACCAACATGATCAGCCATGCATAACCCCGTGGTACGATCGCGCTGTAGTTTCCTCTCGTGAAGCTAACTAACCGATCTTATTTCATAACTTTTTCATGAAGATCCTGCTTCTTGCGCCACATCCGTTTTATCAGGAACGCGGCACGCCGATCGCGGTGGATATGTTATTGCGAGTTTTGGATCGGGATGGTCACCAGGTTGACGTGGTGACGTTCCATGAAGGTAGGGAGCGTAACTACAACAATGTCGCGATTCATCGAATAAAGCCATGGATTAATGTGAAGAACATACGGCCGGGGTTCTCTTTTAAGAAGCTGTATTGCGATATGTTCTTAATGTCGTCTGCATTTGGATTACTACGACGCCGTCGTTATGATCTCATTCATGCGGTGGAAGAGTCTGCATTTATGGCGCTTTTATTTCGTCGAATTTTCAAGACACCTTTCGTCTATGACATGGATTCGCTCATGTCCACGCA
>CAMYNX010000229.1 GCA_947259875.1 uncultured Gammaproteobacteria bacterium | reverse complement strand
GAGACCCACCAAACATTGGTGATGAACAACCTGCGCTCCCGGGTGGTATTACAAACCGACGGTCAACTCAAAACCGGGCGCGATGTGGCGATCGCCGCGCTATTGGGCGCCGAGGAATACGGTTTCGCAACCGCAGCGCTTATCGCTCTTGGCTGTATCATGATGCGCAAATGTCACCTCAACACGTGTCCGGTAGGCATTGCGACGCAAGATCCTGAGCTACGTAAAAAGTTCAACGGGCAACCAGAGCATGTGGTCAATTATTTCTTTATGGTGGCCAAAGAGCTGCGAACTATCATGGCGTCTCTTGGTTTTCGAACCGTAAACGACATGATTGGACGGGTAGACGTCTTGGAGACTTCGACAGCTATTAACCATTGGAAAACTAGGGGCCTGGACCTCGGCACTTTGTTAGAACCTGCCGCCAAACCTGACGACTGTCTCGGTGTGTATTGTCGACATCAACAGGACCATGAATTGGAAGACGCCCTTGACAACACCCTGATTAATTTAGCTGAACCTGCAATCACTGGAGGAAAGCGGGTTTACCATGAACTCAAGATCGTGAACACCAATCGTGTCGTCGGTGGAATATTGTCGAATGCGATCATCCGGCGCGTCGGTGACCAGATGCTTGCTGACGACACCATTCATTTCAAGTTTACCGGTAGTGCTGGTCAAAGCTTCGGCGCATGGTTGGCCCGAGGCATCACTCTCGAAGTGGAGGGAGACGCGAACGATTATGTGGGAAAAGGGCTATCCGGAGGACGGATCATTATCTACCCACCAAAGGCAAGTCCCTTCGAATCAGAAGAGAATATTTTAATTGGAAATGTCGTTCTTTACGGGGCGACGCGCGGCGAATGTTTCTTCCGGGGTGTCGCCGCAGAACGCTTTTGCGTGCGTAATAGCGGAGCCCAAACAGTCATCGAAGGCGTGGGTGATCACGGCTGCGAATACGGGTGATCACGGCTGCGAATACATGACCGGCGGCCGTGTCGTGGTACTCGGTGAAACTGGACGTAACTTTGCTGCCGGCATGAGCGGCGGTATTGCATATGTATGGGATCCAGAGGGCAGGTTCCCGGAGCGATGTAATATGGAAATGGTAGAGCTGGATCGCACCAATGACCCCGATGATATCGAAGAGTTACGCAGCCTCATAGAAAAGCATGCACGTTATACCGGCTCTAAGGTCGCTAAGGAATTGCTCGGAGACTGGCGGCACTCAGTCACTGAGTTCGTAAAGGTGATGCCCCTCGACTACAAAAGGGTGCTCGCGGAGCGTAATCACCGAGAGCAAACGACTTTGACCGCCAGAGCCGTCTAAACCCAAGGTTCGCAATGGGTAAGTTAACGGGATTTAAGGAATTCCAGCGTGAGGCCGCGCCCTATCGGGATCCCTTTACACGGATTTTGGATTTCGAGGAAATATACACCGAGCACGACGAGCGGCGTCTCATGACTCAAGGCGCCCGCTGCATGGATTGCGGCGTGCCCTTTTGTCAATCCGAAGACGGTTGTCCAATCTACAATCTCATCCCCGAGTGGAACGACATGGTGTTCAGGGGCCAGTGGCGCGATGCATTGGATCGCCTCCACCAAACCAACAACTTTCCCGAGTTCACAGGCCGTGTTTGTCCGGCGCCTTGCGAGGGCGCCTGTGTATTGGGTATTACCGACCCGGCAGTCACCATCAAGAACATAGAGATGTCTATCATCGACCGAGGGTTTGCAGAGGGCTGGGTGAAAGCCGCACCTCCCAAACAACGGAGCGGGAAACGGGTGACGATCGTTGGCTCTGGACCCGCCGGATTAGCCGCCGCGGCCCAGCTAAACAAGGCCGGACACACAGTAACCGTGTACGAGCGCGAGGATCGTATAGGCGGTTTGCTGATGTACGGAATTCCCAACATGAAGCTCGACAAATCTATTGTCGATCGGCGTGTAAATCTACTTCGCGAGGAAGGCATCGAGTTTATCGTCAATGCGGACATCGGCGATGGTAGTAATAACACGATCGATATCCAACAGCTGTTCGGCCACAGTGATGCGTTATTACTCGCGACTGGTGCTGCCAAACCCCGAGACCTCCCGATCCCCGGCCGGAATCTTGAAGGTGTACACTTCGCGATGGAGTTTTTAACCGCCAATACCCGGAGCCTATTGGACTCGAACCTTAAGGACGGTAACTATATCTCTGCCAAGGACAAAGACGTCATCGTTATTGGGGGTGGCGATACCGGTACGGATTGCATCGGCACATCGCTTAGGCACGGATGCAGGTCGTTGGTAAATTTTGAGATTCTGCCGAGACCACCAGAAGAACGTGCTCCTGATAACCCTTGGCCCACCTGGCCACGAATCTTCCGTGTCGACTACGGTCACCAAGAGGCCGCGCGGAAGTTTGGTGACGATCCACGTGTATACTGTTTATCTGCCAAGGAGTTTCTTGGTGAACGCGGCCGCCTTACAGGAATATGCACTATTGACATAAAGTGGGAGGGTGGAAAGTTTGCAGAGCTGCCCGGCACCGAACGGGTTTGGAAGGCTGATCTGATCCTGCTTTCCATGGGATTCCTCGGACCCGAACACTACGTGTCCGATGCCATAGACTTGGCGTACGACCCGCGTTCCAATTACGAGGCGGATTACGGTGCATATCAGACCAATGTCGCCAAAGTTTTTACAGCCGGAGATTGTCGTCGCGGTCAATCCCTGGTCGTTAATGCCATTAACGAGGGGCGGGAATCGGCCCGGGAAATCGATCGATTTCTGATGGGCAACACATTACTGCCTTAGTGCCGGGTACGCAGCTCTGGTCCAAACCATGCACGACGACATACCCGACCGCGAGAGGTTGATTTTTGCGCTCGACGTACCGAGCCCCAGTGAAGCCAAGACATTGGTCGAAGAACTCGGAGACAGCGTTTGTTTTTTCAAGCTGGGACTGGAGTTGTTCATGGCAGACGGTTATTTCGGTCTGGTGGATTGGTTGCGTCAACAAGGAAAAAAAATATTTGTTGACTTAAAGTTTTTTGACGTCCCAGCCACCGTTGGCCGTGCAGTGAAGCAACTCAGCGGTCGTGGCATCACCTTTGCCACGATACACGGTAACGATGCAATGATGCGCGCCGCCGTCGACTCCAAGGGTGACGTAATGATTCTAGCGGTCACCGTACTCACGAGCTTGGACCGCAGTGATCTGGACGATCTTGGATTCGACTGCGAAGTTGAAACGCTAGTCGTATCCCGGGCCCGCCGTGCCGTAGAGTACGGGTGTGACGGTGTGGTTGCATCCGGCCACGAATTGCGAAGTTTGCGCGCCGCCCTCGGCGACCGGTTTCTAATCGTAACCCCCGGTATACGACCGGTTGACAACGATGACGATCAAAAACGTGTTGTGACCGTACCCCAGGCATTCGCAAACGGAGCGGATTACATTGTTGTCGGCCGTCCGATTCGCGACGCCGAAGATCCTCGTGGGGTTGCGGAATCCATCCAAAAACAGATCAAACAAGCCGTCAATACAGAATAGGAAACATGGCACAACCAAAAAACGATCGTCTACTTCGCGCTTTGCTGCGAAAGCCCGTGGACCGCACTCCAATCTGGATCATGCGGCAAGCTGGGCGCTATCTCCCCGAATATCGCGCGACTCGAAAACGTGCCGGGGACTTCATGACTTTGTGTAAGACGCCGGAATTGGCCTGCGAGGTGACATTGCAGCCACTCGAACGGTTCGATCTCGATGCCGCGATCCTGTTTTCCGATATCTTGACGATCCCCGATGCCATGGGGCTCGGACTCACTATCAATGAGGGCGAGGGACCACGGTTTGCGCATCCGGTACGGCGCCGCGCGGAAATTGCCGCCCTACCGGTCCCTGATCCAGAGGCCGAGCTGCGATACGTGATGGATGCGGTGCGCTTGATTCGACGTGAACTCGATGGCCGTGTGCCGCTGATCGGATTCAGCGGTAGTCCGTGGACCTTGGCGAGCTACATGGTGGAAGGCCGCGGCACGCGGGACTTTGCGATCACCAAGACCCTGCTTTACGATGATCCACAGGCCCTGAGGCAGTTGTTGGGGACGGTCACGCGAAGTGTCACCGATTATCTGAATGCGCAGATCTCCGCCGGCGCACAGGCGGTGATGATCTTTGACACCTGGGGTGGTCTACTAACCACCCGCGCTTACGAACATTTCTCGCTCGGCTACATGCATCAGATTGTCGACGGGCTCATCCGTGAAGTCGGTGGCAACCGGATACCGGTGGTGTTGTTCACCAAGGGCGGCGGCCAGTGGTTGGAACGCATCGCCGACACCGGCTGCGATGCCATTGGGCTGGATTGGACCGTAGACATTGGCGATGCGCGTCATCGAGTCGGCGACCGCGTGGCGCTACAGGGGAATATGGATCCCTCGGTACTGCATGCCGCACCCGAGCGGATACGCGAGGAGGCGCACGCTATCCTCGACCGATTCGGTTACGGGAGCGGCCACGTGTTCAACCTCGGTCACGGCGTAACCCCGACAATCGACCCCGATCATGTGGGGTCATTGATTGATGCGGTACACGAACTCAGTATCCCCTATCATCAGTAACCGCTTTTTGGATAAACCTGTTCGTTCTGTGTGGCGGGTGGATGACATTCTCGTCCGTCAATGCATAATCTCCACGTCATGATCAGCGAGCGTCCATTTGAACGGCCCGACCCACTGCGCCGCGCAATCCGTGATGCCTATCTCGTGGACGAGACAAGCTGGGCCCGGACGCTGTTGAAACAAGCCGGTATTGATGCGCAGACTCGGGACGATATATTCGCTCATGCTTGTGCCGTTGTGCGGACATTACGCGAGACACCCGGCGCACAAAAAGGCCTGGATGCCTTCTTGCAAGAGTACGATCTTTCCAGCGAAGAAGGCGTCGTGTTGATGTGCCTGGCAGAAGCGCTGCTGCGTATCCCGGACGCCGAAACCTCCGATCGGCTCATTCGTGAGAAGCTCAGCATCGGTCACTGGCACGAGCACCTCGGGAACAGCGAGTCGATACTCGTGAATGCCTCCACCTGGGGGCTGATGCTGACCGGGAGGTTAATCAACCTGGCGCCGGATACGCGAAACAATCTCGGAGGCGTGTTAAAAGGACTTGCCGCACGCAGTGGCGAACCGGTAGTGCGGGTAGCCGTGACTCAGGCGATGGAAATCATCGGACGGCAATTCGTACTCGGTGAGACCATCGAGCAGGCATTAGAGCGTAGTAACCGCGCCGACAGAATGCGTTACTTATACTCCTACGATATGCTAGGAGAGGCGGCGATGACCGCTCCTGATGCGCGCTGGTTCTTTGATGCCTACGCCCATGCCATTGCCGTCATCGGTGAACACCGGCGTGGCTCAGGCGTGCTGGCCCCAGGGATTTCGATCAAGCTGTCTGCCCTGCATCCCCGCTATGAATATGCCCAGCGAACCCGGGTGCTGAAGGAACTGACGCCGTCACTGCTGGAACTGGCGCGACTGGCGAAACAGTTTGAACTGTTGGTGACCATAGACGCCGAAGAAGCGGACCGTCTGGAGTTGTCACTGGACATCTTTCACGCACTCTATAGCGATCCAGCGCTGTCCGATTGGGAGGGACTGGGCATAGCGGTGCAGGCCTATCAGAAGCGCGCCCTGCCGACGCTGGACTGGCTCGCGGAATTAGCGGATCGCTACCGGCGCCCAATTCCGGTGCGATTGGTGAAAGGCGCTTACTGGGACAATGAGATCAAACAGGCCCAGATAGACGGCTTGCAGGGCTACCCGGTGTTTACCCGCAAGTCACACACGGACATTTCATATCTTGCCTGTAGCCAACGGCTGTTGCAGTCAGCGCCCTTGCTGTACCCGCAATTTGCCACCCATAACGCGCATACGATGTGCGCGGTGTTGGCGCTGGCTAACGGTAAAGACTTTGAGTTTCAACGTCTACACGGTATGGGTCGCGGGCTTTATGATTTGTTGTTGAAACAGCACGATCAGTTGCGTTGCCGGATCTATGCCCCCGTCGGCGGACATGCCGAGCTGCTGCCCTATCTCGTGCGCCGGCTACTGGAGAATGGGGCCAACACCTCATTTGTGAATCGCATCGTTCACCGTGAGGTACCGGTAGAGGCAGTGGCCGCCGATCCCATTAACCTCGCCGGCGATACTGGGTATGCACCGCATCCACAGATTCCGTTGCCTGCGAAGCTTTACGGCGCATCGCGAGTCAATTCCCAGGGCCTCAATCTGTCAGATCCCGCAGAACTTGAACCGCTCAAGGCTGCGATGGAAACGGCAGACAGGCAGACGTGGACCGCAGCACCGGTGGTAGCTGGACAGACCTTGGGCGCACCGCCACATGCTGTCCATTCGCCGGCACACCGCTCCCTTCAGACCGTGGCATGGGCCGACATGACCCATGTCGATCGCGCGGTCACCGTCGCTGATCGCGGCTTCCGGGCGTGGCAGGCGACGAGTCCGAATGAGCGAGCACAACTATTGGACAACGCCGCTGACCTATTGGAATCGGAGCGGGCGGCGTTGACGACCCTATGTGTGCGCGAGGCGGGTAAGACCCTGCCCGACGCGCTGGCGGAGGTGCGCGAAGCGGTGGATTACTGCCGTTACTACGCCTCCCTTGCCCGCCACCAACTGCAGGCATCACAGTCACTGATCGGACCAAGTGGTGAATCCAACGAATTGAGTCTCCACGGCCGCGGGGTAGTCGCCTGTATCAGCCCGTGGAATTTTCCGCTCGCCATTTATCTTGGGCAAATCACCGCCGCCCTAGCCGCGGGAAACAGCGTGATTGCCAAACCCGCGGAGCAAACACCCTTGATTGCTTGTCATGCACTAGGATTGCTGCAGCGGGCCGGTATACCGAACGACGTGCTGCATCTGCTGCCCGGTGACCGCAGTATTGGCGCGCGGTTAGTCGCCCATCCCGACATCGCGGCCGTCGTGTTGACCGGCGCTACGGACACGGCGAAGTCGATCCAACGCTCCCTCGCCAAAAAAGCAGGCCCCATCGTGCCGCTGATCGCCGAAACCGGTGGTCAAAACGCGATGATCGTAGACAGCTCCGCGTTGGCCGAACAAGTGGTAGCGGATGCATTACAGTCCGCCTTCAACAGCGCCGGCCAACGTTGTTCGGCGCTGCGGGTGTTGTTTATCCAGGATGACGTGGCATCACGTACCCTCGAAATGCTACGCGGAGCGATGGCCGAACTGTCCATCGGTGACCCGGCAATGCTGCACACCGATGTCGGGCCGGTCATCGATGCGGATGCGCAAATTGCGTTGCAGAAACACGCAACATTTTTGTCTGAAAACGGATCCTTGATCTATCGTTGTGTCTTATCCAAGGCGACCGATCTTGGTACGTATTTTCCACCACATATGTTTGAAATCGAGTCACTGTCGTTACTCGAAGAGGAGGTGTTTGGCCCTATTTTGCATGTGATTCGTTTCGCCGCGAATAAACTCGACAACGTGATCGAGGCGATCAACGCCACCGGTTACGGACTCACGCTCGGCATTCACAGCCGCATCGAGGAGACCATTGAGTACATTACCCGGCGCGTCAGGGTCGGCAACGTCTACGTCAACCGCAATATGATTGGCGCCGTGGTTGGCGTCCAACCGTTCGGGGGCGAGGGATTGTCCGGCACCGGTCCCAAGGCCGGCGGTCCTAACTATCTACAACGCTTGTGCACGGAGAGAACAGTATCCAATAATATCGCCGCAGTGGGCGGCAACCCGGACTTATTGTCGATGATTGATTAACCCGGATATTGCACCACCCCGTTCACGGGCGGGTGCGGTGACGCGCTTCCTTGCGCTGCTCGGTGCCGAATAATCCGGCGAGGGCATTGAGTTCGTCGCCAAGCAGCTGTACCAAATCATCCACCGAGATGATTCCGATCACCGAGTCGTCGTCATCGACCACGGGCACCCGCCGCACGCCCTGGGCGCGCATGCGGCGAATCACATCCCACAGTGATTCAGTCGCCTTCACGGTCAGTGGCATCAGGCTCATCACATCCCCCACTGAGATGCTCTTCAAGTCGACCTCCTGGGCCAATACCTCAATCACCAGGTCACGATCCGTGACGATGCCAACTGGGACGTTTTTACCGGCTCTGTCGTCTACGACTACCAGGCTTCCCACGTGATACTCCCGCATCAACCTCGCGACCTCGACAATCGACATCTCCCGCGTTGCAATCACCACGTCGCGAGTACAAACCGAACCTGCTGTCATGGACCTCTCCCAGATTAAGTGCGTTGTCCTCAGTTTGGGCAGTATCTCGTATGAGGTCGTTGACCTGTATCAAGACTAGTTCCCGCCAGCCGGGAAATATATCCTCTCCCAAGGGAGGTTTCCAAGATCTCGTAAGGAACAACACATAGGTACCGGGACCAAGTTGGATTTCATGGTTCGCCATGGTGTTGCCGCAGTCCGCCGGCTTGGTCACTCGCAATTGAATCAACCTTGACCCGCAATTTCAGGCGGTATTGTTCGACAGATAAATCGGCGCGCGATTACATCCGTTACCTGGCCCCTGGCGCGGTTGCACGCATCACCACCATCCTCACAGTGTCGCCCCCGGCTCCTTAATCCCGTATTCGCCAAGCTCACGTATCAAGAAATCGTAGGCTTCGTCTACGGAGTCGGTACGAAACAATAAGTCTAGGTCCTGGGCATCGATACTGCCTTGCCGAACCAAGGCGTCGAAATTGATGATCTCATCCCAGTATTCGGTACCGAACAGCACACAAGGCAAATGCTTTCTAATTTTACGCGTCTGTACAAGGGTCAAGATCTCGAACAATTCGTCCAAGGTTCCGAAGCCACCCGGGAAAAAGACCACCGCCTTAGCGAGATATGCGAACCAGAACTTGCGCATAAAGAAATAATGAAATTGAAAAGACAGCTCGCGAGTGATGTGGGTACTGCCCGCCTCTTCCGTGGGCAGAGATATGGACAGTCCGACATTCAGCCCTTTTGCCTCGGACGCGCCGCGATTGGCAGCCTCCATGATGCCCGGACCCCCCCCGGTACACACCACGAAGCGTCGATGATCATCGGGCAACTGCTTGGACCACATCGTCAAACGGAATCCCAATTCCTTTGCCGCATCATAATACTTGGATAGACGCAGTTTGTTGCGTGCCGACTCCAAGTCACCCCCGGCCGCATCGGATTCACTCAGTGCGGTCTCTGCTTGCTCCCGCGACACCGTTCGTGCCGACCCCATGAATACAATGGTGTCGTCAATATTGTAATGCTCGAAGCGGCTATTTGGTTCAATATACTCGGCGAGAATACGCAAAGGACGTGCATCGCGGCTGTTCAAAAATCGTTTATTGCTGTAGGCCTTCGTCTTACCTGGATTTGAACTATCCATATCATCGTTCCCGTCTTGATTGTATATGGCCAGTTTACTAGAAAAGCGCCGTAAGGTTCGGTGGATCGTTGCTGGGGCGGCAGATCACGGCCGAGCCATCGGGCAATTCATGGCGCCAAAAATATAAAATTTGCCGGCTAAGAAATTCACCGACCGGCCGTTTTGACATCCCGTATCAGTGCGCAGAAAATGGGAACCAATGGTGGCTCGTGCGCCTGGTGTGTGGGTGGTCAAATAAGGGGGCAGTGAGTCGTAGTTTAATCTTCCATTACACGTTGGAGCCAATCAATGAAGATCAAGAATATCAAGGCAAGCGTTCACCAATACTCTGTCACTCTGCCGATGATCGAAAAACCCCTCGAGCACCGGCATTTTGTGTTCTGTGAGGTT
>CAMYNX010000228.1 GCA_947259875.1 uncultured Gammaproteobacteria bacterium | reverse complement strand
TCGAAAACCGGTTTGTTTCTCGACCGCGTGCTGCACGAGCAGGCCCAGCAACAAGACAAGCCCATTCACGGTATTGAGACTTTAGAGGAGCAGATATCTGTTTTCGATGAGCTGAGCCTTGTCGATCAGGTAAGTCTGGTCAAAGAAACCGTTACCCAATATGCGCAATTACAAGATCTCATCGAGGAGCTGACACAGGCCTATTTGCAACGGGATCTCACCGCCCTGGTTGCTGTGGCTGACCGCTATCTTGAGGAAAATGGAGATCTTGCAGAACGGATCAAGAAACGTCTAATTATCGAGCGAAATATCAAAATGGTAGCGAGAATCTATCCGCGGTTACGCGAAGGTAATGCGTTTATCGCAGTTGGCGCTCTGCATTTACCCGGTGCTAACGGCATGCTTGCGCTGCTTAGGAAAAACGGATTAAACGTCGAGGCGGTCTATTAGCCCATTTCCCGCCAGGATCCCGGATGCTGACGCAGGATTCGCGCAGCTGAGCACGGTGCCTGAAGCGAGACCCATAGCTGACTAGACAATTTCTCGATTGAGTAATCTCATCACTCGCGAAAATAATGTAGTAGACTGATGTCTTGGGATGCGCGTTGGCTGCGGCCGGGGAGATAAATTCAAATCAGTCACGTGCACGCTCACTCGCGCTGGCTGGCCCGGCTGGTCCCAACGGGTTCTCGCTGAATACACAATATCAGGAAATTGCGATAAGGCGGTTGCTTGATACACACCAGTACCTCGAAGATTGGTACCCCTAAGATCGGTGGACGGATATCGCGAGCCCCGCATCTTTACAGACCACATGTCGGCTTCAGTCAGATTGGCGCCAGTAAGATCAGCAAAACCAAGATCAGCACGCGACATGATCGCACCGCTCAGGTCCGCGCAACCCAAGTCGACGCCCGTGAGATCAGCTCTCGAAAGATTCACTTCCTCCAGTGTTGCATGGGACAAGCTAGCCTGCTGCAGTCCCACCCCGAATAGAGTGGTTTTCTTCATATAGGCATTGTTTAACCGAGCCGCGGTAAGATCCGCGCCATCCAACTGGGCACCGTCCAGCTGGGCACCACCGAGTTGGGTTCCGATCAGCTTCGCAGCGAAAAGATTAGCCCCAGACAAACGTGCCAACACGAGATTTGAGTGCGACAAATTCACGCCTGCCAAATTAGCTCCCCGCAAGTCTGCCTCATACAGATTCGCCGATTGTAAGTTTGCGCCGGACATAGACGCGCCGCGTAAACATGATCCTGACAAAGTCGTACTAATCATAGACGCGCCGGCAAGATTAGCACCGGTAAGATCAGCCGATGTCAAATCGGCATTTGAAAGATCGGCTCCGAACAGTCGTGCCCCACACAGTTTCGCTTGATAAAGATCAGCACCCGTAAGATCCGCTCCAGAAAGATCAGCCTCAGTCAGATCTGTGCGCGACAAATCAGCGCCGCGAAAACTCACTCCACATAAACGAACGCCGGAAAGATTTACTCCAGAAAAATTTCCATGTGCCAGAGACCTCCCGGCGAGACTGCACCCCGGCATAGACACCGCGCCCAACAGATTTGCCACGATCACGCTCACTCGAATCAACCACCTGATTCAATCAATAACAAAGGGCCGACCCCCAGCAGCGGCTACTCAATCAGTATAGCCGCTATGAATAAGGTTTACGACTGCTCCTCGATACGCCGCCACAGGCAGGGCACACCAATCTCCTTGTCTAGCCGCTTGATCCATAATGCATGTGCCGCCAACTCCTCGGCCGAGGGTGTAATCACCGGTAGTGGTTTGTGTGTATTGACGCGGCTCTTATTGATTCCAACGGCTCCGTTTCCGCCCGATGCCATACCATCAAGCAAAAAAGCGGTCTGGCCACCGGTCATGGCCAAATAAACATCCGCCAGAATCTCTGCATCCAATAGGGCGCCGTGCTGAGTGCGTTGCAAGTTATCAACACTGTAGCGCTTGCACAGAGCGTCCAAATCGTTTCTCTGACCAGGATGGGTATGCCGCGCCAGCGCCAAGGTATCCAGTATTGTGCAGTAGTCTTCAATGACCCCTAAATCTCTACCAAGCGCATCAAGTTCTCGGTTGATAAACGCGGTATCAAAAGCTGCGTTGTGAATAATTAATTCTGCATTGCGCACATAGTTCAAAAAATCATCGACGATATCTGTGAACCGGGGTTTATCGACCAAGAAGTCGTTGTTGATGCCATGCACCTCGAGGGCACCTTCATCTACATCGCGGTCCGGATTTAGATATTGTTGAAAAGTGTTTTCAGTGCGTCGCCGGTTAATGAGTTCTACGCAACCAATTTCGATGATCCGGTGCCCGAGGTCGGGATCAAGACCAGTAGTCTCTGTATCCAGTACGATTTGCCGGGTCTTCATGATGATCTCTTTGTAAACAAAAGGTTGTCGATTGCCAAATTGGCCAATTCATCGGCGCGCTCATTCCCGGGGGTCCCGGCATGACCCTTGACCCAACGCCACTTGACTTCATGCCGGGCAGACAACTCTTCCAGGTGTTGCCATAGATCCATATTTTTAACCGGTTTTTTACCTGCCGTTCGCCAACCCCGGCGTTTCCACTGCGGTAACCATTCGGTTATACCGTTCTTCACGTAAATGGAATCGGTAAACAAAGTCACTCGGCAACTTCTTTTGAGTGCCTCTAGTGCCTTGATTGCCGCGATCAGTTCCATGCGATTGTTCGTAGTTTCACGAACCGCGCCTTTGAGTTCCTTCTCGTATTCACCACTGCGTAGAATCGCTGCCCACCCTCCGGGGCCTGGATTCCCTCGACAAGCGCCGTCGGTATAGATCTCTACATGAGTCACGTTTCGCTGTTTTTTGTCACCGGCTCCGCCAAGCCGGGTGCTAACTGTTTCTTCTTCTTCCAGCTCGGTGTTATTGGAGTAATCCCGATCTCCCGTTTACGCGCAATCAATATATAAACCGCCGCCATTAACGGCCACCAACGATCACCAACATTGTCAAGAAACATAAAACGCTTGTTCAATTTTTCAGATGAAGCCGGAGGGCGATAATAGGCCATTGCTCCCACATTCATCTCAAAACCCAGCAGTTGCAGCCAATCCTTCACCCGAGACAAGCGATAATATCGCCCACTCCAAGGATATTCATCTCCGCCAGCCACTAAGTTTCGCAATCCCCACAAACTCATCGGGTTAAAGCCCAACAATACTAAATGACCTTCCGGGACCATTACTCGATTCACCTCTCGCAGTACTTGATGAGGATCTTCGCTGAACTCGAGCACATGGGGCAACAAGACTACACCGATAGACTTGGCATCGAATGGCAATGCCTCAGCACCTGCCGACACCGCAAGTTTGTCATCCCCATTATCAAACCGGTCATTTACGAACACATGCGAGACTGCTTCACTCGCGTCTAGCATATTCGGGTATCCATGGCGAGACACCTGGAGTGCAATGGGCCCATAAAGTCCGGGTAGCAAATGTGTCAAACGCTCACGTTCTGCCGCAACCAAAGAACGACCCAAGTCGGTTGTGTACCAGAGTGCCGTAGCGCCGTGAACAGGTTTCATAGACAGGTTTTTACACACCGACGGCGTCAGATACAAGCGTCAAACCACAATTGACTAGGTCGTCAGGGAAACGTACCATCCAAATCCCATATGCGTGAAATAAGAAGAAAAACGCTGGGAATCGTGCTGTGGGGCGTAGCACTTGGGGGATGCGCAACCTACCCCCTAACGCCAGAAAAACCACCTGAACAGCCTGTTCCAACGACTGTTACGAATCCGCAACCACTCGGTTCTCGGGCAACGGAATCCAACCGGCCCGAGGCAAGCACATCCCATATACAAGTGGCTGAATCGGCCCCACCAGTATATGACGATCTATGGGATCGCATCCGCGCAGGCTTCGCGTTCCCTGCTCTCGACCACCAGTACGTGAAATACTACGAACGCCGGTATCAGGCTCGCTCCGCCTATCTCCAACGCATTGTGGAACGTGCCCGGCGTTATCTTTTCTATATCGTCGAGGAGGTCGAAAAACGGGGCATGCCTACAGAGATCGCTTTGTTGCCAGGTATCGAGAGCGCATTCAAACCGACTGCGTATTCACGCGCCCGTGCCGCGGGCCTGTGGCAATTTATTCCGTCTACCGGCCGGCACTACGCGCTTAAACAAAACTGGTGGTATGACGGTCGTCGTGATGTCGTACAGTCGACGCAAGCCGCTTTAAACTATCTCGAAAAGTTGCACCAAGAATTTAATGGAGATTGGTTTCTCGCACTTGCCGCTTATAATGCCGGCGAAAATCGTGTGCATAACGCGATCGCCTATAATCGGAAACGTGGACGCCATACCAACTATACAAACCTGCGACTCAAATCGGAAACACGACGTTACGTTCCAAAGCTAATAGCGTTAAAAAATATTGTCCTGGACCCCGCCCGTTATGGACTTCGTCTTGAACCTATAACCAATCAAAAGTATTTCGCCGAGGTGGATACAAAGTCACAGGTCGATCTTTCCGTGATCAGCGAGTTAGCAGGCATACCACATTCTGAATTGCGTAATCTCAATCCTGCATTCCGGCGCTGGGCTACCGATCCACATGGTCCTCACCGTTTAATTGTCCCAGTAGCAACTCATCAACACGTACAGAACAAGATTGCAATGCTTCCGCCGGATAAGCGGATGCGTTGGTTACGGCACCGCATCCGGCGTGGCGACACACTGAGCACCATCGCCCGGCGCTACGGTGTGACAATCGGAACCATCAAAACCACCAATAAAATGCGCGGCACATACATTCGCGAAGGACGCGATCTACTGATACCTGTTTCACATCGGCGTTATGCCTCCACACGCGGGACCAACCGGCGGAACAACAAAATAAGATCCACTGGCGGTGGCACGATGGTCTATCAGGTGCGGTCCGGGGATACATTGTGGGCGATCGCTCAGCGCCACGATGTATACGTGAGGCAATTAACCAGATGGAACGCCATTCATGTCAACGACGTCCTGCGTCTGGGCCAGCAGATCCTGATATATCAGAACTAGCTGTCAGCTCGGCAACTTAGACCGACTATCTTTCAGTACAACATCTTTGCTAGCACCAGTGCACTCTCCCGCGTCCCTCCGGATGCCGGATAGTAGTCCTCACGGCGCCCTATCTCGTTAAATCCCATGCCACTGTACAATTCGAATGCTCTTGCGTTGGATAGCCGCACTTCCAGAAACGCAATACGTACCTTGTTACGTTTCGCAATAGTGATAAGACTATCTACCATCAGCTTGCCCAAGCCTCGCCCCTGATAATCGGGCACCACACAGACGTTAAGGATATGGCATTCTCCCGAACCTAACGACATGATGCCATAGCCAATGACATCGGACTGACTCTCGAATACCCGACACACATAACCAATTCTCATACAGTCTTGAAATATGCCGATCGTCCAGGGAAACTCATACACACGACGCTCGATGTCGATCACTTTTTCGACATCTCGTTGCTGCATGGAGCGGAAGTACGGTCGAATTTCTGTCGGAAGCGCGCTCATGCTGACTCCTGCACTCTCTTCGCCAAGCACAGATCTTGCCAAACTTTTCTTTTATC
>CAMYNX010000227.1 GCA_947259875.1 uncultured Gammaproteobacteria bacterium | reverse complement strand
CTCAAGAAGATAAAAGTGTAGACAGAACTTTGAACTCTGTTTTTGCTTATCTATATGATAAATAGGGGTAATTCGTATTTTCAAGTAAGGAACTTCAGTTTAACGTGACCAATATCGTGGTCGCTTTCATCTATTTT
Source organism: uncultured Gammaproteobacteria bacterium (assembly GCA_947259875.1). Lineage (GTDB taxonomy): Bacteria > Pseudomonadota > Gammaproteobacteria > Arenicellales > JAANXG01 > CALZGZ01. The sequence continues at coordinate 5,501 of CAMYNX010000227.1, read as the reverse complement.
TCGTTTGCCCATATCCCAGAGAGACCCGATGGGGACGAAGCCGATGTTCTTGAACCTCACACAATCAACGTTCATTACATTGCGGCCATGTTGTTTTTCGTTGTCTTTGGCGACAACGTGGTTCGTTGGATTGAGGATAACGAGACATCCAACTGGTTCTGGCTTTTCTCGGGCAAAGGTGAAACGCTCGCCGTGTTCGGAGTTCTTAGCGTGCTCGCTCTGTTCTCGTACTGGTTAAGGCTTGGGCGGGTGTTGAAAGCCGCGGGTTGATCCATTGGGGCTTAAGTCCACCGAGCGAGTGAGATGTATTTTTTGACCTTACGGGCTTGAAAGTAGGCGTTCTATTATTTGCACCATACGGGCTTTTTTTGATCGGGCTTCTTCGAGTCGGGTTTGTTCGGTATTCATCGATAATCTCCTTTGAGACATTCAGCCTTCACCTGATTTCAGAATCTGATCACTGCGCGGAGACCGGAAAAAACCGCCGTGTCATCTGCCAGGCTCGGCTTGATGACCTGCAAGTCTGCCCCCAGGGTAAGCCACGGAAGCACAGCGAAGTTGTAAAAAAATTCCAGGCCTTGTTCGTCCCCGATTGTCATAATGGGTGCAAGCGACTGTTTCAGATAGGGGCTCAAGGTTTCGTAAAAGTAGCCGGCGCCCCAATTGTCCCGGCTCCGGCCCGGAATCAAGCCTACACCGCCCACGCCCACCAGAGCCGACATGTACAGCCGGTTTGGATTGCCGTCCGAGATGCCAAATTGTCCGAACATCCCAACGCTTTCCTTGGGATTCTGTTTCGACTGATAAAGATACTGATCGAACGTATAGGCGAAGTAGTAACGATCATCCTTGATGCCAACGGTTCCCGGACTCGGGGAGGGAAGAATGAGGTCGCCGGGATCCTCCAGATCCGTTCCGTCTTTAGTACTGTATAAAGCGACAAATCCCTGATGGCCGCTACGCCCGGCGATGGTGACAGGGAATTCAACGCTGCCACGGTAAGTAATGCCGTCGGCGAAAGGGTCTTCGAAGCCTGATTTGTTCACCACGCTGTTCGGGTCGTAAATCCACAAGCCAAAGGTAGCGGGCTCAGTCCGCACACTTAGCAAGGCACCAAAGAGATAAGGCGGCACGGTGCCGCTGGGCGGGGCAACGAAGGTGATGTTCCAAAACGCATCAATGCCTGCGCCGCCCATGAAAGGTTTGCTGGCAGCAATATCGATCCCGTTTATCTTGCCGAACACCAGGGCAACAGAGTCGCCAAACGTCTGTCCCAGATAAACGCTCGACAGGTCAAAGGCATCTGTACCATCCATCCCCGGAAAATACAGCGCGGTATTGACCGGCGCGATCGTGCCACCGTCTCCGTTGACGCTCTGGCCAAAGTTGTATTCAGCATGGACGGTCATTGAGAGGCCGTTCCATAAACCGAGCTTACCGAGATCGGCATTGAACAACAGATCAGCCTTGCCGCCGTATTCAAAGTCATGATCACCGTCACCGGAAGTCATCCCCTGATAGAACTGCGTGAGCCGGGGCTTGAGCGTTACGCCATGTTCTTTCAACCTGGCTCGACTACCGCCCCAGTCACCGCTGAGCGTCTCGCGTTCCAGCCAACCGGGCGGCGGCGCAGGCGCATTAGTGGCAGGATTGATTTCGCCGCTCATGTTAATGACCGGCACCGTCTTTTCTTGAGCAGCTAACGGGCTCCAGCCAACAGCAAACGTCATCACCAAAACGAGTACCTGTATAACTCTGCTTGTCACGTATACATCCCGTTAAACGAATCTGCTATGAGACCCGGAGGTCGTTGACCACATCCCCCCACAGGTTCATGATCGAGTGGCCGACGAGATCGATGACCTCGCGCTCGTCACGAAGACTGATCGGCGACTGTGAGGTTTGGGATTGTTGTTCGCTCATGGGCACACCTCGATAAGTGGTTATGCTTGTAGCCAGCCTGCTAGTCCAATTGTGGCTTATGCCATCCTCCAGCTGCCTCCATCAGCTTATCCGCTTCCACCGGCCCCCAGCTCTTGGGCTCATAACCATAGACCGGTGAATCCGATTTGAGATAGGGATCGACGATCCGCCACGCCTCTTCGACGTAATCTTGGCGCGCAAAGAGCGTTGCGTCCCCTGCAATGGCGTCGGTCAGCACTCGCTCGTAGGCATCTTTTTCATTACTGATTGGCACAGGTGTACCCTCGAGCTCCTTCACCATACCAGTCATCTTGTCGTCGTCCACCATCACCAGCATCCCCAGGGCAAATTGCACATTCGGGCTGATCCGAAAACGCAGGTGATTGGGTGCTGTCGCCAGATCGGAATAGACGTTCTGCGCACGGCGGAAGCGAACCAGGATTTCTGTACAGGTCACCGGGAGATTTTTGCCGGCCCGGACAAAGAAAGGAACACCCTGCCAGCGCGGCGTGTTGATATCCAGCCGCAACGCCGCGAACGTCTCCGTCTTTGATCCTGGCGCTACACCGTCTTCCGACGTGAAGCCGCGGAATTGTCCACGGACGACGCTGTTTGCCTCCAGCGGCGTAATCGCTTTGAGCACGCTCACCTTTTCGTTACGAATCGATTCGCTGTCGCGGCGCTTCGGAGGCTCCATCGCGAAATTGGCGATAACCTGGAAGAGATGATTCTGGATTACATCGCGGATGGTTCCCGTTGCATCATAAAACGCACCGCGGCCCTGGATGCCGAAATCCTCAGCCATCGTAATCTGAAAACTCTCGATTGCATTGCGATTCCAGAAAGGTTCCAGAAACGAATTCACGAAGCGGAAAAACAGCATGTTGTTCACCGCCCGTTTGCCGAGATAATGGTCAATGCGGAAGATCGACGACTCCGGAAATTGCGAGAAGAGAATCCGGTTCAGATCCTGCGCCGAGGCAAGGTCGGTTCCGAACGGCTTCTCGACAATGACTCGCGCGTTTTTCGCGCAGCCGGACGCGCCGAGCTGCTCGACAACTTTCCCGAAGAGAACCGGGGGGATGGCGAGGTAGTGTGCCGGCCGCTGTGCGGCGCCCAGCTCCTTCTTGATCGCTGCGAACGTGGCAGGGTCGTTATAATCGCCGTCGACATAGCGCAGGAGTTTAATAAGCTTCGCGAAAGCGGTAGTGTCGAGCCCGCCGTGCTTCTCGAGGCTGTCTTTCGCCCGGGCCTTCATCTGATCCAGGTTCCAGCCCGCCTTCGCCACGCCGATAACCGGCATGTCCAGGTTGCCGCGTTTGATCATTGCCTGCAGCGACGGAAAGATTTTTTTGTAGGCCAGATCGCCAGTGGCACCAAAGAAGACCAGGGCATCTGAAGGTAAATGATCCATAACCAACTCCTTGAGCTAACCGGCTACTTGCCGACCGTTTTTTCGTGGTGCCCGCCAAACTCGAAACGCATCGCGGACAGCAGCTTGTCCTGGAACTCCGCTTCGCCGCGCGAGCTGAACCGCTCGTAAAGTGCGGTGGTAAGTACCGGCGTCGGGACGCCCTCGTCGATCGCCGCCTTGATTGTCCAGCGGCCTTCGCCGGAGTCGGACACCCGGCCTGAAAACTTCGCGAGCGCAGGGTCTTTGATCAGCGCGGACGCGGTCAGATCCAGCAGCCACGAAGCGACCACACTGCCGCGCCGCCACACCTCGGCAATGTCGGGTAAATTGAGATCGTATTGATAATGTTCGGGATCGCGCAGCGGCGTGGTCTCGGCATCGATCGCGTGGTCCTGCTTACCCACGTTTGCAGCACGCAGCACATTAATCCCCTCAGCGTACGCGGCCATGAGGCCGTATTCGATGCCGTTGTGGACCATTTTGACGAAATGGCCGGCACCGTTGGGGCCGCAATGCAGGTAGCCTTGTTCGGCGCTGCCGCCGGTTTGCGTGCGCCCAGGGGTACGATCGATCGTGCCTACGCCGGGCGCGAGTGTCTTAAAGATCGGATCGAGGTGCTGCACCGTCGCCGCCTCGCCACCGATCATCATGCAGTAACCGCGCTCCAGGCCCCACACACCGCCGCTGGTGCCTACGTCCACGTAGTGGATGCCCTTGGGTGCGAGATCTTTGGCGCGTTGAATGTCATCTACATAATAGGAGTTGCCGCCGTCGATGAGGATGTCGCCAGCTTCGAGATGCGGCAGGAGATCGGCGATCGTCTTGTCCACGGCCGCTGCCGGGACCATCAACCAGACCGCCCGCGGTTTCTCCAGTTTCTGCACCAGATCTGCGAGGGAAGTGGCACCAGTTGCCTTTTCCTGGACCATTTCAGCCACAGATTGCGGCGACCGGGCGTATACCACGCAATCGTGCCCCCCCTTAATGAGGCGCCGCACCATATTCCCGCCCATTCGGCCTAGTCCAATCATTCCCAGTTGCATAGCTGACTCCTTGATGAAAAGTTGTGTGAAATTTGCGTTTGCCTCGCCACTTGCTTATTTCCCCACGCCGCGCGGAACACGTCACATTGTTCTGCCAACGGCAGTAGCCACCCGCCACGCCGGGAGCGCCTTCAGCTCTACATTCGTGGTATTCATGCGCGCACGTTCTTCTTTGTCTTCTTCGTTTTCTTTGTTTCTACGCCAACGATCGTTCGGGGAGCGTGAGGCTCGTAATCCGTCGCGACCTCCCACAGCCGAAATCCCCCCACGAACGCGAAGGCGTTGTCGCCTAATCGACATCCCGGCGGCAGTGTTTTCAGCTTTTTGGCGTTACCGCCCCCGAGAACCACGTCATCAGGGTAGAGCGCCTCGACCAAACGATCCAACGCGTACTCAACATGCCCGCGCCATTTCTTTTTGCCCAATCGTTCAAGTGCGCGCACACCCACGTAGTCTTCGAAGCTCCCCTTGCGATAGGAAAGGTGGCCGAGTTCCATGGGAATTACCACGCCGTCGGCCACCAGGGCTGAACCAAGGCCGGTTCCCAAACCGATGAAGAGCAGCAGCCCACCCTGATAACTCCCCAGCGCCTGCATGGCCGCATCATTCATGATCTTCACCGGACAGGCAAAGGCAGCTTCAAAATCAAACTCCCGCCAGCCCGGCGCGAGGTTGTGAGGTTCAGCGACGATACGACCCTTGTGCACCCGGCCGGGGTAACCGATGGACACGACATCATATTTCCAGTCCACCGCCAGCTCCTTGATACCGGTAACCATCTGCTCGGGCGTCATCTTCCGGCCGGAGGGAAATTTGCGCGGTTCGGTTTGCCCGCTGGCGAGGATCTTGACACTGGTTCCGCCCACATCGACAGTTAGTATGTTCATCACATCACCTCCAAAGAACTGAAATCAGTCCATAGGCCCGCCAACAAGACGATGGTGTGGTCACTGGTAGACTTCCCCGATCCGGCCACGTCAGGACCGCATTGCGCGCTGCAAGGGGCTGGGCCATGCCTTGGCAAAACGCATTACTCATGCAAATCCTTCGCGCCGGCCTGCTTCTTTGCCTGCTTGCGTGCACGGCGCTCGGTCATCTTGTTCAGGAACTCGTCGTAGGTC
>CAMYNX010000226.1 GCA_947259875.1 uncultured Gammaproteobacteria bacterium | reverse complement strand
TCGTGTAACCGAGAAAGGTCAACCAGGAGGGGCCGCCACCGCCGATTTCTGGATGGTAGTGAGCAGCAAGCACCCGGCGCACGACGTTCTTGTCTATCTTAACGCCAAAGGTGTTCGAGATAATCAAAGCGATTCGCGGACAGCCAAAGTCTGGAGTTCGCCGTTTAAGTTCGACAATGGCGTGAATGAGTTGCTCAGAGGGACCTTTTGGTCCTGGTTTTGCTCGGGTTCTAGGAGAGTATAAGAGTCGATACTTCCGACGAACGAGATAGTGGTGGAATCGAAGCAGCGTTGATGGTCGTAATATCACGGCCGACCTACAAATCCGGTTCGGTCGAAGAAACAAGGACCAGAATCCCAAGAAGAACCGCTCGGTAGCCACTAGATTAGGTGCCCGCCGGCGAGAGCGCGTGACGATTTGTAGCTGCTGTTTGAGCAACATATTTTCAGCAATCAATGCCCTGGTACCACTTGGTCTAAGAACTCGAACGGCAGTGATCAACAGGTGGGCGATGAGCAGGAATACATTCTTCATATCCAACTAGATTAACGCAGGATATCGGAGATCGGCAATATTGTGTTATCTGCTGTTTTCGCGGCAGAATTGGGAATTCGAGACGCACACGCACAGCGACATAGTTTTACGCAGACTACATGGCCTCCGGCAGTCCCCAGTTTTGTATCGTGCCGATGCGTCGGACAAGATCTTGATCGGCTTCGCGGAACATACGTTTTACGACGCGCTGTCGGAAGTCGGTGAGCAGCGGCCAGTCTTTACTTTCCTCTCCACCAGTGGGCGCTAGGACTGCGACCAACAATTCCTCGGCGCTGAGGATATCCTCGATCTGTGAGCGCTCATACAAGTAAGGAATGAGTCGGGGCAAGTTCTGGGCCATCTTACCAACGAGTCGCTGCAGTAATCCGGCTGGCTCGCTGGTTTCGATATTAAGAGGCGATGAATAAATTACAAGTAACCGGTCCGCACCGAGGGTCTTGGCGGCTTCAATGGGCGTGTTGTGTGCATAACCCCCGTCGACCAGCCATTCGTACTCGTCACCGATGCTGATTTTATGTGCTGGGAATACCGGAAACGGGGAACCGGAGGCAAATGCGATCTGCGTCAGCATCTCCTTTGTTTGTTCTTTGGAGCTGAACTGGGTCCAGCGTGGATCGCTCGATATTGCGAGCTGATGCCTGTAATCGATAATATTGCCATCATCACCATGCGTCTGGGCTGATGGATTGAATAGGAAATAGCGTTCGCTCTTGGTTTCCAGTGACGTGGCGGGTGCGACGAAGAAGGTCTGCAACGCAGTACTTTGACCCCCTGTGTCACTCGTTGTGGAAGTGGGTCGACCCTGCGCGCGTGTCACCCTGTCGAAGGTCCTGTCGATGTACTCCTGGGGATTGTCATTGCCGTACATACCAGGAGCGACCACGATGTTCCACCACCCCCAGGCGATCGCAAAAAATATGAAGATGCGAGTGTGCCGGTTCAGGTGCAATCCCCATTTTGTCGGATGGCGCGACATCAGAAAACCCAGTCGCGGCACAAGAAATCTTTTAAACCCTGCGGGCGAACGCTTGCCGATCGCGAAGACAAAGATTAACAGTACCGTAACAGAGGCAACCAATAGTCCGGCGATCCAATAGCTCCAGGTAAGCTCCAGCATGCTCACGATACGCATTTTATACAGGATGTAGATACCGCCGATGCTGACCAGAGGCATTAGCAACAAGACCAACCAGGCGCCTTTGACATCACCCTCTTCTGCTAAAAGCGGACGGAAATGTTGAGACCTGTCGAAATACCATCTTTGAATAAAGAATGCGAGCAACAGCAGACCTAAGCAAAATGTAAACGCATTCGTGGTGATCTTCCAACTTATAACGCGTTCCAACCAGGCCCAGGTCTTATCAACGTTCAAATTCAGACTGTTAAAAAAATCCCACCGTCTGTGAGCAACGGACAATACAGTGAGCAGGAGACCACCCACAAGCAGGGACCACATTAAGTATGTCTTGAGAACGTATGTCTTGAGCGTTTTCTCATCGTCGTTTTGTTCAAGTTGAGAAGATCTTTCCGCGCGGATAATGTGGTTGTCAGTGTAGATCGCAATCAAGGTGAATACAGCATAAAAGAACCCCTGCAATTCGGGGATGTGTTCCGCCAGTGCCTCGCCGTTAACGTAGTAGATCATGTACGGCGTGAGCGCCAAAAAGGTAATCCAGACTGCGGAAAACCGTAAGAAGCGGCCACCGTTATCCGCGGGCAGGCTGTTTTTAGTAGTGTTTGTCTCTGGGTCCGACGGATCTTCGATGCCGAGACGTTTTCGTACCCACGGGCATTTGTAGAGGCCGATCGCGAAAGCCGAGAATACCAACAGGCTACCCAGGGCACTTAACCAGCGTAGCATGTCGATGGGGGGAAACGCGTCAGTAAAGGTAATAATTTCTTGAGTCTTCTCGTTGGTCCACAAAAGTTTGCTGAAACGGGGGTCGCCGCTTTTTTCAATCGCCGCCACAAACAACCCTAGCAGTGCACCGCCAGAGGTTCCGATCACATATTTCACCCGCAGCGGTGATGTATCGGACGTTGTTTCTGCCGAATGATCGGTGACTACGTTGGTGAGGTAGGGCTCTTTATATAAATGATCCACCAGCCGCGTCTGATAGGCCGCCTTGACACCACCCCCGGTCAGGACTAGGGCAACGTCGATCTCGCGATCGTCATCCGCGCGAGGGCGTAGCAGGTGCACCAGCTCGGGAATGGTGAACCGGAAATAGCGGCGCACCTGGGAACCGATTTGATGAGGAGTAAAATTGTCTTTAATAAATGTCCGCAGTGACGTTGCCGAAGGCTCGTCATGATTTGGCGTGGGCAAGTAGTCCGGCACGACATTTCGATAGGTCTCGCGGATGGCCGCTGGGTCATCGTTTTGCAGTACCCGAAACCTAGGGAGAAAGCTTTCCGGTATCGCAGCGCTACGTAGTAGCAGATAGTCACGTACAGGTGTTTCGGTGAGGCATTGAATCTTGGACGACGCGCAGCTTTCGGTAACGCGAACATTAAACACGGTTCCTGCCTGTATCTCTGGGTGTGGCAAAGCAAACACTATTCTCGCCAACAAGCGTCTCCATAGTTGATTCGATTGTTCGGGTGAAGGCGATTGTGCCCGCAACCAGTCGCCACTGCTTGTCAGAAGCAGGCCTAGTGCGGGGGATAGATGGGAATCTATGTAGACCTTGAATGCCGGGGCCGAGTTACCGGTCATCAGCGCTTCCAGATGGGAGTGATAGCGCGCTAGCGGGTCGGTCGATAGAGCACTGTTATGTTTCGCGCTTAACCCAAGATGATAGCTTGCAAGATTGCGATTCGCGAAGGCATCGAAGCGCGCCAGGACGAAATGCAGCGCGAACGGCTGTGGCCCACTAGTATGCAGGACCTTTAGGGTGAGAGGTGTGACAATCGCGCCGTCAATGCGGCCGTTTTCCAGCCAGTCTAGGAGTTGGAAGTCGTTGCCGAATACATAACGGGCGCACAGTCGGGTGCGGGTCTGGTTGGCACCGATGCAATTGGACCGCGCGTTTGGAGTTGGGCCATAGACTGCCCGATAGGTTGATGGTAGACCGATCGTGATGGTGACCTCGGCACCAGAGGGTATGGCGCTCTTCGGAGCGATGGCAGCGTTGGTGTTTGCCGTAAATGCGAAAAGCAGAGCGCATAGTCTGACCGCAAAATCACGCCGTAACATCCCTACGGTGAATAGCTTTCTATATTGTGCATTCATGGACATCTTCTTTTGACCTTTGGGTGTACGTACGCAGTGACAGGCCCACATCAAGTCGCGAGTTGGCGGTTAAGCCAGTCCAGTACGTCATTCAGGAACACCGTGCGCTCGGTGGCTATCTCGTTGTGTAACTCGTGGTAGGGCCGCGCATATTCGTGAAAGGTTACTTTCTCTTTCGGTAAGCGTGCTGTGAGCTGACGGGTTCCTGAGATGTCGGCTACAAGATCGGCCTGACTGTGTAAGACGAGAACCGGCACCGCAATATCTGGCGCCCGGAGCAAAGCTTCTTTTTGGGCGTCCAACATGCTGGCTAGCCAACCCAAAGTGACCGTGCCTCCAACCAGGGTATCTTTCTCATAATCAGCGGCGATCTTGGGATCATGGCTTAAGTTGCCGGGTTCGATCAGTGAGGGGACCTTGAAATTGGGTAAGAACTTGCCGAGTACGCCCCCCGTTTTCACTAACCAGCCCGGAATAGTGGAGCCCATCGCAATGGCCGGTGAGGCGATGATCAAGCCTCGGTAGTAAGTAGGTTCGCGATCCACCCCAAGCAGAGCCACGACGGTGCCCATGCTGTGCGCGTAGACAAAGACGGGAAGTCCCGATTCGCGCTCTCGCACTGCCGCGGTGATTTGTTGAAAATCGGCAACGTACTTGGAGAAATTCCTGACGTGTGTGCGCCGCCCCGTGGACCGTCCGTGACCGCGCTGATCGTAGCCACAACAGGTGAATCCATTCTCACAGAACCAATCTTCAAGTGTCCGGTAGCGCCCGATGTGTTCGCCAATGCCGTGCACGATCAAAATCACGCCACGGGGTTCGGGAATGCGCTGCCACTGGTAATGGAGCACCAGCCCGTCAGAGGTTCGAATTGTGTCTTCGCCGGTATCCATACTCTGCCTGTCCAAAAGAATCACCTCGTTTGAATCTATTGCGTATGACTACATAGTCCGGCTAGTCTGGGAGCCATGTTCAATCCACATTATGTTCGATTCCGGGGCCGAATCTTGTCATATTGGATCACACTCGATGTTGTGCCTGTGCACGGTGCGTTCGTAATTTTGCCGTAAATCCGGTTGCTTGAGCAGTCTCGTCAGTACCGGTGATCTACTCTACCCTACGGTTAGTTGAAATGAGTGTTCTTACTACTGCCTTACTAAAACAATCAAGAATTAAAACAAAGCAGTCACGCATTAAGCTAGTACCCTTTGATAGCACTACAGGCTATGAAAGCGCCTAGAAAGATACCCGTAGACCCCAACGACCCAGCGCAACGGGACATGGTGACCAGGATCATTGAGGAATTCTTGGCGATGCCCCAACATCAGCAGGCGATGCTTAACGCTTTCTTGGAAAAGGCGCTGGCTGGGGATGCCGAAGCAAACCAGTTACGCAGGGATTACGCCGCCGGAAAAATGAAAAAGGTTGAGTTGTGGGAGGAGATGCGGCAGCGTTATGGGAACAAAGATACGGACCAACTGATCGCGTAAACTTACATTCTGCCCAACGCCAAAAAAGTTCGCAAATGGCCGTTGATCATCTAAAAGCCTTGGATTACGCAAAAGAAGGAAAATGGGATGAAGCGCATCGGCTGATCCAGTCTTTCACTGACAAAACCTCTTGTCTAATTCATGCTTACCTGCACAGAGTCGAAGGGGATTTGAGCAACGCACGGTATTGGTACAACCGTGCGAACGAACAAATGCCGGATAACACGCTTGAGGAGGAATTCAGTCGCCTGTATCAATTGGTGGCGTCTGTGTAATGCATGAATGAGATGACCCCAAACCGGCTCACTGACTTCGAGCCGGATAATTTCGCGATCTACGTTGCGGAAGACGAATCAAACGACTTATGTGGTGTGTTGCGACCGTACCGATTCGATGGGCGCATCGTTCGGAAGGCGCAAACACTCACCATCACTCCGAATATGATTGCAGAACCAGTTGGCTAGCCAATTGGCCATGTCGTCGTCCAGCGGTTCGGTTTGATACTCGGACATCCAGGTCGTAACCCTATCG
>CAMYNX010000225.1 GCA_947259875.1 uncultured Gammaproteobacteria bacterium | reverse complement strand
GTTGAAGTATTCCTCGAGTTGGCGAATCTGGAAGGTCACTGCAGGCTGGGTCATATGCAGCGACTCCGCGGCCTTGGTAAAGCTCAGTAATCGCGCGACCGTATAGAACACCTGGAGACGACGATCAGCCATACGCGCCATAAACTCAGTCTGTGGAGACAGACGAAGATTATAAGGAATTTTTATAAAAGGTGCGAACGCACCCCGGCCGGCGGGCGGCGTCAGTCGCTTAGCGAGGTTGCCGCGGATTTAAAAGCCGTCCAACTTCAATCTCAGGTCGGTGGCGCTGCTCGCATGCTGCAGTGCCGTCTCTTCGGTGATATCGCCACCGCGGCACAGCTCGAACAAATGCTGATCAAACGACAACATGCCTTCGACCGTCGATTCCTTGCGTACCAGGTCAGCGATTTCTTTTACTCGAAGCGGATCGAGTATGAGTTCACGCACCCGACTACTCACTGTCATCACCTCACAAGCTACGATTCGACCCTCCCCGTCGGCCTTAGGTAACAATCTTTGGGCCACGACAGCGCACAGGTTTTGCGCCAGTTTGGAGCGAATCGTGGGCTGGGCGTCGGGCGGAAACGCGGAAATCATACGCGTCACGGTCTCAGCGGCGGCCGGCGCATGTAAGGTGGAAAGCACCAAGTGGCCGGTCTCGGCGGCGGTAAGCGCAGTCTCTATAGTCTCGGGATCGCGCATCTCACCAAGCAGGATGACGTCGGGATCTTCGCGCAGCGCCGCTTTCATTGACATCGCGAACGTTGTCGCGTCCACTCCCAACTCCCGTTGCGAGATAATGCATCTGTTCTCGTTGAAAATGAACTCGACCGGGTCCTCGATGGTGATCACATGCTTGGCATAATTGAAGTTGATCTCGTTAATAAGCGTCGCAATAGTCGTCGATTTACCGGATCCTGTCGCGCCGGTCAGAACCACCAGCCCTCTTTCGAAGCGGGTGAAGTCAGTGATCATTGCTGGTAGCTTGAGGTCCTCGGGCGTCGGGATCTGTGTTTGAATAACACGCAATGCCATCGCCACGGTGCCACGCTGGAAATAGGCGTTGACACGCACTCGCCCAATACCTTTCAAACCAAACGACAAATCGACTTGATAGTCGCGTTCGAACTGCTCCCAATGTCTCGGGCTCATGATCTTTTGTGCCAGGACCTCCATATCGGTCACCGACAGAACCGGGAATTGACGCAATGGGCGCAGAATACTGTCGATCCTCACGATGGGATGGTTCTTGGCCCGAAAATGAATGTCGGACGCGCGATGCCGGACTGCCGTGGCCAGCACCAGACCCAGGTATTTCAATGGCTCGCCGGACTCGCTCGAGGGTTGGGGCACGTCGGGCGGAGGGACTTCCGTCACCACGGACACATTGGGGCTTTTTGGATTTTCAGTGTTTTCCATGAGTCAATCCCACCTGGCTATGCGAAGTTTGTTCATCTTACGTGTTAAGCAGGCAATCACCAACCTGGGCTATGCGCTACTAACTTACAGAATAGCAACTGCTAAGGATTATGGAAGGAATTAACAGGGGGTAAAGGCGGGCACAAACAGCATCGGGCCGGCGCCACAGGCCCCGGCCCGATGCTGTTATTTCAAGGACAACTTTCGGCTGAGGACGGTACTTTACCCGCCAACAGCAGGAATTTCTTGAACGGACCCATATTATTCATAGCCTCCATCTTGGGGCCTGAAAACTTGAGGCGAAAGCTCATCATCGCCCACATCGGACCGTACTCGCCGTTACCCATCTGTACCCAGCGTTTGGTCTTCGCATGCATGATGTAATCGACATCAAGGTCGGGATCGCTTTCCACCTTACCTCCGTACACGCATTTGGCCTTACCATCCTGTGCGGCGATGCGCAGCTCCACCCGCGGGCTGTCGGCGCAATCGGTGCGATACACGTGCATGATCTTATGGCCGCGATCCTTGTTATTGGCCACCCAACCCGACTGGGCCAGTTCGTCCGTCAACACCGGTTCGGCATTCCACGCCTCACAGGCCTTGACGCCCCACTCGGTCGACATCAATACCGTGTCGGCATGCGCGACCGGGACCAGTGCCAGAATCGTTGCTGCAACACCGCCCCGAATAACCCATGTTTTCATATGCGCTCTCTCTTACAATCTACACGTGGCTAACATATACGGCAGAGCCATGGGTGTTTACCCATGGCTCTGCCGTCGTGGTACGACTAGAAATCTTTGGTGTACTGGACCGCAAGCTCGTATTGCTTCATCTCTATTTCGATGGTTTGCGCTCCGGGCGCTTCCAGCGGATTGGGACCCGACACCGAGTTCGACGGGGCGTATGTGAAAGACACATCGAGCCCAGAATTGTCACTCAGCGCCTTGGTGAATCCAAACGACAGATGTTCCTTGATCACGCCCGGCGCCAGGATGTTGAACTGAACTTCCGATGACGGAATCGGCTGACGGTTCGCGACGCTGCCGCCCACCCGCCACGTCCATCCGCCGCTCGTTTCCCACTGCACACCGAGCTTGTAGATCGTCATGTCGCGCCAGCCAAAACCGATACCGTTACTACCGCCCAAACAGTTCGGGTCGGTCGGCGTCGCCCTTATGGAACAGGTGCCAAACTGCGGGAACTGCGGATTGGCGATCGCCTTGATATCGCTGTAGTCAATCCATTGCACGTCGGCCATGATCGTCGCCTCATCGCTAATATCATAAGCCAGGCCCGCGGTCAGCGTCTGCGGGATATCGAAGTCGCCCTGCTCGGCAAATAATCCAGAGTAGTCGATCTCGTCCATATAGATCTTGCTCTGGTACGACGCGCCGAGCCGGAAGCCGGCGCCCACTTCGCCCATCACCCCCAACTTGCCGCCGAAACCGAATGAATCTTTGTGTCCCAAGTTCGTGAGCCGGGTCGGATCGTTGGAAACCCCAGCGAAAGTCATCACACCATTGGCCTTGAACCGATGGTAGGCGACGATGGCGCTGGCGCCCCAGGATGCCTTGCCGCCGGCGAACTTACGGGCATAGGTCCCGTTGATGAACAACTGAGAATAATCGACGCCTGCATCACCGGCACCGTACACACCGGTACCGCCGCCGATCCCGGACGCCTTCCAGTCGCTATTCATACCGCCGTTGCCATAGACCGAAAGACCCAGCGAGGCGTCCTCGTTCAGCATCCAGTTCGCACCAAAGTTGGGGATAAAAAAATTGTCGCTGTCGCTATCAAAGGTTCCGGGCACCTGGCCAAAGGTACCGGGAAAGCCTGATGGCGCACCGGTGACGGTGTACTTACGCTTCGGGCTGAACCACGTCAGGCCGACATCCCACTCCTGGCCAACCATTACCATATTGGCGGGATTGACCGCCGCATCCATGGCATCCATCGGCATCGCCACGCCCGCACCGGCAAGGGCCTTGGCCTTGACGCCATATCCGTGGGCGAAATAGCCGTTGGTGGCACTCGCGGCGATCGGCGCCAACAGCCCGGCCAACAATATGCCGACTCCGCCAACTAATTGAAAATGCTTTGTTTTCTTAGTCATTATAACCCTCTCTTGTGTAGTGTAACGCGACTCGAGTATGGATCATTGCTAGTATAATCCGTTTGAAGATTACATCACTCTTCACGTGAAACAATAGCCAAGGATTTGGATACCGGCTCATAACCTGAGTTTATTACTTCCGTGGTGCGCGACATTAACCTTGATCAATCCAAACGCACACCCCTGGCCAACAGGGCAACAGCCCCGAGCTGCCGGGCTGATCATCCGCGACGCCTGGTGGTTTACGCACCGGTAAGCGGCCGGCTATGATCCACCCGCCTATCCGAGGAGCGTGACTGATGCCCGAGACCGATGACGAGATAAATCTAGCCAGCGGAATTTCCGCATTCGAGGCCAAGCACTTCGCGCGCGCCCTGCAACTGCTCACACCGATTGCCGACCAAGGTCACCCCGAGGCGCAATACCGGCTGGCGATCATGTATCAAAACGGCCTGGGGATGGTGCGCAATGAATTGATGGCCGTCAAATGGATGCAGGCCGCCGCCGATCAAGATCTGGGACTCGCCCAGCATGGATTGGGATTCATGTTCATGGAGGGAGACTGTGTGGAGCAAAACGGCAACGAGGCGGTGAAGTGGTTCACCAAGGCCGCCAATCAAGGGCTCGTCGGGTCGCAGACCACGCTGGCCATGATGTACGAAGAAGGCCGGGTGGTACCGAAGGATCTCGAAAAAGCCAAACAGTGGTATAAAAAGGCCGGCTTCAAAGACCAGATGTAACAACGGGACATCCTCTGCCTAGGATTTCTAGCGGCCACCCGATCTAACGTCTTAGCTGCCCGAGCTCAGCGCCGATGGCGTATCGTTGGCCAGCACTTCTGGCGCCAGCGCTTGCACGCGGGCAAATTCCTGTTCCAATCGCCCCAGACACGCCGGGATCTTGGGGTCATCGCACCGGTCACCGGCAGATTCCACGGCCCGCGCCGCCACCACCAATCCTTGCGCCCCCACATAACCCGCCGACCCGGCAATATGATGCGCACGTTGCTTGACCTGACCATAATCCCGCGCAGCCATCGCCTGATGCAGAGCACGAAGCTGTTCGGGAACAATGTCCAACAACTGCGCCACACTGCGCCGCCACAATGGCTCATTCCCAGTCGCCATACGAATCCCCGCCACACGGTCCAACACCGCTGCGCCCGACGCCGACGGCGGGCCCGGCGGCAAACCCACCTTGTGATCGAAACGATCCGGAAAATACCGAACCAGTACATTGATCAGCGCCCGCTCATCGATGGGCTTGGCAATAAACCCATTAAACCCCGCCTCGTCAAAGCGCCGCTCCTGCTCACCGACCACATCCGCCGACACTGCAATCACCAACGATCGCTTGGCCTGATCCTCACTTTGCCACAGCCGCTTGGTAGTCTCCACACCGTCCATCTGCGCCATATGAATATCCATCAGCACCACATCAAAAACTCCCCGATCACACAAAAACAGCGCCTCATGACCGGATGCCGCCTCCGCAACGCTCATCCCATAGTGCGTCAACAGCGCCGCCAAAAACGCGCGATTGATATCGTTGTCATCCACCACCAATACCGTGAGCCCGCTGCCATCGAACGACAGATCCCCTAACGCCTCCCTCCGGGTGGAACGCGCCCGCAGCGCCTCACCAGCATCGGCCACCGGACAGGGAATCTCGACCGCGACCTTCGTGTAACGGCCAGGTTCGCTGTCAACGGTAATCGACCCGTGCATCGCCTCCACCAGATTCTTAGTAATCGTCAGCCCCAATCCCGTGCCACCGTAGCGCCGGTCCCGGCCGCTTTCCGCCTGATGAAACGGCTCGAATAACTCCGCTACCTGGGACGACGGAATACCGACCCCAGTGTCATACACCTCAATCCGCAACCTGTCATCCCCATCGGATTGCGCTACCCTGTCCGCCTTGACCAATACCCGCCCTTGATCCGTGAACTTGACCGCGTTATTGGTCAGATTCGAGATGATCTCACCGACCCGGGTGGCATCGCTGATCACCGCCTCGGGCACCTTCGCATCGATCTCGGCATCCAGATCAATACCCTTCTCCGCCGCCAGCGGCTCGAACAACCGCACCACGTGGCCGATCACCTCACGCACATCCACCGGCTCATGCTCTATTCTGAGCTGCCCCGCTTCGATCTTCGAAAAATCCAATATGTCATTGATGATGTTCAAAAGACTGCGCGCCGAATCCTCCACCGGCAGTAAATACTTCTGCTGTACCTGCGTCAGACCGGTCTTGCGCATCAAACCCAAAAATCCCAACATGCCATTAATAGGTGTTCGAATCTCGTGGCTCA
>CAMYNX010000224.1 GCA_947259875.1 uncultured Gammaproteobacteria bacterium | reverse complement strand
CATATTTTCGAACTTGTCCTTCAGTTCGATCTCTTTGGCCACCGACACGCCGTCTTTGGTTATCGTCGGCGCGCCGAACGATTTGTCCAACACCACGTTGCGGCCCTTCGGGCCCAATGTTATCTTGACCGCGTCGGCCAAGATGTTGACGCCGCGCAGTTTCCTAGCGCGCGCGGCCTCGCCAAATAGTACTTCTTTTGCTGCCATGATTTGGTCTCCAGTTATGTCTTAAACTGACATCCAGCAACTACTCTACGACACCCATGATGTCGTCTTCACGCATGACGAGTAATTCCTCGCCACCGACTTTTACCTCGGTGCCTGAGTATTTGCCGAACAAAATCTTCTCGCCGACTTTTACGTCGAGCGGGCGAATATCACCGTTTTCTTGAATCTTGCCATTGCCTACGGCAACGATTTCGCCCTGCATGGGCTTTTCCGCCGCGGTGTCCGGGATCACGATCCCGCCGGGGCTGGTTTTTTCGTCGTCGAGGCGTCGCACCAAAACACGGTCATGAAGTGGACGAATAGA
Source organism: uncultured Gammaproteobacteria bacterium (assembly GCA_947259875.1). Classification (GTDB taxonomy): domain Bacteria; phylum Pseudomonadota; class Gammaproteobacteria; order Arenicellales; family JAANXG01; genus CALZGZ01. Next base: position 5,352 of record CAMYNX010000224.1, on the reverse strand, counting down.
CATCCGCTCAACCTCCTATATAAGTTGCAGATTTAACTTGATGAATTATCGACTGAAATGAGTTTATTAGCACTCACTTCCGATGAGTGCTAATAATATCCATGTGCGCCAAGATGTCAAGGGTCTTTGTCGACGCGCCGATACTCGCCGTCGACGGTCTCGCCCCGGTCGGGCTGTTGCTGGCGGCCCACCTCGCCGCGAGCGCGGATCAGGCCGCGCTCCAAGGCGTAGCCGATCAGCGCGCGCCGCAGCGGAGGTGTCAGACAGACGAACCCCACGGCGTCGGTGAAGAACCCCGGGGTGAGCAGCAAGGCGCCGGCGACCAGTAGAAACACGCCCTCCAGCAATTCCATCGCTGGCAGCTCGCCGGCGTCGAGGTTGGCCTGGATCCGCCGCAGGGTGGAGATACCTTGCGATCGCACCAGAAATGCGCCGAGCACCGCGGTGAACACTACCAGGAAGATGGTCCACGGGGCGCCGATGACGCCGCCAATCTTGATCAGCAGATAGATCTCGACCACCGGGACGACGAGAAAGATAGTCAGCAGAATTGAGAACGGCGTCACGATTTAGTCGTTGTTTCCCAGATTCGGTCCAATTCGGCGCAGATGCGAGGGATCGCCGATGTTAATCTATGATCACCGCCTGCTACCACCTCTACCCGCAGCGCCGGGGCTTGTGCCCGATCGGCAAACCGCATGGTGTTGGCTAAGGGTAGTATCTCGTCTTGGTCGCCGTGGAGTATGGTTAGCGGGCAGTCAAGGCGCAGCGGCTCGGACAAGACGTCATAGCGATGGACCCCGTGGACGATTTCATAACCAAGGGTGTAAGTCGTAGCCTGGTAAGGATCCGAAAAGCGACGCACGCCGTTTTGTTTCCAGTGGTGCAAGTCCCCAGCGGGCAGGTCGGCGAGAAAATTTTGCACGAAGTTGAACGCCGGGGCGATCAACAACATCGCCTGTACCTGTTGCGGTGCGTGCTGTGCAGCCAGTACCGACAACCAGCCGCCGAGGCTGGATCCCACCAGAACGACGGGTCTTGGCGCCAGCCATTTGAGAACCGCAAGCGCGTCCCGCAACGCGTCGGTGATTGTAAATGCAGTGAAATCGCCGTCGGACCGCCCATGTCCCGACAGGTCGAAGCGCATCCAAGAATAACCCCGGTGTTCGGCGTGTTGCGCCAAAGCGATCGCCTTACTGCCGTCGCAGTCCGAGCGGAAGCCGTGCAAGAAAACGCCTACAGGATCGCTACCAAAGTCGAAGATATGTCCGCGCACGCGGTTTTCCGGCGCGGTCTCCACCGTGAAGTCGCGCTCATCAGCAATCGGTGCGGTCATGGCAAACAAGCTCCTGGATCACGTGCCATAATATGCGGACAACGAAGCCTGCTTCCAAGGTTGCTCCAAGGGAATAAGTACGCCGGCATGAAAGTCTATTATCAAGTAGTAATAACCACTTGCGCTACTGCTGAACAAGCGCAAGCCATAGCCCATGCGTTGGTTGAGGAATCTTTGGCTGCGTGCGTCAATATCGTTCCGCAAATACAGTCGGTTTATCTTTGGCAAGGTTCAGTACAATCTGACGCGGAGTATCTGCTGGTGATCAAATCGAGTGCCGACAATTTCACTGCCATTGAAACCCAGATCAAGGCCTTGCATAGCTACGAACTTCCCGAGATCATCGCAGTCCCGATCATAGATGGGTCGGCGGAATATCTGGCATGGTTAAGCACACCGAAATAATTATGAAACTCCTAGTTGGTCTTTTAGCGCTTACCTGGTTGTGGACCCCGGTATACGCACAGGACGAGGACCTGCTGGAGCCAGACAAGGCCTTTGCGTTCGGTGTACAAGCGACCGCGGCGGACCGCATACAGGTTACCTGGAGCATTGCCAAAGACTACTACATGTACCGGGATAAATTCCGGGTGCGTTTGGAGGAGGGTGACGCAACCTTGGGTGACTTGCAAATCCCACCTGGCAAAAAGAAGCAAGACCCATTTTTTGGAGAAGTAGAAATCTATGAGGGTGTGGTCCGCATCGATGTCCCGGTGCAGCGCCAAACTGCCGCGCCAACGTCGGTAGTAATCACGGCCGACGGGCAGGGATGTAACGAGCCGATTGGTGTGTGTTATCCACCGATTAAACACACCGCTACCTTGAACCTCGTCGCACTGGCACAGGAGCCAGCCAGCCCGGTCCAGAATGCTGCTCCGGCCACAAAGAAGCCGATTACCTCCTTGTCTTCTTTGCGCGACCTGCTGGGCAGTGCCGGTCAGCAGGATGAATTTCTCGATCCGGACCAGGCGTTCCAGATTGAGCTGAATGCGCTGGACGCGGATACGCTCGGTGCGACATTTACCATCGCCGACGGTTACTACCTGTACCGGGACAAGACCAAGTTTAAGAGTCAAACATCCGGGGTGCGCGTCAGTGACTACCAGTTCCCGCCCGGGAAGGTAAAACAAGACGAGTTTTTTGGCGAGAGCGTCGTGTATTACCAGGGCTTTGATATGAGCGTGCCGCTACTGCGGGCGGATCCAGCGTCGACCACGGCGTCGTTCGATGTGAGTTACCAGGGATGCGCGGACAAGGGAATCTGCTATCCGCCGATGACTAAAACGGTGCAAGTAAGTCTTCCCGGCATTGCAGACGCCGCCGCCGCGCCGCCGGAACAGCCGGTGAGCAGCGCTATCTCCGAGGACCTGGCTCGATCCACGGCGCCGGAGACCGCGTGGTCGGGGCGCGGTTACTTAGGCTACATATTGACCGCGTTCGTGACTGGCATATTGTTGACGTTCACCCCATGTGTGCTGCCTATGGTGCCAATCCTATCGAGCATCATTGTCGGCCAGGGGGAGCATATGACTAAGGGTCGCGGCGGGCTGCTCGCGAGTACCTACGTGTTGGGCACCGCGGTCACGTACACGGTGGCCGGGGTGGTGGCGGGGCTTACCGGCGACCAACTCCAGGCTTATTTTCAAAATATTTGGGCGATCGGAACCGTGAGTCTGATACTGGCGCTGCTCGCGCTGTCGATGTTCGGGGTCTATGACATACAGATGCCCTCGTTCATTCAGTCGCGGTTGCAAAATAAGACGCAAAGCATGCAAGGTGGCGCCCTGAGCATTGTTTTCGTATTGGGTATCGTGTCGGCGTTGATTGTCGGCGCGTGTGTATCGCCGCTGCTCATCGTTGCCCTGGGCGTGGCAATCGCCAAAGGCGATCCCGTGCTCGGCGGCGCGATCATGTTTGCCATGGCCTTGGGTATGGGTGTGTTTCTCATTGGGCTGGGTTTGGGCGCCGGGTTCTTGCTGCCCAAGGCAGGTCCATGGATGGACAGTGTCAAATACGTATTTGGCGTGTTGCTGTTGGGTGTTGCGATTTATTTATTGGGCACGATTCCAGACATTCCAGTACTGTATTTGTGGGGCGCGTTGTTGATTATTGTTGCCGTCTATCTGGGGGCAACACATGGCCTACCCGAAGGTGTGCGCGGTTGGCGGTACCTGTCGAAGGGCATCGGTGTATTTTTGTTGGTGTGGGGCGTACTGGCCCTACTAGGGGGCATGGCTGGGAATCGCGACATTATCAGGCCGTTGGCAATCGGTGGCTTCAATATTGGTGGTGCGTCTAGCCAACAGAGAGCCAACATCGAGACGCAGCACCAATTTACCCGCGTCGCCACCATGAAGGAGTTGGACCAACAACTCGAACAGGCGAGGGCCAATGGAAAACCCGTGTTGTTGGACTATTACGCCGATTGGTGCGTCGACTGTATCAGAATGGAGAAGACTACCTTCAGCCACCCCGACGTGAGTCATATACTACGCGATCAATTTGTCTTGATCCAGGTGGACGTGACCGACCCTAACGATCCCGACACCAAAGCGATCAAGAGACGTTTCGGCGTATTCGGTCCGCCGGCGATGTTATTCTTCTCGTCCAGCGGAAGCGAGCTACAGGAGTTGCGTCGTTACGGATATATGGGTCCCGAGGAATTCTTGAAACACATCGAGCGCGTTTAGCCCGCATGTTGCACCAAGGCGCCCCGCCCCTATTGTCGGCCGACACCGTGAAGAAATCGATACGGTGATTTCCAGTACGATGCGCTTAGGGTCTCCGGGGTCCAGGTAATGAATAGGGCGGGGTTCCCCAGTCGTCGTCCACACCGGCCAGACGCGCAGCGTTTCTGCTAGGGGATAGCGACATTCGCAGCGTCCGACCGCCCCACCTCGATGCCAGCTACCCGGGTCTTTGGTGCTCTGTGCGGGCTGGATAGGGGCTGGTTACGCGGTTAGCCCATGCAGTACGCCGAGTTATTGATGGTGGACACCGCGTACCGCCCGGTTGCGTGATCCGCGCAGGCGACCGCCGTTGTGGTGAATTGGGTTACACGCCGCTGCGCGCGTCTGATGCCGAGCACTGGATGGCGTTTATTTAGCGGCGAAATCTGTCAAATTTCGTCGATCTTGCGGCGAAGTTCGCCGAAATGACCGTAAGCTGGACTTTGTCGAGAAGTTTGTGCACACTAAGCGCGGTTACCCTAATATTACAGACAAATCACTACACGTTCGCGACACATATGGCGAAAATCCTCGTATTGAACGGTCCAAATCTTAACCTATTGGGTACGCGGGAACCGGAACACTATGGCGTGACGACGCTCACCCAGATTCAGGAAGGTCTCGACCGGCTCGCGTCGAGCGCGGGTCACGAACTGCAACACCTGCAATCCAATGCGGAGCACGAACTCGTGGACGCGATACACAACGCGGCAGCCCGCGGCGTGGCGTTTATACTGATTAATCCCGCAGCCTTCACCCATACCAGCATCGCCTTGCGTGACGCGTTCGCCGCGGTGTCGATTCCGTTTATCGAGGTTCATCTGTCAAATATTCACGGCCGCGAAGCTTTTCGGGCGCACTCCTTCCTTTCCGAATTAGCAGTCGGGGTGATCAGTGGATTGGGTGCCTACGGATATGAATTGGCATTGCGGGCCGCGATCAACTCTCTAAGTTCGGAATAAGTTCATGGACTTACGCAAAATTAAAAAACTCATCGAGCTATTGGAAGAATCCAACCTAAGTGAATTGGAGATCAAAGAGGGCGAGGAGTCCATCCGCCTGAGTCGCACGTCATTGATTGTGCAGCAACCCGGCGTGCTGACGACGGCTATGGTACCGGCTACGTTCCCGGGTTCTGAGGCGCTGCCGTTAGAACCCACGACTTCCGCCACGGAGTTTCCCGAAGGCCATCATATTAAATCGCCAATGGTGGGGACCTTCTATGCTGCGCCCAAACCAGGCGCAAAGCCATTTGTCCAAGTGGGTGGCAAAGTACAGGTGGGGGAT
>CAMYNX010000223.1 GCA_947259875.1 uncultured Gammaproteobacteria bacterium | reverse complement strand
TGCCGTCTTTAACTGTTTGGCGAGATCCGACGAATGAACTCGGCCATAAAGCAACACCAGCTTGGGCTCCCATTGTTGTTTAATGGCTTTGCGCAACAGTGTTTCAGCCTGCTCGTTGTTACCGCCTGCAATGATTTGGTCGACGTAGGTGGCGATCAATTCTGGATCCCGTTTCTGATCGCGGGACAGCGTTTTCCAGATATCCTGCAATTGTCGACCATTGCCGCTATCGGAATGGGTCAATAGTCGCTGTGTAGTAAGTTGTTCCAACTGTTCTAGTTTATTCTCCGGTAACACCCGGTACTTGCGTGCCGCAGGCACCAACTCCGACAACGCCTTCCAATCCTGTAGGTCCTGATAAATCTGCATTTTCAACCCTAGTATCTTCTTATTTTTAGGCGCATGAGTGCGCAGATTCTTGAGCGTGGTGAGCGCCTGTTCCAGCTGGCCGGTCTGATATTGCAACTTTGCCTTGGTAAGTCCCACGGCGATCGTCTGTCGAGGATCGCTGTCATGGGCTTGGGCTAAATACTTATCCCGTCTTTCGAGGTCGCCCTGGGCTTGGGCGGCATGAGCAGCGCCGAGATAATTCAACACCGGGGTATCCGTATGGCTCAGATAGCTGAGCAGCTGTTTTTCCGCCTTTGGCCAATCGCCTTCGATCAGCCCCATCATTCCCTGGGTTTGAAAGCGCTGGGCCTTACCCGTCAGGCGTCGCCCGCGCCACATACCGATGTCTTTAGGTGTTCGCCAAATGCGCACCAGAAGCCGAACCACCAAATAGGTGGCGATGAACAATGCCACCAGTAAGACGATAAACAATGAAAATGAGAGCTCGATGCTCCATGGTGTTAGTGTGATCAACACATAGCCGGGGTCGTCGACGGCCACGTACGCGATCGCAAGTGATGCCGCTAGCGCTAACAATATGACGATTAGCAGCTTCATTCGGAATTGCCCCGCCGTTTGATTTTCTGTAGCTCATTGAGTGATGCGCTAATGTCTGGAAGTTCTGGTTTTAGTTCGATTGCGCGCATCTGTTTCAGATCGTTTATCGCTTGGGTTACCTGATTGTCTTCGGCATCGAAGTAGTTTTCCAGCCAATTAGCGGCATTTTCCAGGTTGCCGCGGTAGGTATTGGTGTCGGCTTTGAGCAGTGCCATTTGGGCGCCGGAAAGCGCGAGACGCAGATTCTCGAATAAGAAGTAACGTTCTTCCGGGCTCAATAAAGGTTGAGCCGGTTCGCTGATATTTTGGATGCGAACCAGTTTTGTTAGATCGGCCAACATCTCACGGCCCGCCTGGATGTATTGGTTCTCCGATGTGTTTCCTTCTGCACCAGTGGTTCCGCCGTCGACCGCCCGTTGCGGCTGATTCTTCAAGGCAAATTTATCCACCACCGCCGACATGCTGCTAAGACGCAGAGCAAGCCCGGCGGTGTCCACTGATTTCACACCCTGCAACTGCGCGATTTCATCGGCAATCAACCGGCGGACCTCGGTGAACTTGGGATTACCGAGTTCCTGCAAACGCCGGTCTGCCAACTTCAAACCCGCCCGTGCGGTGTTGACGTCTCCGGATAAGCTCACACTATGATTGGCGATGCGCAGCAGCTGCTCTATCTCCTCCAGGGCCCAGCTATCGAGGCTCCGATCCAGATCGGCGTAGACCTTTTCCACGGAACTGGTGAGATCTTGGAACGACGAGGACAGATCGGTTTGTGATTTCTTCAATGGCTCAATCGTCTGCTGCAGCGTCTGCTTGATAGTTTTGTCCACCTCGGTTTGCCGGGAATCGAGTTTGTCCTGCTGCTTTTCGAGGCCGGCGACTTGTTGTGTGAGTCCCTTGATGTTGGTGTCAACGTCCGCCGCGTTTTGCGTCTGTTCCAGCTTCTGCTGAACCTCCACGCGGTACCACAGATATGCGCCGAGCCCCAGTGCAACCAAGGACAGCAGCAGCGCCAGCCCGCCTAGTAGTCGCCCCCCCTTTTGCGCTGTCGTCGCGGCGGGTTCAGCTGACTCCGGTATTAGCTCGTCCGTTAGCTCATCGTCTTGTGCTGCCGGGGCATGCTGTGCTGCGGTGGTGTCCTCGGCTGGCTCCGTCACTGTGGGTGGATTGTCGACAGCAGGGGTATCTTTGTCGTTGCTCATTCGTATGCTCGTCAGTCAGTAGGCCTTAACGCCCGACTTTACCATAGGCCGCAGCCTTGTGCGCCTTATGATTATTGCTTTTTGCCTTTGTTTTAAGAATCACTGCTTCATCGGTGAACGCTTGTTTCCCCGTGCGTGTAATGCCGCCAGCATCGCATCATCGGTGGCATCGGCCGCGACCACCACGGGTGCCAGCCAACCATGATCATGCGCCGCTTTCGCCACCCTCTGGCCGGCGACCACCAGCGACGTCCGCAGCAAACGGCTACGGTTGCGATGGCCCAATATGCTGATCAGATTTTCAATGCCTGCTACGCTGGTAATCATGATTACATCCAGCCGTTGTCGTGACCACGCCTCTTCCAATAGCGCTGCATCGCTACGCGTGGGCGCACGCCGATAGCATTCCGCATAGTCGACCTGGGCGCCTCTTGTTAACAGCGTCTCGCGCAGCAATTCACGACCGTTTTCACCGCGAAAGATCAAGAAATGCTGGCCTTTCACTCGCTGCATAACCGGTTCAGCCAGCAACGCCTCGCTGTTATACGGTGGCTTAGCGACCACATCCACGCCCCAGCCATTCTGCTGTAGTGCGTGCGCGGTGCGAATACCGACCGCGGCAATGTTGGCATTGGGCTGGGGACCACCGGCGTCGGCGATGGCCTGTAGTCCCATTTGCACTGCATTGGCGCTCACAAACACCAACCAGTCAAAATTAGCTAACCTGCTTAGTACCGCATGCAACCGAGCAATATTCACAGGTGGTTTGATCTCGATCACCGGAAACCGAATCACCTTACCGCCGGATTGCTCGATCCGCTTGCTGATACCATCCGCTTGATGGGCGGGTCGCGTGACTACCACCCAGATATTGGTTAAATCACTGTTGTAAGAGTTCACGCAGAATCTTGTCCGCTCCTTGAGCGATGAGTTGGTTCGCTACCTCTCTACCTAGGGTTTCTGGCTCGTCAGCCGGGCCCACCGCGTCGCCGTGCAGCATAACGGAACCATCGGCCTTGCCTACCAGGCCCCGTAGCCACAGCTGTTGGTCATGTAATTCGGCGTATCCGCCAATGGGTACCTGACAACCGCCCTCCAAGGCTGCATTGAGGGCGCGCTCAGCGCGAACGCGCGTATGGCTGGGATGGTGATCGAGAGGGGCGATCAAATCATTCACACGGTCGTCATCACGGCGGCATTCGATGCCGACCGCACCCTGTCCTACGGCTGGCAATGATATGTTGGAGTCGATTAGAGCCGTGACCCGATCTGCCATGCCCAGCCTATGCAGTCCAGCGGCAGCCAGGAGAATGGCGTCGAATTCGCCAGCATCGAGCTTGGCTAAGCGGGTATTGACGTTGCCGCGAAGATTAACGATGTCGAGACTGGGAAAGGCGTAGCGCAATTGACATTGCCTTCTAAGGCTAGAGGTTCCGACCCGCGCATTGACGGACAGTGTCTGTAATGACTCGAACCGGTTCGAGACAAAGGCATCAAGGGGTTCGGCCCGTTCACAAACGACAGGGATATGCAGCTGGTCGGGTAGCATCACGGTAACATCTTTCATTGAATGTACCGCGATATCAGCGCGCCCATCGAGCAAGCTTTCTTCGAGTTCCTTGAGAAACAGGCCCTTGCCGCCGGCGGTCGCGAGTGGCGCATCCAAGATCCTATCGCCTTTGGTAGTCATCGGGACCAATTCAACGGCAACATCGCGATGTTGCCGGCGCAGCTGGTCACGCACGTAGTGTGCCTGCCAAAGGGCGAGTGGACTTTTACGGGTGGCAACGCGTATGTTGTTCATGAGTTTTATGACCCCGATGCTAGCCTGCGTATTGTACCAAGGCGCCCCGCCTCTATTCTCGCCAAGCGTTCTGGAGCATCGAATGCCGCCATTTCATGGAAGATACGCTGCGGATGTCTCTGGTGCAGACCATGAATAGAGGCGGGACTATCACGGTCTTGGCTCGATTTCGAACGCTGAGCCCGTATTTCTCACCAGGCGGCGCCGAAACTCCGAGTCCGAGGTGGTTGCTTAAGGCATCGAACCGAAGTTACGACACAGGGTGTTACGCCAGTCACGCTTATCCCGGCCCTGGCTGGTCCGCGCACACTTACGCTTGGCTTTCACGCGACCCATAGCCCGCTATGGGTCGCGCTCCAGGCGCGGCGCTCGTCCCCGCACAGCAGGGGAACTACACGTAGGATCAAGTCCGTTCGCCAGCTGCCGGCATCTTTGGTGCAATGTGCAAGCTGGTGGGATCTGCTGTCAAACCCCCATTGATTCCGCCTGACTTTGCCAAACCCATCGGCTGTGATAGCGTCTCCGACAATGATGTCTAGGACCATATATCGCTTACTGCTCCTGGGTTTACTAGTGTTCCGTCCCACCCTGGCTTATGGGGTGTCCGATGCCGAAGATCTGGCGGCTGATGGCCGCCAAGCCGCGGAATCGAAGACTCCCATCGTGGTCATGTTCAGCGCCGATCACTGCCCTTACTGTGAGCAGGTCAGGCGGGACTATATCGATCCATTGCCAGAACATCCCCAATATGGACGGCGGGTGATGGTTCGGATTGTGACAACAGACAGTGATTTTACGCTAACGGACTTTAACGGAGTCGAAACCACTCATACCCACTTCGCATTCGATCAGGGGGTATCTTTGGTTCCAACCGTGCGCTTCTACGGGGTCAACGGCGAGCGACTTGCCCCCGATTTGGTGGGGGCCATACTGCCGGACTTTTATCTCGACTACCTCGAAGGTGCAATTAATCAAGCCGCCAGAAGACTTGGACAAGCAACGATGTCCCGCGATTAGCGGCGTGTCCATCGGCGCACCGCCGGGGTATGTCGCCGGCTGACGTCGAGTTTATCTTCCACGTCCCTTAGCAGTACCCGCCAACGGCCACTCGGCTGTTTTTCGATACCGCGGATGTAATCTACCGCTACCAAGGCATTTCTGTGGATTCTCAGAAATCGATCTTTGAACTCTTCCTCCAGACTGACTAGCGAGTCTTCAATTAGATGTTGCTCAGCCCCGGTGCGCACGGTGACGTATTTATTGTCAGCCATGAAATAAACGATATCCTGAATCGGTATCAGGGTTATCTGGCCACGCATATGAACGCTGATGTGAGTGCGTACTTGCGGCTCTTCTTGCGCCTGCGTCACCTGCTTGAGTTGTTTGAGAGTCAATCGTCTGGCTTTTTGCAAGGCCATATCAAGACGGTCCTTGCGTATCGGTTTGAGGAGATAATCCACTGCATTGACCTCAAACGCCTCGAGCGCATGCTGGTCGTAGGCGGTGGTAAAGATTACAGCGGGTGGGGCCTCCATGGACATTAGGTGCATCGCAGTCTCCAGGCCGTCCATAACCGGCATGCGTATATCCATGAGTAATACTTCGGGCTTTAGCGACATGGTTTTTTCGATTGCCTCATTTCCATTCATGGCTTCACCGACGATCGCGTGCTCGCCATTCTTGCTGATGAGTTCACGCATACGGGCACGCGCCAGCTTTTCGTCATCGACTACCAAAATCTTCATTAACTTGACTCTCCAAACGCTGGATGGCTGATATGAACCGCCATTGAGCGGTCGTGTCTCTCGATCGTAAGGTCCGCGTTGTCTCCATAGAGGTCATGGAGCCGCAAGCGGATATTGTTCAGGGCAGTATCACCATCGTGGCGCGCTGCCTCGGAAAGTTCAGCATAGGGGCTGGTTATCGATATATTCAACCTTCCGTCG
>CAMYNX010000222.1 GCA_947259875.1 uncultured Gammaproteobacteria bacterium | reverse complement strand
ACAGCAACCAGCAATGCCACCACCCTGTGATTTCGGTGAAGATGTAAGATCGTTTCTCTTTCTTCTTCTGCCATGGCTGATTCTCCCCAAATATTCACGGTTCCTTTTGCTCCACCATTTCTACCTCCAAAGGTCGCTGCTCGTTGTCTGTCGCCAGGTAGGTGACCCGGAATGGAAGCGAGAACTGGATCCCCTGATCTTCCAATGCACGGACGATCTCAAAATTTACCTTTTCGTTGAATGCTACGAAGTCCCAGTATTCATTCAGATGGCACCAATAGCACATCCGGATATTGAACGAGTCGGCGTTAAATTCATCGAAGAAGACCCGCGGGGGTCTTTCCGGGTCCATTCCTTGATGGCTCTCCAGTGTCGCCCGGATGAGGGCGACGGTAGATTCGACGAGCTCCCGTGGCGTATCCAGGGGAATGTGAATATCCGTGCTTCTGAAGAGGGCAGGCCTACGTCCGAGATTTTCGATGTCCCTGCGCGCCATTTCATCGTTGGGAATGGAAATCAGGTGCCCCGCAAATCTGGTTCGAATCCTTGTCGAACGCAAACCAATCGCCTCGACTACTCCGTCATGTTCACCAACAATAATCCGTTCACCCATTCGAAAGGGCTTATCAGCCATAATCATCAATGTTCCGAAAAGATTCTTCAGCGTATCCTGGGCAGCCAAAGCCACGGCCAGGCCTCCAACCCCGGCACTGGCCAATAGAGCCATGACCGGAAGACCGAGATACTGGCCGCCGAACAGAAACAGGATCACCGATACAACAATGCTCAACACCACGGATATAAGACGAATAAACTGAGCATCCAGACCCTGAGAACGGATGTTCGGCGAGGCGATGATGATTTCGTTGAGCCGTCTGCTTGCCGCGAACACAACGATGAAGGAGGCCCCGAGGGCCACCAGAGTGGTGACGAATCTCACGAATTCCAGAGGACCGCCACGCACGGTCAGGATTTCGTATGCGAGATGCTGCAACGCAAGAGGGGTTAGCATCGCGGCAATGGGGAAGACGAGCGTCAAACAGTATTTGATCAGGCTGGTGGTGCGGGTTCGGTCGGCAAGCCTGCTCTGCAGCCGATAGGCCGTTGCCATGAGGACAATTGCCGCCAGCGACAAGAGGAGAAGCCCCGGCCATTTCCATACCGTCAGACCAAACTTGCGCTCTATGGCCCAATCCGGGAGTTGAGCCACCAGGCGCGCGATAAACGGGTTGCCGGGCGCAGCAAAATACCATCTTAAGAACTCCGGGGAAACCGTAGTGCCGGTCGTCCGATAAGGCAGGTGGCGGATGTCTTCAAAATACGAGGGCAATCGTTCGAGCGTGCCTGGAGAGAACAGGTACTCGTACCTTCGGTGGCCTTCCGTCACACGGGTAATCGTAATGCGCATCCCAGGGATTCGCCAGAAAGGCAGTTGCTCCGCTCCCCCGGCAGCTTCAATGGCTGTTCGGTCGGGAATGTCTTCCCACGGAGGCACCTCTAGCCGATCGAGAATTTCTTTGAGATAGAAGGCTGCCTCAGCCGCTCTGTCGGCACTGGTAAAGGCCGGCAGGTCGCTCGTATCCAGGGTATCTAGAGCCCGCTTGGCAATGGCTCGAAATTGTGGGTCGCTGCGATCCAGGAATTGTCCCGACTCAATGAGTCCATAGATCTCATTCATGGCATCGAGGAAGTTCTTGAGTGTCGCCCGCGGGCTTGACGTATCAGCGGGCCCATGCACTGCCGATGCCGCCCCTGATCCCAGCACACAACTGGTGAAGAAGAGAAGCGCTACCAGGACGGCGCGCCTCACGGTGGCAAGCCGTGTCATTGCAACAGTAGCGAGAAGTCTGGTTTGGCCCGCACCGGGCTGTCGCAGGGTTTCCTTGTTCATAGCGGTCTAATTCCTGGGCGAAACATTTTGATATAGGGAAGAGAACAAGTGAAGCGCCTGCGAATATCCACCTCCAGCGTAGCATTTACAAGCTCGGCACGGACAAAGTTGCCGGCGGTGACCTGAGTGGGATCCTCCGCGTGAGTCTTCGTGAAGGCAAAGATCGAGACCCCCTGTTATAAACAGGGTTTGCAGATTTCGCTGTAAAGCTGATTGCGTTTTAATACCTGATTCTCTATTTACAAAAATTTCTGACTCATTCAACAAATTCAATTTCGTTTAGGGCTTCTGCCCTAGTACCTCCAACAACACCTCCCCACTTGCGCCGGAAGGTGGCTTCGCACCAACAAGGGTTGTCAGGGTAAGCGCTACGTCAACGGTGTGAATCCTACGTGAAACTGTCTGTGGTTTTACTCCGTACCCAGCGAAGATAATTGGGACAAAGGTATCGTATCGCCATGGCGATCCATGCACTACCGCCACCGACAGCCCATCCAGGTCGTTGATGAACCAGCCGGGATTGAACACCACGTAGATGTTGCCCGACCGCGCCGGGTTGTAGTTGTTCAGGACCGCTCGCGTCAGCAGATTGTCGGGGACCGTCCCACGCTCCAGCGAAGTGCTCGCGATCGCATAAGATACGCCGGGAAAGGCGACGAGCTCTTTGGCAATCATGGTCTCAAGAGCGGCCAGGTCGATCCGGGGGTTGTTGACGATGTCGTTGGTCAGGTAGAGATAGGGATGATCGTAGCCCTGGATCAACCGCCCTTCGATGCCGAACTTGCTCTTGATCCACGCGATGACAGGATCTTTATCCCATTCGTCGGGTGAGACGTAGCCAGCGGGGATGCCGAGACTTTCCAAATATCCCGGAGCCTCGGGTCCACCATGGTCAGCGGAGAGTACGATCAACGTGTTCTCAAGCCCGATCTCCTGATCCACATAGGCGAAGAGGTCCGCGAGCGTCCGGTCGAGCCGCAGGATGTTGTCCTCGGACTCGAGACTCGAGGGCCCGAAGAAATGACCGATGTAATCGGTCGCAGAGTAGCTGACACCCAGGTAGTCGGTGATCTCGTCATCCCCCAGTCCCTCCCTGGCGATGAGGGTCTTGGCGAAGTCAGTGGTCATCTCGTCGCCCGCAGGGCTGATCGTGAGGAATGTCGAGAAATAGGGGTTCTCGGGTGTCGTGAACTCGTGGGGGAAGGTACGACCAAAACTGTCGAGTGCGAATTCCCACTCCTGGTCGTCATGTTCGCCGAAGAGATAGGTGTCGATCGGGCGCAATAGCTCCCAAGCGGTGTTTGCGTAACTTTCGGGGATCTTCCTGGCGTTCCAGTCGACAACCCAATTGGGGTACTCGTCGTAGTAGTAGCTGCTGGTCACGAACTGGTTGGTGGCCTTGGAGAACCAAAAGGCTTTACCGGTATGGCCCGCCATCGATACCGCTCCCCGATCCTTGACCGAAACGCCGAAGATCTTGGCTCTTCCGGCTGTGAGCGAGGCGAGCTCGTCGGAAAACGTGGTTGTCAGGATAGCCCTGGGCGAGCGGCCATCGCTGGTAGCCGCTTTTTGGGTGGGGTCAATCTCGGTATCCGCATCCACATCGGCGCCTTCGGTCAGAAGGCGATAGTCGGGATCCTCGATGTTGTAGATGGTGGCGCCGGTCTTGCGATCGAACCAGATATTGCCGATCATCCCGTGGGCCGCGGGGTGAGCGCCGGTCGCCAGGGTCACGTGGCCGACGATGGTTTCCGTGTTGGCATGAGCATGGTGGGCGTTGTTGTAGTGGATACCCTCCTCGAGCAGGTAGCGCAGCCCGCCTTTCCCGATCCGGTCGAAGTAGCGCGTTGGCAGGTCGCCCCGAAACTGGTCTACGGTGATCTGGAGAATAAGCCGGGGCTTCTCGAACGTAGGTGATGGTGCCGCCACGGCCGGGGATGCCAAGGCCAGCATGAGTATCGATCCCGAAGTTAGGTATTTCGCCATGAGTCTGTCCTTGAAATCATCTCAATCGTCGAGCAAGTGTTCGGATACCCAATCGCGGACTTTGGCAATAGCAGCCTGCGACTCAACGGTATCCGGGAGTGTCGGCACGAACACGTGGGGCATGCCCTCGTATATGTCGAGTTTCACCGTCTGGCCGGCCTGGTCGAGCGCCTGATAGAGACGGACGAAGTTGCTGAGGAAGATTTCTTTCGTACCGCCCTGGATCAAGGTTGGCGGGAAGCCCTGCTTGAAGTTGCCGTACACAGGCGAGACATAGGGGTTCTTGTGATCTTCGGCATCAGCGTACGCCAGCGCCGAAGGCCCAAGAACGTGCTCATAGGTGTAGTAGGGCTCGGCATCGCGGAGCGTGACGTAAGTGTCACCGGTCTCGGAAATATCCGCCCAGGGCGACCACAGCACAAGCGCCGCGGGCATCTCCATACCGAGGTCGCGCATTTTGAGCGTAACACCCGCCGCGAGGCCACCGCCCGCGGAGTCACCATAAAGGACGATGTCGTCGGCCGTGAAGCCCTGCTTGGCCAGCGCCTTGAAGACACTGATGACCTCGTCGGTCGTCTCCTGCCACCTGGAATGCGGCGCGAGGGTGTAGTCCACCGCAATGACGCGCAGACCGGTTTCGGCGGCGAAGAACATGGCCGACTCGATCACGGCCTTGGCCGAGTTCAGCACGTATGCGCCGCCGTGAGTGTAGACTGCGATCTTGTCCGTGCTGGCAAGTTCCGAAGGCGTCACCTCGATCACGGGAATGCCGGCGATTTCGCTTTCCTCGTAGGTCAAGCCAAACGCTGCGGCCTTTTCGTCCGCCGCAGCTTCCTTCGCCTCGTCGTTGGCGGCCTGCACGGCGTTCCAACCCTCGATGTCATCCGGGGCAGGCATCGGCGTTTCGCGACCTTGCCCCTTTTTGGAGAAGAACGCGCCCCATTCGGGCGAGATCGTCTCCGGGGCGCTCGCCCACAAGGGCGTTGCACCCTGCGCAGCCGGCGGGGCAGAGATCTTGCCCGAGGGATTGCCAACGTCCTTCGCATCGTCGGCGCACGCTGCTAGGAGTCCGGCACACAACAGAAGCGACAATCGTTTCATTTTGACCTCCTTCTGGTTCAGCGACGGCACGATAGAGCCGACCGCTGAACCCTTTGTTGGCTCTCGTTGCCTTTTGGATCATTCCAAATCTTCAGGGACTCGATAAGGACTTCTTCAGCAACTTTGGCAAACTTCTCGCCATCGACCAGTGAAAGCCTCTCTCCATGTTCTAACCGTTCATCAATTTCGCGCCTCGCCTCAGATCATCACTCCCCGCAAGTAGCACTGCAGGGAGCGATGAAAGGCCTATTTGGACTCTTCGAACGTCGGGAACTGGTATTCACCTGAGATCTCTGGGCCGGGCTTGTATATCCGCACGATGTAGTTCCAGCCCTCCGTGATCGGAAGACAGTTCACCCGGCCGTCTTCGCAACCACCAGCGTGGACCGTGACCGTCCCGTCTTCATTGCGCTCGGCGGTCACGTTGTTGACCGAATACATCTTAAGGTCGTTCTCCTGCATATAGCCTTCCTTGTTGTACATCGTAATCGAGACGAACCCACCGTCCTCAACTGGCACCTTATCGGTGATCGTCATCGTGTGCGGCGTTTTACCGTCGTTCTTCTCTGGCGTGGCGTTGAGATAGATAGTTGCCTCCTTCGGATTTCCGCCCCAGCCAAATGCTGTGCCGAGCAAGTGATCGATCGGATTGATTTCGCTCTTGTCGCCAAAGAAACCCGATGTGTCTTCCTTCGTCGCAGCAAGCACATTGATCGCCTTGCGCAGCGTCTCGACTTGTTCAATATTCCAGTCTGGCACCTCGAATGCGCCGGGATCGTCCTGCGCAACGGTAACCGCATCCTGCAAGGCATTTGCGGTCTTGATGTCCGCGGGATCGTTCGCGTTAACGAACGTTCTCAGAATGACAACGACATAGCGGGTCCCCATGAGACCCTGAGTGAGGGTGAACTCGCCCGGGGCGTATTCCATCGGGAGCATGGAGTGGTCCTGGTTGATAATCAGGGCCGACAGGTACCGTCCGTCACTGTCCG
>CAMYNX010000221.1 GCA_947259875.1 uncultured Gammaproteobacteria bacterium | reverse complement strand
CAGGTCAAGGGGATCCAAGTGATGAATGACATGGGTGAGTACATGTTCTCGCAGTATGCGGGCAAATGGATTGTCGATACGCCCGCGCGGCGCAAAGCGATCCGCCGTCGACTCGCCACCTGGAATCCGTTTAGCAACAGCAGTCCGGTCGAAGGCATCACCCGCGCCATCCGCACATATTACGCGCCGGACAAGAAGATCAGCCTGTACGTGTTCGGTGACGAGTTTTCATCCGGCTCGATCGCAGAAGTGGTCAGCACCGTGGACCGCATTAATCGCGAGGATGCGCAGGGCAACCGCCTGGTGCGCATCCATGCGGTCGGCTTTCCGGTTCAGTTGACCCGTCCCGACGGCCTGGACACCACCGGTGTCCGTTTCGCTGCCCTGATGCGCCTGCTTAGCGAGCGCAACGGCGGCACGTTTGTGGGCTTGAACACCATCAAGCCATAGGCTTATTTAGGTGCCGCGCGGGTGGCGCGGAGGCGGCCCAGCCACGGCCGACCCCGCTCATGGATGCGGCCGAAACGCCCTCCATGTGACGATGCTGTTGCACTGTAGCGAGACCTGAGTGTATGCGTCGATAGTGAATTGTCGGTCTTACAACCGAAACCGGTATGTGAGGTAGCGTAACAGGCGTACAATAACCAAGCACGGTGCTCTGTATTTTTATTACGTGTACTAAGGAATCGGTTCTACGTCTTTTCGTTGGGAGGCACCCGAATGCGACATGAGAGGTCGGAAAAATTTGCGTCCCGTTCCGGGAGATATCTGCTTCCCGCGAGTTTTGCGGCGGTCATCCTGTTGATGGTCCTGGTGGCAGCCGTCGGTACCGAGCGTATGGCTGAGAACAACCGCCGCATGGAAGAGATCGTCACCCAGCACAACGTAAAGACCAATTTGTTGATGACCATGTACACCGCGGCGCGGGAACGCTCGATTACTCTACTCAGCATGGTCACCATGGAAGACCCGTTCGAGCGCGAGGAAAAATTCGAACACTACAACGCGCTCGCGACACAATTTGCTGTAGCACGAATCGAGCTTGGGGGTAAAAATCTCGACCAGCGGGAAAAGGCCCTGTATGACGAGCAGGCCTCATTGGTCCGCCTTGCAATACCGTTGCAAACAAAAGTGGTTGAACTGTTGGTTCAGGACGACGTCGACCCCGCTGTCGAAATCCTGGTCAACCAGGCGATCCCGGCTCAAGATCAGGTCCTTGTGCAATTGCAGGCGATGTTGGACTACGAGCAGCAGTCGGCGCGCCGTGCCTTCGATGAGGCGAGCCAGGTGGTCCGCAACACCACCGTGTTCATGACGATATTGGCGTTGGCCGCCATCCTGCTCAGCGCCGGCATTGCTTACTTTGTCATCCGCAAGACCCGACGTGATGAGAAGGCGTTGCGGGAGGCCAGGGACACCTTGGAAGAACGGGTGAAGGCGCGAACCCATGAGCTTTCCGAGGCCTATGATGATCTTAAGAACCACGAACGGGAGATCGAAAGCAAGAATCAGACGCTGGAGTCATTATCCACCAAGCTCTCCAAGTATCTGTCACCTCAGGTCTACGCATCGATCTTTTCCGGCAAGCAGGAAGTCCAGCTGACCAGTCGCCGCAAGAAATTGACGATCTTCTTTTCGGATATTGCCGGCTTTACCGAGGCCACCGACCGGATGGAATCGGAGGACCTCACCCAGCTCATCAACCGATATCTCACCGAGATGTCGAAAGTGGCGCTGGAATATGGCGCTACCATTGACAAGTACATTGGCGACGCGATCATGATCTTCTTTGGTGATCCCGAGACCCGCGGAGTCAAAGAGGATGCCCTGGTCTGTGTCAAGATGGCCATCGCCATGCAACAGCGCATGGCGGAATTGGGCCAGGAATGGCGCGAGGCGGGAATAGAAACGCCGCTTACTTGCCGCATCGGCATCCACACCGGCTATTGCACGGTGGGCAATTTCGGCAGCGAAGATCGTATGGACTACACGATCATCGGCGGAGCGGTAAACCTGGCGTCGCGCCTCGAGCACGAGGCATTGAGCGGCGGTATCTTGATCTCTTACGACACCTACGCCCATGTTAAGGACGAGGTCTATTGTGAAGAAATGGGCCAGCTTCAGGTGCGTGGCATTGCGCGCCGGATCGCCACCTATCGGGTGGTCGATCTTCACGCGAATCTGGACGCAGGCTATCAGGCCATTCGCACCGAACTACCGCATCTCAAACTCGATGCCGACCCCAGGCTGATGTCCGAACAAGAACGGCAGCAGGCGGCAGCGACGCTGCACAAGGCAGCGGATCACCTGGTGAATAACGACACCGCAACGCTACCGGGAGCCAAGGTCCAGAAGCTACGCCGGAGTTAGCGTCTGGCGGATGCATTCTCCGCATGCCGCCAGAGATCTGGTTGCTACGCGATTACCGAATTGTCTCGTCAGTGATGCGCGACCTCGAGGATCGGTTGGCTGCCCGAGAACACCGGCTCCAGTTCGACCCCCAGCGCATCGCCGAATTTGCTGACCGCGATATAGATGGTGATGGTAAACACCGCTTCAACAATCTGCGGCTCGGTAAAATGCTCATGCAGCCGGTCCCACAACTCCTTTGAGACCTGATTCGCGTCAATTCCGATCTGCACGGTGAGATCCATCAATGCCTTTTCGGCATCGCTAAAATGTGGGCTGGTCTTATAACGGTCGCCGCCGATATCTACGATCTTGTCTTCGGAGATCCCAAGACGCTGGCTCAAGGTCTCGTGTTGC
Organism: uncultured Gammaproteobacteria bacterium; assembly: GCA_947259875.1. Lineage (GTDB taxonomy): Bacteria > Pseudomonadota > Gammaproteobacteria > Arenicellales > JAANXG01 > CALZGZ01. The sequence goes on along the minus strand of CAMYNX010000221.1, from coordinate 3,286 downwards.
ACCACGCAGTACTGGCATTCATTGCGATGCGTCGCCTTGAGAATCAGGAGCTCCTTGGTGACCCAATCCAGGGTGCCGTCTTTCAAGATCACCATGATCAGATCGGTGAACACGGTGCCGAGCTCCGGCGTGTGGCCGAACACCTTGAAGATATTCAACAGCATCTCGAACCGTGCTTCGGCCTTATCATAGAAGGCGAGGGTTTCGGGGCTGGCCTGGTCACGCTCGACGTAGGAAACGGTCATCTCTTCATCCTCCTGGTTGGTCGGGAATGCATGTTCCACGTTATTGGCGTCAGGGCGAGTGTTTTAACCCTGGTTTCGTGTTTGATCGCATTCAATGCAATTGAGTTCATGGCCGACATGTTTCTTACGTTCCACGGGATCGACCACCCATGGCCGATTTTGCCACGGCGGGTGATGGCGCACGTGTTGCGTGTGCGAACATTCGAGGTCTGCCACCCAGTCTCCGAGTTCATCCTGATGGAAGCCGACAATCTTGCGTGTTGCCACGTAATGAGCCCGTTCACGCTTCGGATTGCGGGATGCCGGCGAGAACCTTCAGGTGTTGCTCGACGCACGACGCAATGACCTCGAGGCTGTAACCGCCCTCGAGCATCGATATTAAAATACCGTTTGCGTGTTTATTCGCGGCTTCCAGCAGGCGCTCGCTCATCCACGCGTAAAACTCGGTGCTGAGGTTCATTTGTGCCAACGGGTCTTGGCGGTGGGCGTCGAATCCCGCCGAGATCAGCACCGCATTCGGTTTGAACTCGTCGATCTTGGGTATGATCCGTTCGGTGAAGGCAAGCTGATAATCGGCATCGCCGCAACCGGCGGGCATCGGACAATTCAGTGTCGTCCCCGCGCCCCTTCCGACACCGATTTCCGAATAGGCGCCGGTTCCGGGATAAAACGGGTACTGATGGAGACTGACGTACAGCACCGACGGGTCGTCCTCGAAACTGTGTTGGGTGCCGTTGCCGTGGTGGACGTCCCAGTCGAGAATCATAATTTTGTCCAACCCATGTTTTTTCTGAAGATACCGGGCGGTGATAGCGATATTGTTGAGCAGACAAAAACCCATCGCCGCATCCACCTCTGCGTGATGCCCTGGTGGGCGGACCAATGCAAAACCGTTATTCACGTCGCCGCTCACGACGCGATCGGCAAGCTCCAATGTGCCGCCGGCCGCCAACAGGGCAACATCGAAGGATTCCCGACTGACCCCGACGTCCGGTGTGTCGACAAACGGCACGCCGCTTGCAATTTCTTCCGCGGCCCGGTCAATGTACCCGCCGCTATGAATGGTCTCTATCCATTCCCGTTCGGCCACACGGGGTGCGACTTGTTTTAAGTTTGCAAACCACGATTGATTCTCCAGATGCGACATCGTCGCCACCAGGCGCTCGGGACGTTCCGGATGCCCGGCACCGGTCTTGTGGTCCAAAAAGCGCTGGTCGTACAAAAAACCCGTGGCCATCAGAGTGTCTCCTCGCGTCTCCTGTAAACGTTATGATTCCGGTGATTTCGTACTATCACCTTCGGTGTGCTCGTCCGGCTGGTGGTAGGCCGGCCATAATCGTTTGACCACTTCGCTGCCGGGCGCATAGGCGTGGCAGGTGTTCAGCAAAAGAGGTGGTTTTTGTGGACGGCTATTGGGTTTTAGATGTCGTCGCGCCTTGATGGGATAGATCGCCTGAAACGCGGTGGTGGCGACCGGTCCGAGCAACTCGCGAAGATGGGTACAGCCGTTTACTCCGCCGACGCGTTTGTTGATTTCTTTACGCCACCCGGGCCGGATCTGGATACCCTTGAGCTCGTCAAAGCTGTGTGTGGCGTCAGGACAGATACGATAGGGACCGTAGTCGGTAAGCGCCTCGACACCCCGGATAATAAAGTCCTCGTCGACGGTTAAACGCAGCCACATCTCGTGGATTGGCTCACCGGATGTGATCTCTCCCCGGTCGTGGTTGGGGAAGCTGTAGGTCTTGGTGTCCACCAAATGGCCTTCGATATCCCACAGTCCGTCGTCACGGCGGTAGCCCTGGCATTCGATGTGGCGTTGATGAATGAGTTCGCGGTTGTGGCTCGGTTTGGATAAAGACATAACGGTTAACTATTAAGTGGTGAGTTACAGGTCACAGGCGCAAAGCCATAGGGCTTCGGTGTTTATTGTGAACGCGCCCGTCTCAGTTTTATATCCGTGTACGATTTAAGTCAGGCTGCCCATCTGCTTGGCGGCATCACGCAACTTGAATTTCTGGATCTTACCGGTGGAGGTCTTGGGTAGCTCGCCAAAGACCACAGATTTGGGACATTTGTAATGGGCCATGTTATCGCGACAGAAGTCGATAATCTGTTGTTCGTCGACCGTGCCGCTTTCCGCCCTTAATGAGACAAAAGCACACGGGGTCTCCCCCCATTTGTCATCCGGTCTCGCCACCACCGCGGCGGCCTCCACGGCAGGATGCTTATAGAGCACATCCTCGACTTCAATAGACGAGATGTTTTCGCCACCCGATATGATGATGTCCTTGGAACGGTCTTTAACCTGGATGTAGCCATCGGCATGCATCACCCCAAGGTCGCCTGAGTGGAACCAGTCTCCGCCGAGCGCTTCGTCGGTGGCGCTGGGATTTTTGAGATAGCCCTTCATGACGATGTTCCCCTGGAACATGATCTCGCCGATGGTTTCGCCGTCGCGGGGCACCGGTTTCATGGATGCCGGATCGATCACATCGAGCCCTGCGAGGACGTGGTAGGGAACACCTTGGCGCGATTTTTTGCGCGCGCGCTCTTCCATCTGCAGGTTATCCCATGCGGATTTCCAGGCGCACAACACCGCCGGCCCGTAGGTCTCCGTGAGCCCATACGCATGGGTCACGTCGAAACCGGCCTTCTCGACATTGGCGAGCACCGGCGCCGGGGGTGGTGCCGCGGCAGTCATGATCTTGACCTGATGGTCGAAGCTGCGGCGTTCTTCATCGGTGGCATTGATGACCATGCTAAGCACGATCGGCGCGCCGCAAAAATGCGTAACCTTGTGTTCGGCGACGGCGCGGTAGATATTCCCCCCGGTCACCTTGCGCAGACACACACTGGTGCCCGCCATCGCCGCAACTGTCCATGGAAAGCACCAACCGTTGCAGTGAAACATCGGCAGCGTCCACAAGTACACGGGATGATGGCCCATGTCCCAGCCGACGGCGTTGGATAGTGCATTCAAGTATGCGCCGCGATGATGATACACCACACCCTTGGGGTTGCCGGTGGTGCCGGAGGTG
>CAMYNX010000220.1 GCA_947259875.1 uncultured Gammaproteobacteria bacterium | reverse complement strand
AAAGAGACCTCGGCTTTGTCATGCCGAACGCAGTGAGGGATCTCACCGTGTTGGATGATGGTGATGTTTGTGACAGGGTGAGATCCTTCGGCGCACAGCGCCTCAGGATGACAGGGTAAGTAACGTCTCAGGATGACAGAGTAAGTAGTGCCTCAGGATGACAGATTAAAGAACGTCGCGGAATGACAGGTTAAAGTGCGTTTCTTTTCATTCTGGATGCAAGGTAACAAGAAGCTTCGCGATAACTGTTAACAACCCACGTGAAAGTCTGTGACTTTGTCACTGACTTTGTTGCGAAATATCACTCTCAAGCCTAGCGCTGCGGCGCACAACCGCGGGCCCCGGATTGGGATCACCGCCGGTAAAGACATGATCTAAATCATATCGGCCGGCTTGAGATAAGTGATCCCTGGACCATACTGTAAGTACGAACGGATTTTGCACAATAACCAAGCAGGTGGGGTGATGTCGTATTATCGTGAAGGTGTCCCAAAGCCGTTGTCGGCAGTGGTGCGGAACGCGGCCCATGCTTCCGATCCGGGAAGCTCGTTGGGTCGCTCCCGCACGTCTTTTCCCGTCTATCGTAATGTCCGCTGTGATCATCAACACAATTTTGCAACTGCCCTTGCGGCCTGCTTGTTTTTTCTGTTTTGTGTCGCGTTGCTGAGTTCTTTTGGCTCCATCGCCTGGGCCGCCGGCTGCGCCGCGGTCGGTGCCAGCCCACCTGCGCCGCAAGTGACGTTTCTACGCAGCTACCGGGTGTCTTTTAATTCGCCGGCGCGCCTGGCAGTCGATGCTGACGACCAGGTCTACGTCGCCGATCCGATTAACGGCCGGATCGTAGTGCGCGGTGCGGATGGGCGGGTTGTTCACCAACAGAATGACCTGGGTTTTCCCAATAGCGTCGCCGTTGACAGCCAGGGCCGAATTTATGTTGGCGATAGAAACGCCGGTGCGGTGACCGTCTATACGCCGGGCTGGCAGCCGCTGTTGGTACTGGGTCAGGGCGACGGTGAGTTCCAGCTTCCCGGTGACATCGCCATACATGCCACCAGCGGCAACGTCTATGTCACCGATACCGATGCCCATATGGTCAAGGTTTATGATGCGAACGGCCGCCCGCTGCGAAGCTTTGGCGGTGAGGGTGTCGGCGATGGCCAACTGATTAACCCCAGCGGTATTTTTGTCGCTGGTGATAACGTATTGGTGGCCGATCATGGCAACAAACGCCTGCAACGCTTCGACCTGGATGGTAATTATTGTGCGGCGCTGTATGCCAATTCCTTGACCAACCCGCAGGGGATTTGGGCCGATAGCGCCGGACGTATTTATGTCGCTGACGCATTTCAGGGCCAGGTGATGGTCCTGGATGGCGGCGGCGTTCAGATCGACGTGCTCGGGGGATTCGGGCAGCGGCCGGGGCAGCTGCGCACACCGTTGGATGTAGTGATGGATGCCGCCGGCCGCTTGTTCGTAAGTTCCGCCACCAGCGGACGCGTCGACATATTCGGTGTTGCCCCGTATACCGATCCCGAGCGCTATGCGCCAGCGACGGTGCGCATCGCACCCGGACAGCTGGACCGGGGGCAGGCCGGCAGCACGGTGACCGGTTTGATCGAGGTGCCGGGTTATCCCTTGTCCCAGGTGTCGGTGGGCTCGATCACCGCCAACGGGGTGCCGGCGAAGGTGAGTCCGTTGCTGATTGGCGACAACAACCGCAACGGCAAACCCGATGTGCTCGTTAATTTTAGCGGTGACGCGTTATTGGCGACCTTGCCGACCGCTGCACAGACTACAGTGACGGTGCGCGGCAGTGTGGGCGTCATGCAATTCGAAGCAGCCGATGTGGTGGCGGTGGTGCACACCGTGGCTAACGATGACAACGACGGTGACGGTGATGTCGTGGTTGCGGATGATGACGCTGACGGAGTGGTCAATAATCAAGACGCCTGTGCGGGAAGCGATGCGCAACAGCCGGTCGATGCCAGTGGGTGCAGTATTGCGCAGTATTGCCCGGCCGCAGGCCCGGCCGTGGGCGGATACTGGCGCAATCATCGTCAATACGTCGCTTGCGTACAGCAGCAGGCGCGGTTGTTTGTCAACGCGGGGTTGATCAGCGCCACACAAGGCCGCGCGGTGGTCACCGCCGCCAAAGCGCCTGGCAACCGCGGTGCCAATGTGGCCAGATCACAGGTCAGAGAGGCGGGCACCGTCTTTGGGCGCGCGATTAGCCGCGCACCGTCAGGCCCGCCGCCGAGCGCGCGGGCAGCAGTGCGCAGCCATGCCAGTAGCGACGCCGTGCAAACCGGCGGCGTGCTGCAGGGCATACTCGGATATCTCGGTTATGAATTTGACGAGCCGACCACCGATCCGGTTGTCGATGACGCGGCTGAGCAGTCCCTGACGCCGCTTCCTGATACCGAAAACGCTGATCTCTCACCCGACCCCGGCTCAGAAAAAACTGAGCAGTCGGGGCGTGAGGTCGCCAAGGCCGCCGAGGACGCTCCGGCAGGAAACGATAAGGACGCCGCACAGTCGGCGCAGCAGGAACCGTCCGAACCGGCGGTCTCCGACAGCGACCGCGATGGGGTCTCCGATTATGCCGACATGTGTCCCGGCAGCGATGCCGAAGACGCAGTGGACACTACCGGTTGCAGCGTCGTGCAACTGTGTCCGTGCGACAGCCAGCCAACCGACCGGCCATGGCACACCCATCGTCAATACGTTGCCTGTGTGGCCGACAATGCCGACGCCTTTGCCACGACTGGACTGGTGAGTGAGCGGCAGCGGGCCGGTCTGATCGATGACGCAGTGACCTCGTCTTGTGGTGCGGCCAACAACGAGATGGCATCTGCACAACGCGACCGGGACGGTCAACAGCATGCCGCTGCGCGGCATTCCGTCCGGCGCAAAGGGGACCGCGACAACGAGGGAGGCGCCCAATGAAAAAACACCTGTTGATCGGTGTCGCCAAGTTTGAATCGCCGCTATCGGTCGTCGTACTGTGGCGCTGCCTACTGGCCCTCGCCCTGTTGGGCATGCTCCACGGCGTGATGATAGATGATGCGGTTGCCATCGATCCGCCGCACACCAATGACTGCATGTCATGCCACATGATTCACGGCGGCTTCGGGGGCGGCCTGTTCAATCCCGGGGCGCTGTTGAAGTCCGACAGCAACGATAATCTGTGCACCACTTGCCACACGCCCGGCGGACCGGCCACCGGGAAGCCGTTTACCGATGTCGATCAGGCGTACCCCAGCACCACCGGCACTTCGCATCGCTGGGACTCCGGTGCCTCCGGACACACAGAAGCGGATCTGGCCAACACCTCGCCCGGCATCATGTATTCCGGGGGAGCATACACCGGCAGGATTGAGACTGACTATACGATTACCATCAGCACTCCGGGCGACGTCGGCGTCGCGCGCTTCGATTGGACCAACAACGGTGGTCTCAGCGTGACCGACACCGTGCGCGATGAGTTCAGCGCCCAGTCGTACGGCAATAACGACGGCACCGTCAATTGGGTGGGCAACTGGATCGAGAACGATCCCCAGGGCGGCGGCGCCGCATCCGGCAAGGCGCAGGTGACCGGTGGCGAGCTGCGCATGGATCAGCAGGGCTTTTCAGGGTTCGGCGTCAGCGCGGCGCGCGAGGTGGATCTGTCCGGCGGCGTGAGCAATGCCACATTCAGTTTCGATTTTCGCACCGGCAGCGGCGTGGACGCGACCGATGCCGTCGCCATCGAGGTGTCCAACAACGGCGGCGGCAGCTATGATTGGGTGCTCGATACCATTACCGGCATCGTCGGCGCGAGCTCGGGCTCGCGGAGTTATCCCATCCAGGCTTATGCGGCGGTGAACACCCGGGTGCGTTTTCGCATCAGCAATTTATACGCCGGCGCCAATGAGTATCTCTACGTCGACAACGCGCAGGTGGAATACACGGCGCCCGGCGGCGGCAGCAGCGGATCCAACGTGTTGACCGGGACCGATGTGCCGTTGGCCGACGGACTCACAATGAGCTTCCTCGACGGTGGTACCTCGCCGTCGTTCGTGCTCGGCGATATCTGGACCTTGTATGTGCGCACCGACCTGCGCTCGCCGGACCTTGGCGTGCCGGCCGAGTTTGACCTCGCGGCGCGGCTCGATCTGGCCGGCAAGGTCGTGTGCTCCACTTGCCACAACCAGCACAGCCAAGCGATGCAGCCGTTCGATCCACTGGCGCCCGCTTATGGCGGCCGCGGCACCGGGGCCGGGCGACACTACCAGCGCGCCGACAACGACACCAATCAGATCTGCACGGTGTGCCACAGCCCGCGCGACGTCCAAGACGGCGATCTCGGTTCGCATCCGGTGGGCGTGATGGTGCCGGGCGGCGACTACCAGGCGCCCGCGACCCTGCCGTTGGATACCGGGAGCAACGTCGTGTGCATGAGTTGTCATGACATCCACTACACGGATTCGGGGGGCGCCAACGCCGGCGCCGGCGACGGCTATCTGCTGCGCCAGGACATGGGAGCGCTGTGTTACGAGTGCCACACCCTCGCCGATCAGCCCAATGGCTCGCATTTCGACGCCGTCAGCGGGGCGCTGTGGCCGGGCGGCCAATACGGTTCCAGCTTTCCGGCGCACACCGCCGATAAGCGCAGCCAATGCATCAATTGCCACTGGCCCCACGGCTGGCCGGATGACACCAATCTCACCGAGGACTACGCCGACCTGAAGGTCGAGAAGGAATCGGATCTGTGCAGCACCTGCCACGACGGCAACCCGGTGACGCCGAACCTGGTCGCGGAATTTTCCAAAGGCTCGAACCATCCGCTCGGGCTATCCGACAGCGCCCACGCCTCGGACGAGGCGACATTGGTCAACAGCCCCGACCGGCACGTCGAGTGCCAGGACTGCCATAACCCGCACCAGGCCAAACCACGGGTCAGCCTGCCGGGACCGATGGTGAGCCCGCGGCCGGCCTCCGGACCGCTGTCCGAGATCCGCGGCATCGATACCGCCGGCAATCCAGTGGATCCGGCATCGTATGAATACCAGCTGTGCTTCCGCTGCCATGGCGACAGCACCGGCAAGCCGGCGGCACCGACGCCGCGCCAGTTCCCATCCACCAATGTGCGCGAGGAATTCAACGGCTCCATGGCCTCATTCCACTCGGTGGCGGTGACCGGGACTTTGAATACGCGACTGCCGAGCCTGCGGGCAGGTTGGACCAACGCGAGTTATGTGACCTGCACCAGCTGTCACAACAATAACGATGGCCCGAATAACGGCGCCGGGGGCACCGGCCCCAACGGCCCGCACGGTTCCAATTACGACAATCTGCTCGAGCGCCGTTTCGAGACCAGCGATCCGCAGACCTATTCACAGGCCAAATACGCGCTGTGCTTCAAGTGCCACGATCCCAACAGCATCCTGAACGACGAGAGCTTCGACAAGCACAAAAAACACATCGAAGGCGAGGAAGCCCCGTGCACGGTCTGCCATGACCCGCACGGCTCGTCCGGTCAGAAGAAGCTGATCAATTTCGACACCTCGGTGGTGTTCCCATCGGGTGGACGACTGGAATTCATCGCGCCCGAAGACAACGGCGGCAAGGGCGAATGTTATCTGGTGTGCCACGGCAAGGACCACGATCCGAAGGACTATTAGCCACCCTGATTCATTTCAGTGCGAAACAATTGATTGAAAAGTGGGGTCAGAGTCGAGTGCTCTGGCCCTCATTTTTTTTGCCGATCCCTATTGTCGCGAGAAGTTGCGAGGGTCGGACCTCTCGGAGAAGTTGCGAGGGTCGGACCTCTCTATTCCGATGTTTTCATTTAAGAATCGTTGAAAATTGGGGGGTCCTTGCGGCTTAGAGTGTCCATTTTGCGGGCAAAATCGCCATCGTAGTGTGAGGATCGGATCTCTCTATCCTGATCCGTCCTCGTTGCGAGGGTCGGACCTCTCTATTCCGATGTTTTCATTTAAGAATCGTTGAAAATTGGGAGGTCCTTGAGGCTTAGAGTGTCCACGATCCGAAAGATTATTCAGTACCTTGATCCGCCGAGCTAACGTGTGTGTGACCATGCGCACCAGCTCGAATTACGGATTAGATTTCACTCATAATGGGTCCACATTCGGATGACTTTGACGGTTTTTTGTTCATCTAGTATTTGATAAACAAGCCGGTGCTGAATGTTGATGCGACGTGAGTAAGCACCCTCAAGATCACCTACCAATTTTTTGAAGGAGGGTGGAGTTTGATAAGGATCGTCACGTAAGAGCTGTAGTAGCTCTTCCGCTTGTGTTCTTAATCCACTTTGAGATAGTTTCTTCGCGTCTTTTCGGGCGTGTCGTGTATATACGATGCGCCACGTTACCACTCAATCGCCTCATCACATTCCGCAATCGGCGTCTCGAGGCCTTCTTTAATAGACTCACGCATCCCAGGTACGGACAATAAATATAGCGTTTCCTGAACGGCCTCCCAATCGTCTTCCGACAATAAGACGGCGTTATGGCGCTTGCCGGTGATATGGATCGGATCGTGGGATTTCGCCGCTTCGTCGATAAGGCGATACAGATTCGCCCGGGCTTCGCTGGCAGTGAGTTTAGACATAACCATAACGTACGTATAAACGTACGTTATGTCAAGAACAGCAGTGCGAGAGTGCGAGGGTCGGACCTCTCTATTCCG
>CAMYNX010000219.1 GCA_947259875.1 uncultured Gammaproteobacteria bacterium | reverse complement strand
ATCAAGAAGCTGGATGAGCAGATCGCCAAGGCCAACGAGGACTACAAGAAGAAGCTCGAGAAAACCCGTGCCGAGCTCAAGGCAGACTACGAGCAGCGATCCGCGAAGCTGAAGCAGGCCGGGAAGCTGGCTGCCGAAGCCCTGAGCTAGGAGTTAGGAGAAAACAGAATGAGATTCAAAACAGCGATAACAGCCACACTGACGGGGCTGTTGACCGTGAGCCTGGTTCTTCCGGCCTGGGCCGATACGCCGAAATTCAAGATGACGACCGAGGTGCCGGCCAACGTGCTGATTCCGGATGAGGTGGATACCCGTTTAGGCACGCTGAAGTTCTTTGACGGGGTTCCCACAGAAGAGACCGCAGCGAAAGTCTGGGATCATCTCGACTTCTCGCGCGCGGTGGAAGCCATGATCCTCACCACGCCGGCGGCCTCGCTGAGCGGCTTCCGCCGGGGGATCAGGGAATTCGGTCCCGATAACGAAACAGCGATCCTCTGGGAGGAGCGCCTCGACTCAAAGGCTCTCCTGCTTACCGGTAATACTTCGGTAATTTATCTCTTTGCATGGGTGAATACCACGGACGGACCGGTCGTCCTGGAATCGCCTCCCAACGTCCTGGCGATCCTGGATGACTTCTGGTTCCACTACGTGACCGATATTGGGAACGCGGGGCCTGACCGGGGCAAAGGCGGCAAATATCTGATTCTTCCTCCGGGCTATAAAGGCGATATTCCGGAAGGCTACATTGTTAAGCAATCCAATACCTATGGAAACTGGCTGGCTGTACGTGGCTTCCCTACCGGCGATGAAAACGCAGACGTGGTCAAAAACATCAAGGATCATCTCAAGATTTACCCGCTGGCCGAAAAGAACAATCCAAAGCCGGTGAAATATTTCGATATATCCGACAAATACCTCAACACGCTGCATGCGCAGGACATTACGTTCTTCCATGAGGTAAACGAAGTCGTACAGGAAGAACACAACGAAGCATTCAGCCCAGAGGTTCTCGGCATGCTGGCCTCCATCGGCATCGAAAAAGGCAAAGAGTTCAATCCCGATGCACGGATGACAAAGATCCTGAGCGAAGCGGCCGTGGTCGGTACAGCGGCACAGCGGTCGATCATCTGGCGCAACCGCAATGAGAACATCAAGATCTGGCCCGATAGCAAAAGCTGGGAAGTCGGCTTTGCCGGAGGAAGCCATGCGTTTGATCGTGACGGCGTTCGGCTCATCAATGAACGCACCCGCTTCCATTACTACGCAACCGGTATCACACCGGTCATGGTGAAGCCGCCGCTTGAAAAAGGTTCTCAATACGTTATTGGTCTGCGCGATTCAGAGGGTGGAATCCTGAACGGTTCCGAAACCTACAAGCTGCATATTCCGCCCAACGTCCCTGCGAAACGCTTCTGGGAAGTCACGGTATATGACAACCAGACCCGCAGCATGCTGCAGACCGACCAGCGTCTGCCCAGTATCACCAGCATCCAGAGCGACGTGGTACAGAATGCCGACGGCTCCTACGACATTTTCTTCGGTCCTGAAAAGCCCGAGGGCAAGGTCAACTGGATACAAACCATTCCGAACAAAGGGTGGAACGTACTCTGGAGAATCTACAGCCCAACCCAGGTCTGGTACGACAAGGCATGGCGTCAGGGTGAAATTGAACGCATCAAATAATTGAGGACGACTCAGAAATGAAAATCCAATCACTGTTAGCGATAACGGTCATCGGACTGACGGCCGGCCTGGCCGCCCCGGTCCACGCGGCAGACCAGAGCATTTTCGAACTTGGTGCCGCGGAAGCCAAGCAGACGTCCAAGGACTTCAAGGACTTCAAGCCCGCTCCGTCGAAGATCGAGACGAATTTCGGCACGCTGGAATTTACCGGCGGAGCGTATCCGACCAAGGCGACCGTTCAAAAAGTCTTTGACGAGCTGGATCTGCAGCGCGCGACCCAGCTGTACCTGGATCTGTTCCCGGCCCTCTCGGTACACGGCATCCTGAAGGCTCAGGTCCGCGACTTTGGACATCGCAGTTCATCCGACATTTGCGTTACGCCACAGAAGATGAACTCGACGCCTCTTTTCCTGACGGGTAATACCGACAGTATCTATGCCTGGATGACGCTTGACCTCAAGGCCGAGGGTCCGACTGTGATGGAGATCCCACCGAACGTGATGGGACCGTTGGATAGCGCCTATTTCCGCTTCGTCGTCGATTTTGGCGCCACTGGGCCTGACAAGGGCAAGGGCGGCAAGTACCTGATCCTGCCGCCGGACTACGAAGGCGAGGTGCCCGAGGGCTATTTCGTCGCCCGCTCGACCTCTTACCGCAACTGGGGCCTGTTGCGGGCCAACACCGACATTGTCGGAACCGGCGACAAGGCCATGCAGTTCTACCGGGACAACCTCAAGGTCTATCCACTCAAGACCGGGCCGCGCAAGGGTCGCTACATGGACTGCGGCCACATGCCGGGCAATAGCCTGGTCCCCGAGGATGCGACCGCGTTTCGCTGGATGCACGAGATCGTGAGCTACGAGCCAGCCGACCTGTTCAATAAAGAGCAACTCGGCCGTCTCGCTTCACTCGGCATCGAAAAGGGCAAGCCGTTCAAGCCTGATGCGCGCATGCAGGGTATCTTCGAGCAGGCTGCCAAGCAGGCGGTGGCGATGGCCCGAGTGATCACCTTCGCCAGCCGCGACCCGGATGAGAAGCTCTATGAAGGTATGTCATGGGGCACCCCGTTCGTCGGCGGCAGCGCGGAGTTCGAGAAGAATGGCTACCGCAATCTCGAAGCGCGCACGCTGTATCACTACAACGCCATCGTGGTCACGCCGGCCATGGCGGCGGCGATGCCGGAAGGCCGAGGCTCGAAGTACTCGTCGACCTACGTCGATGAAAACGGCGACTATCTCGACGGCAGCAAGACCTACCGGCTGCGAGTACCACCCAACGTGCCGGTGCGCGAGTTCTGGTCGATCACGGTCTACGACCCGGCGACCCGTTCGCAGCTGCAGACCAGCCAGCCGCTGCCGAGCATCAGCAGCCAGCAGAACCCGCCGGCCAACAAAGACGGCTCGGTGGATATCTTCTTCGCACCGGAAAAGCCGGACGGCGTGGCGAAAGAGAACTGGATCCAGACCGTGGCGGGCAAGGGCTTCTTCCCGTTCTATCGCTTCTACGGTCCACTGAAGGCCTTCAATGACCAGGCCTGGAAGCCGGTCGAGATCGAGGTGGTGAAGTAACCAATGGAATCAATTAATAAAAGGTTTTGACATGAAAGCGAAAACGAAAACATTGGCTACCCTGACAGCCACAGCAATAATCGCAGCAGGAATGACATCCCCGCTCCAGGCCCAGCAGAAGAGTTTCTTCGAGATGGCGGGTGCCGAAGCGATATTCACTCCCGGCGATTTCAAGCCGGCACCCGAAAAAATTCAGACCCAATTCGGTAATTTGGAATTTCCCGGCGGCTATCCGACCGAAGAGACCGCGCAAAAGGTCTTCGACGAGCTCGATCTGCAGCGCGCCACCCAGCTCTACCTCGACATGTACCCGGCGCTGTCGGCGCACGGCCTGATGAAGGGGTGGGTTCGGGACCTTGGCATGGCTGACAGCTCACACATCAGCGTGACTGCGAACCGCCTGGACTCGAGCGCCCTGGTCCTGACCGGGAATACCGAGAGTCTCTACGCCTTCGTCGTGTTCGATCTGAAGAAGGACGGCCCGACGGTCTTCGAGGTGCCACCGGGCGTCATGGGGCCGCTGGACGATCACAACTTCCTGTTCGTGGCCGACATCGGCCCGACCGGCAAGGACCGGGGCCAGGGCGGCAAGTACCTGCTGCTGCCGCCGGGCTATGAAGGCGACGTGCCCGATGGTTACTTCGTCGTGCGGTCACCCACCTACGCGAACTTCTCCTTTATCCGGGCAAACGCCGAGTTGGTGGGTTTTGGTGAAAAAGCCCTGAAGTTCTACCGTAAGCACGCCAAGGTCTACCCGCTGAAGACCGGCCCGCGCCCACCTATTGTCAAGAACGTCACCAACATTCCCTGGAATTCGCTCGCGCCCGAGGATGCCAGCGCGTTCAAGTGGATGCACGAGATCATCAGCTATGAACCGGCCGAGGCCTTCGGCAAGGAGCTGTTGGGCAGGCTGTCTTCAGTGGGTATCGAGCAAGGCAAGCCGTTCAACCCGGATGCGCGCATGCAGAAGATCTTCGAGCAGGCGGCGCAAGAGGGTGTTGCCATGTCCCGCGTGATTGCGTTCGAAAGTCGACAGCCCGATGCACGGGTCTACAAGGACCTGAGGTGGGAAAGTCCGTTCATCGGCAACAGCTCGACGTTCGATCCGCAGGGTTACTTCAATCTCGAGGCGCGGACGACATTTCACTTTACGGCCGATGGGATCACGCCCGCCATGGCGATGCAGATGCCGGAAGGCAAGGGGTCGCGCTACCAGACGACTTACAAGGACGGCGAGGGCGCCTACCTCGATGGCAGCAAGACCTACAAGATGACGATGCCGCCCAATGTGCCAGTAGCGCTGTTCTGGTCTGTGACGCTGTATGACCCCTGGACGCGGTGTGAATTGCAGAGCCGGCCGTACCCAAGCATCAGCAGTCAGCAGAAGCCAGCACCACAGGCCAATGCCGACGGCTCGGTGGACATCTACTTTGCCCCCCAAAAGCCGGCGGACGTGCCGGACCAGAACTGGGTTCCGACACTCGCGGATCGAGGTTTCTTTGCCTACATCCGCTACTACGGCCCGCTCAAGGCGTTCAACAACAAGACATGGAAGCCGAATGACGTGGTGTTGGTGAAATAACTGAGCGGGTATCGACACGGAGCACGGGCACTACAAGTGCCCGTGCTCCGGTACGAATCAACAATCAAGAGGAAAACGATCAATGAATCCAAGACGACTGATGAGCCTTGTTGCTGGCGGGCTGATGGCTGCAGGGATGACACCTTCCCTGCAGGCAGAAGTTGCGGGAGAAAACCGGAACCTGTTTGAAACTGCCGGCGACAAGCAGGTGGGTGCCGATTTTCAACCGGCGCCGGACAGAATCGAGACGAATTTCGGCACTCTGGAGTTCGAACTCGAGTCCTTTCCGACCGAAGAAACGGTGCAGAAGCTCTACGACGAGCTGGATCTGCAGCGTGCCACGCAGGCCTACATGGATTTCTATCCGGCACTCTCGCTGCATGCCATTGTCAAATCGCAGATTCGTGACTTCGGATTCAGGAACTCATCCGATATCGCGGTAGCGGCCGGTCCCGGCTGGAAACCCAGCGAGCCCTTCCTGACGGGTAACAACAGCACGGTATACGCGATTGCCTCACTCGACCTGAAGATCGATGGCCCCACAGTGGTCGATATCCCTCCCGGGATGTACGGCACCGCGAATGACGCTGTCTTCAAATACCTGGTTGATTTTGGAACTGTTGGACCCGACAAGGGCAAGGGTGGCAAGTACCTGTTCGTCCCTCCCGGTTACGAAGGCGATGTTCCCGATGGTTATTTCGCTATCAACTCACCGAGCTACCGGATCTGGGTGATGATGCGCGGTTTTGGTGAGGTTGGGCTCGGCGAACAGGCAGTGAATTGGTTCCAGCAGCGTCTGAAAGTGTATCCACTGTCGACTGGTCCACGAGAGGCTCGCTTTACCAATGCAACAGGGGTGGGGATCAATCCGCTGCCCGCCGAGGACGGTTCGGTGTTTGAAATGTTGAATGAGATTATTCAGCACGAGCCGAAGGAGCTGTTCGGTGCCGAACAGCTGGGCCGCCTGGCCACGCTCGGTATTGTCAAGGGCAAGCCCTTTAATCCGGATGCGCGCATGCAACGCATTTTAGACCAGGGCGCAAAACAGGGTGCCGCGATGTCGCGGGTCATCGTCTATGCCTCCCGCGAATCGGACATCAAGTACTGGTCCGATCGCCACTGGGAGAAGATGTTCCTCTACAACACCACCTTTGAGCGTGACGGTGTCAACGACATCGATGCGCGTACCCTGTGGCACTACCAGGCGATTGTGGTCTCGCCCAACCTGATTTCCACG
>CAMYNX010000218.1 GCA_947259875.1 uncultured Gammaproteobacteria bacterium | reverse complement strand
CATGCGTCGATCCCAAAAGGAACGAGTCTGACATGAGAAACATACCACTTACCGCCATTGCGGTCGCCGCCCTGATGGTGTTGGCGTCCCCATCGTTTGCTGCCGACATGCCGACCGAACCGCTCGACGGCAAACCGCCAGCGGGCTCATCTGCCTCAAAAGCGGATTTCACCGAGCAGGTGTTCTACCAGCGCGCCTTCGAGGCCGTGATCTGGTCGATGCCGGCGGTCATCAAATATGGCATGCGGCGCGCCTCGATCGAAATTGGCGCCGGGAATAATGTTGTGATGGCGTGGTCCGGCGGCGCACGGCCTTTGCTGGAAACATTGACCCCCAACAACACGACGCCCTATGTCACTTCGACAACCGATTTGCGGAACGGTCCGGTGGTTCTGGAAGTTCCCAAGGCCACTGATAATGCGATCTTGTTTGGGCAAATTGCTGATAACTGGTACATCACCATCGCGGATATCGGTCCAATTGGTGTGGACAAAGGGGAAGGCAAAAAGATCCTGCTGACACCGCCGGGCTTTAAAGGAGAGGTATCGGACGAGTACGTCGAAATCAAAAGCCCGAGCTATGTGCTGGATTTCGCGTTCCGGTCAATTCCGACCCCGCAGGGCACCGAGGCAGACGCCTACACGCTCTCCCAGTCGATCAAGATGTACTATTTGTCCGAGCTGCCCAATCCAGAGCCGACAAAGATCATCGACCCAATCAATACCCAGTGGTCGACACTGCCGCGCTACGA
Organism: uncultured Gammaproteobacteria bacterium; assembly: GCA_947259875.1. Lineage (GTDB taxonomy): Bacteria > Pseudomonadota > Gammaproteobacteria > Arenicellales > JAANXG01 > CALZGZ01. The sequence goes on along the minus strand of CAMYNX010000218.1, from coordinate 5,331 downwards.
TGATCGCTGGTTTGACGACCTGAAAAAGATTATCGATGCGGGCCCCGTTCGCGAACGTGACAAGGTCATGATGGGGATGTTGAAGACCATCGGGATTGAACCTGGCAAGCCATTCAATCCCGACGATAAGACCCGCGAAATTCTGCGCCGGGCAGCGGTGGATGCTTATTACTACATGCAGCAACGGTACCTGACCGTTGAACCGGATGAGTTGTGGTGGCCGGACCGACGCTGGCGCGACGTGTTCTATGCTGACGCCAAAAAGGGCTTCAGTTGGGACCTGGACGGCATCCTCGACTACGACAATCGTTCTATCCATCCGTGGTTCACGGCGATCTACTTCCCGGCCAAAGTCGCGCCGAAGCCGGCCACGATGTATCTGGCCACAGCGCGCGACAAGGACGGCAACCTGTTCAAGGCCGGGGCGACGTATTCGCTCACCGTTCCCGAGGACGTTCCGGTCAACAAGTTCTGGTCGCTGACAATCTACGATCGTGACACATGGGCATTCATCTATTCGCCCGAAAACCGCCCCGGATTGTCCTCGCGCGAACGCGATCAGATGACGCTGAACGAGGATAGAAGCGTGACGATTTACTTCGGGCCCAAGGCACCTGACGGGCTGGAGGCAAACTGGATCCCGACCTCAGGCAAGGCACCCTATGCGATGTTCCGCTTCTATGGCCCCGAAGACGCGTTTTACGACAAGACCTTCAAACTGGCGGACGTAGAATTGGTTAAATAGTTGACCAGAAAACCCGAGAGAGACGATTTACAGGGTGGATCGTCCCTCTCGGACAAGCAGAGTCGTGAAGACATACGAATTTTTTTGATTTTTCGCAGCAAGCAGACCGTCGAGCGAGCTTGAATTGATCACCTTCTGCGCGTGAACAAATCCAGTCTTACAGTACAGCGAGCACGACTCGACTATTACGTCCGTATCCTGGAGATTAAAGGCGAAATCTTCCGGCTGAAAGGGGATGCAAATGTTTTCATACGAAATCCTGGAAGAGGACGGGGTAGTTGTTCTGGCTGCCACTGACCAGATAACATTGGAGGATTTTCAGGTCGTCGCACCGGCGTTTTTTGCCGACATCAAATCAAAGGGAATCCGCAAAATCTTGGTTGATTACCGTGAGCTTCAAAAATGGGCGTCGAGGTCAGCGGAGAACCTTTCGTTTTTTGCTCGGATTGATAGCCGATCCTTAATTGACAGGATTGCCGTCGTATATCACGCGGGCATCCGTAACGAAGTGGAAGAGCTCAGCGAGCTCTTCCGGAACGCCGAAAAGGATGTCCGTCTATTTCGGCCGGAGCAATACGAAGCGGCCTTGGATTGGCTCAGGAGTGGCCAGGCCGCAGAGAAATAAATGTCTCGAGAGGAAATCCGTGACGATTGAATTGAAGGCAGCCACGTTATTTCGTTGCGCCTGTAATCTCAATCAATCCTTACCCTTGTGAGCGCGCCTTCGCTTCACCCCTTCCACGAAACACTTCACCTATTGTATCCGTCCGGTGAAGCCGCTCTGTTGCTGATGAAATGTATCCGTCCGGTGAAGCCGCTCTGTTGCTGATGAAATGGAAGCGTCACGGTTCACGGATCCTTCGTGACGCCAAGCTGGTCACGAAAGGATTTCAGAGTCGCGTCGGAAGGATTGGCCGCGAGCGCCTTATCGGCCGCGTGACGCGCGCCGGAAATATCACCGGTCGCTGCGAGAATGCGGATGATCATTGTCCACGCATCGACTCGCTGAGGATCGAGCCGCACCGCTTCGCGGAAGGCACCCTCGGCCGCCTTGACATCGCGCACTGCCAGCGCGCCGCCGCCAATGGCGAGCTGCGCTTCAGGGAAGTCAGCATTGACGAGTAGCGAGGCGTGCATTTCAGCAGTGGCCGCGCGAAGCGCCAGGTCGATCTGGGTGGGAAAATGGGCGATCTTCGCACCAATGAAGCCGCGCGCTGCAGCGATCCTAACCGAGCGCACGGGGTCTTCCAGCAGCGCCGTCAATCGCGGGATCTGTTCGGTCTGCGGCGCCCCGCGTTGCAGCGAGATGGCGGCCTCGCGGACCAGCGGATTGGCGTCCTGCAGCAGAGGCTCGGTTCGTGTTGCAATGCCGGCATCCGATACACTTAGCAATAGTTCGAGCGCCGAGGCGCGGATGATGGCGGGCAGGTCTTCATACTCGGCAATACCAAGAAGCGACTGGGTCATCGAAGTCGGGTCAGACCGCGCTGCGAAGAAGGTCTCCGCGAAATGCGGGCCGCGGCGGTAGCTGTTCGGAAACCGCTTCTCGATCTCGGCCGCCGCCCAGGCCGCGTTGCGGTTTGCGTGGCAGTCGTTGCAGGCGTTGGGGGAATCGGTGACCATGCTCAGATCCGGGCGCGGCACACGGAAGGAATGGTCGCGCCGTCCGTCGATGCCCATGTAGACCCGCTCAACCATATGGCAGCTTTTGCACGCCGCGCCATCGGTTCCGGGTTCGTGAAAATGATGCGCGGGATCGTCATAGGTGGCCTTGCGCAGGGTGGGAAAGCGCTCGTTTCCGGCGGCCGAGTGGCATTGCGTGCAGACCGCGTTCCCCTCAGCCTTCAGATTTGCCGCGTGTGGATCGTGGCAATCCGTGCAGCGCACGCCGTTCGCATACATCCTGGACTGCAAGAACGAGCCGTAGACATAGACTTCGTCCTGGATCGATCCGTCCGCATGGTAAAGCCCCGGACGCAGCAGTGACAGGCGATAGGCGTCGTGGAACGGCGTTCCGGGTAACGGATTGCCGTTGCCGAACGGCCCCCGGCGGGAGTGGCAGCCGGCGCATTGCTGGATTTCCGTCTCAGGCACTGAGGCCGAGAAGCCGATGGTGAAGCCCTTCTCCGTCAGGCCTGGCCAGCGGATCGCATCATAGGTGTCCGGCGCCTTGGCCCAGGACGCATGCGCCTCGCCAGGCCCATGACATGCCTCGCAGCCGACCCCGATCTCGGCCTGGTGGCTTTCGTAGCGATGCGTCGCCGCGTCATAGTTCTTCTCGAACCCGGTTGCGTGGCATTCGGCGCAGCGAGCGTTCCAATTCTTGTAGGGGCCAGTCCAGTGCAGCCCGTCACTGTACGGCAAATCCTGGTCCGGATAGAGGTCATACCACCGTTGCCCCTCGACATCCCATGCGATGTCGAGCGCTTGCAACCGGCCCGGCTCTGTTTCGAGCAGATATTGCTGGAGCGGCGCAATGCCCGCGACGCCGCGCACTTCGTACTCCGTCTGCAAACCTTCCGGCCCCTGGGTCTCGACGAGAAAGGCGTCGTCGCGGCGGCTGAATCTCGTCGTGACGCCCTTGTGCACGATCATGGCATCATCGAAGTTACCGAGAACCGTCGCCTCGTCCGGCAGCGTCCAGGCCAGCGCGTGGTCAGAACCGGTCCAGCCTTTGCCCGCCGCGGCGTGGCACCCGACGCAGACCTGCGACCCGACGTAGGCCGGTGCGGCATGGCCCTGCGCGAAGGCGGGCGACAGGGCCGCGACAATCGTGATCAAAGCCGCCGCCAGCAAAATGCCCGGCGCGAAAATGGTCCTCACGAAAGGGGTCAAACCCGTGTTCTTTCTTCTGTGGCAGGCCGCTGATCGGTTCGTCTGCTTATCTTGGTTCCATGTCCGGGGTAGCTCTCCATGTAGCGCAGCGTTTGTTATAAAAGAGCTACCGTTACTTAACCAGCTCAACCTGACCCGGTCGCCACGTCTTGTTGACGTGCAGGTTCGGTTTAGAAACGAATTTGCAGCGAAGTCCCCAGGATCGTCGCCGTGTCTATGTTCGGCAGGGACGAGTCGGACAGTTGCGCGTCCAGGGTCCAGTGCACTGCCGGGGTAAGTTCAATGTTGTAGAAGGCCTCCCAAACGGAGAACGAGTCGGCGATCCCGACGACGTTCAGGAATCGGCCTTTTCGCAACTTGTTGTAGTTGAAGGCGATACCCATGGTGTCATTGTCGCGCCCGGGGATGAGCCCCTTGGCACTGACACCGCCGCTGATGCTGTATTTCAAAGGGTTGGTGTCGTTGTCGGAAAACTGGACACGGGAAAAGACACCCACGCCTTGCAGATCCTGGCGACCGTTGTTGATATCGACAGGTTGCGAGGAGTGCCCTTCTACCCACAGGTATTGCCAGAAGTCGGCCGAAGCAAACCAGGTGGAATCCTTCGTGCTCGGTGTCAACTGTCCGCTATCGAAGTTGAGACGGCCATTAATTTCGTTGAAGTTACCATCCCAGCCATACCCGTACATGAGGCCGAAACCACCGGGCAGACTGCTGAGCTGGTATTGATTCGTGAGTGAGAGCAATCCAAACATGCCGTCGTCGAAGTTGCCGAAGCCGGATCTGTCAGAGGTGTCTGTGCTCGTGGCCACCATGCCGGTAATCGTCATATTCGGATTGGGCATGAACAGTGCAACGCCCCCCAGAGTGCTGTAGGGAATGATTAGCGCAGCAGACACGGGCATGTTCAGGTTCTGGTTCCACCACTGGCTTCTGCCGCGGCCACCGGCAAACTCGTTGGCGGAGTCATAGGTGTCATACTTACCGAAACCTATGGCAAACTTCTCGCTGAGAAACTGGGTGTAGTTGATCACGGGGAGCCAGAGGGTGACATCGTCATCTGCGGTCGAGGTGGTGGGGTGCGTCGCATCGGTGTTGACCGGGACGGCAGCACCGCTGATACCGTTGACCGAGTTCCCGTAGCGCGACACGGCGCGTATCTGTAGCAAACCGCCGGGGATCAGCCCCATACGGTCAAAATCGAAATTGATGTTGTAGTCGATGGTGCCGCCATACTCGGAATCGGTGTCTACGCCTCCATCCGTAACGGCCTGGAAATACTGGTTGTAATCGATATCGAAGGTAAATCCCTTCTTGGCCCACTCGGTCCGTTTGCCGCCGAAATCGCCCAGCAGGTAGGAACGTTTAGCATAATCACCGGAGTAGTCGGCCAATGGCAGAATGCCACTGCTCGTTGCCGGGGCGTCGTCCGCCAGCGCGTCAGGCACAGGAGCCAGGAGAATAGCCGCCCCTAAAAGGGGTACGGCCGCCGTCCTCAATGCGTTTTCAAATCTGAGGCTTGACACCAGTCTGCACCCAATTTTCTTTTTTAGTCACGGATGCTGCGCCGGGGATGGTCCCTGGCGCAGCATGCACGGTTCGGATTGTTATTTCTTTTTTGCCGGCACATACGGATCAGGCGTACCCGGCTGGATTACTGGTTCTTTGGCCAACGACTCCTGATGCTCTACCAGAATCGGCCCAGGCCCCCAACGTACCCATAAATTATCTAATAATGATGGGTCCAAGTT
>CAMYNX010000217.1 GCA_947259875.1 uncultured Gammaproteobacteria bacterium | reverse complement strand
CGTCGGTGGCGATTACCGGTGGCTGATCGATGATGGCAAGGGTGGCCGCTATCTGGATGCACGGACCCTGTTCTTCTATTCGGCCACGGTGAATACGCCAGCGATGGCGGAGAAGATGGTCGGTGCGGGTTCGCAGTATGCCTTCAATGCGACCGACAAGGATGGCAACTATCTGGATGGCAACAAGACCTACAAGCTGAACATTCCTAAAGATGCACCCGCCAAGGACTTCTGGTCGGTGGTCGTCTATGACCCACAAACACGTTCCGAACTCCAGACTAGCCAGAAATTTCCGAGCAAGAACAACAAGCGCGATAAGTTGACCGTGAACAAGAATGGCTCAGTTGATCTCTACTTTGGCCCCAAAGCGCCAAAAGGCAAGGAAAACAACTGGGTTGAAACGGTACCTGGAAAAGGCTGGTTCGTGCTTCTGCGTCTGTATGGCCCACTGGATCCCTGGTTTGACTCTGCGTCTGTATGGCCCACTGGATCCCTGGTTTGACAAGACCTGGCAGCCGGGTGAGTTTGAACTGGTTAAATGAGTGCGGAATTTTTGCAGCAGGAAGATAGGGTATGAAAACGCGATCCACTCTACAACGAATCCTGCGAGCCCTGGTTAGCTCTCTATCAAACATCAGAAAGGGGAAAGTAAGTAATGAAGACCTGGAAGGCACCCAAGGCTGAGAAGCAGTAAAACAACGAGAGTCAACAAACGGCTCAGCGGACGGCTCTATCGTGCCGCCGCTGAACCAGAAGGAGATCAAAATGAAACAATTGGCGCTTCTGTTATGTGCCGGACTTCTGGCAGCGTGCGCCCACGATGCGAAGGAAGTTGGCACTCCCTCGGGCAAGATTTCTGCCCCACCGGCTGCGCAGGACACAACGTCCTTGTGGGCGAGCGTCCCGAAGACGATCTCGCCCGAATGGGGCGCGTTCTTCTCCGAAAAGGGTCAAGGCCGCGAAACGCCGATGCCTGCCCCGGATGACCTCGAGGGTTGGAAAGCCGTGCAGGCCGCCAATGACGAGGCGAAGGAAGCCGCGGCGGACGAAAAGGCCGCAGCGTTTGGCGTGACCTACGAGGAAAGCGAAATCGCCGGCGTTCCCGTGGTTGAGGTGACGCCTTCGGAACTTGCTACCACAGACAAGATCGCAGTCTACACTCACGGTGGCGCCTACGTGCTGAACTCGGCCAAGGCCGTGATCGAGTCGGCTATGTTCTTCGCCGCCGAAACCGGACTGCGCGTCATTGCGGTGGACTACACTCTCGCGCCGCATTCCAAGTGGCAGGAGACGACCGACGAGGTCATCAGTGTCTTCAAGGCACTGGCCAAGCAGGGCTTCACGGCCGACGACATCGTCCTTTATGGCGACTCCGCAGGCGGTGGCCTGGCGGCGGGTGCCACACTCAAGATGCGTGACCTCGGTATGGAGATGCCCGCGGCGCTCGTGCTGTGGTCGCCCTGGGCAGACATTTCCGAGACCGGTGACACCTACGTCACGCTCCGCGATGCCGAGCCATACTACACCTATGAACACGTTCTTGGGCCTTCGGCACTTGCGTACGCTGATGCCGAAGATCACAAGACCCCCTATGTCTCGCCTGTGTACGGCGACTTCAGGCAGGGCTTCCCGCCAACCTTGATCCAGGGCGGTACGAAAGAAATCTTCCTCAGCAACTTCGTCCGTCTCTATCAGGCGCTCGATCAGGCCGGCCAGACGGTGAAACTCGACGTATACGAGGGCATGCCCCACGTGTTTGTGCCGACACTCCCGGAGACCGTTGAGTCGCAGGCTGCTATTGCCAAAGTCCGCGATTGGGTATCCGAACACTTGCTCGACGATTGAGACGATTTCAAGGAGAGACTCATGGCGAAATACCTCACTTCGGGATCGATACTCATGCTGGCTTTGGCATCCCCGGCCGTGGCGGCACCATCACCTACGTTCGAGAAGCCCAGGCTTGTCCTCCAGATCACCGTCGACCAGTTTCGGGGCGACCTGCCGACGCGCTACTTCGACCGGCTCGGCAAAGGCGGGCTGCGCTACCTGCTCGAGGAGGGTATCCACTACAACAACGCCCACCATGCCCATGCCAACACAGAGACCATCGTCGGTCATGTGACGTTGGCAACGGGCGCTCACCCCGCGGCCCACGGCATGATCGGCAACATCTGGTTTGATCGCAGGACCGGGGCCACGACCTACAACATCGAGGATCCCGACTGTCACCTTCTCACCGAGGGAGCCGATGTGGACGCGGATACCGAGATCGACCCCACGCAGAAAGCCGCCTCCAGCGATGGCCGCTCGCCCGTGGCCATTCTGACGACCACGTTTTCCGACGAATTGGCGTCGCTGACTGCCGGCAAGGCCAAGATCTTTGGCGTTTCTGTCAAGGATCGGGGAGCGGTGTCGATGGCGGGACATACCGGCAAAGCCTTCTGGTTCTCCAAGGCAACCAACCAGTTCGTGACCAGCAGCTACTACTACGACGAGTACCCCCAGTGGGTCGTCGACTGGAATGCCAAGAAGATCCCCGAAAGTTACGCTAACACCGCTTGGGAGTTATTGCACCCGATCGACACCTACCTCTTCGGCGATCACGACGATCAGGAGTGGGAATTCGCACTCGATAGTTATGGACGCACCTTTCCCCACAAGTTCACGACACCCGAGAATCCCTATTTCTCGACCTTCCTCACGATCAGCCCCGCAGGCGATGAGATAACTACGCAATTTGCCAAGACCCTCATCGCGGAAGAAGGGCTGGGGGATGACGAGATCCCTGACTACCTGGGCGTCAGCTACTCCGCGACCGACTACATCGGTCATTTCTTCGGCCCATCGAGTCTCGAATCTGAGGACAACATCCTGCGACTCGACCGGACGCTCGCGGATCTCTTCGCCTATGTGGATAAGGAGATCGGGCTCGAGAACACATTGATTGTGCTGTCCGCAGACCATGGTGGACCCGAGGCTCCGGGATACTTGCAAAGCCTCGACATCCCGGCCGGTTATGTCTCGCCCGACGAATGGGACAAAGAACCGGTCATCGCGCGGATCAAGAGCGAGTTCGGCATCGAAGGGCCGTTGATCCAGGGCTACGATCACCCCTATCTCTACCTGACCAACGACATCATCAAGAACCCTCAGATCGACCTGGCTGCTCTGGAGACCATGATTGCCAAAGAGCTCGTCGCCTTCCCCGGAGTGTCTTATGCGATCCCGAGCACTTCGCTGGAGCGTGGGACGGTCCCCGACAATCGGCTGACGCGAGCGGTCCTGAACAACTACAACCCGGCGCGATCGGGCAACATCTACGTGGTGTTCAACCCGGGCTGGTTCATCAATGACCTGGACGGGCTGTCTGTGACGGTTGTCCATGGTTCACCCTGGCGCTATGACACCTACGTGCCAATCATCTTCGCCGGATATGGAACCAAGCCGCAGAAGGTTTCGCGCCGGGTTCACACAGTAGATGTGGCGATAACACTGGCAATCGCTGTCGGAACGCGACCACCCTCAGGTGCCGGTGGCGATGTGTTGCTGGAGGTGCTGGGGCAGTAACCTTGGGATGGCCGACGTCTCACGCCTTCGGCGGGTGATCACCTCAGCTGAGCTGATCGTCTGTCAATGAAAAATGTTCCAATTCAGTTAATGGGAGTTAAGCGCATGTGTAGACTACTAATATTGGTTGCCACCTTAGCTGTCGCAAACACTTCTTGGGCAGGCCAAGTGGTTTATCCTGCCAAGGAACAGTCGCCTGAGCAGCAGAAGCAGGATGAGGCCGCTTGTTACTCATGGGCGGTCGATAACAGTGGCTACGACCCGGCCAAACCGCCACCGTCACAGCCGGCGACCGCACAAAGTTCTCAACCCGACAGGCCAACGGGAGCACGCGTGCGCGGTGCCCTCAGGGGTGCGGCGATTGGAGAAATCGCTGATGGCGATACCGGTGACGCGGCCCTGGCGGGTGCTGCCATGGGTGGTTCGAGACAACGGCGGCAGCGGCGCCAGGCCAATCAGCAGGCGCAGTCCGCAGCCGATCAGCAGCACCAGGCGGTGATGGCGAGACAACAGGACGGCCAGGATGCCTTCAACAAGGCGCGTGCGGCTTGTCTCGAAGGACGCGGTTATACCGTCAAGTAAGTGTAATCGTGTGGTAACAGCAGTTTTTGGAGGCGAGATGAACGGTGTTGCTGTTAATTGCTTCTCTCTGAACGCGAAGAAGGTAAGGATGAGGGAGCCGCCGTTAGGAGGAACCCAGTAAACGATAGTAGACGTGTCATAGACAGTAAGCGTGAGACGGTAGAGACAACCAGGTATCTCGATCTTCCGGCCTGTGATCTCCGACCCACGCCTGAATAGAGAACCCAATTACCAAACGTTCCAGAGGAGTTGTCCAATGAAATCAATCCTGAGAACCGTCTCAGTGCTGGTCTGTGCGTTCATCGTCGTCGGGACGGTCGCCGCCAAAGAGCCCTCCAAGGACCAGCAGCGGGAGGACATTCGTAAGACCACCGCCGAGACGCTCGCCGGTGGCGGTAAGGGCAAAGGCATGGCGGTGGACAATGCCAGCGGCAAGGAGACTTTCATGCGCATGGTCGAGGTCCAGGCCGGGCTGGGGATGGGTATCAAGAAATTCCGTGTCGTATTTGTGTTCGAGAACCGCTCGGTACTGAACGAATTTATTGAATCCGGTTGGCAAGTGGGTGGACAGGCCACCGCTGCGGCCAAGGCGGGTGGCGAAGGCGAAGCGTTTGCCGGTGCGCTGTCTGTCTCGCCGGGCGTATGGATGTATCAGCTCACCGACGAGGGTCTGGCGCTCGAGTTGACCGGCAAAGGCACCAAGTATTACCAGGACAAGGACCTAAATTGAGGCAGAAGGGATGAATCCACAACGGACAGTCTGTTGGTTCATTTGATCAGAACAGGATTGCCGTCGATCGCAGTCAACGGACACGTCGAAGATGTTCGGCAGCCTAACGAGGCGAAGACGAAAAGACGTGATGTAAACCAGATTATTTGTTGGCGGTTATGTGATAGCAGGATTCGGTCTTAGCAAGAAGTGCATGGAAACGTTCACTTTCACCACTCCGTGAACGGCGGATTAATCTTCGACACCGGTCATTCGGTAAACCGAGGGCCCGACGACGACTTTGGGTCGGTAGTTCGCACTCACATAATATTTGCGATTCGTGCCTCGCGGGCTACGGATCAGACCAGCCAACCGTAAAGCGAGCCAGCCAGCAACGCGCCGACGAAGGCGAAACCGAGATAAGCGATGAATACGGGTGGCCGCGCGAGCGCGTAGACGGCGATCGCCGCAGGAATGCTGCTCACGCCACCCGCCAACATGAACGCCATTCCCGCCCCTGGCGCCATCCCTTGCTCAATGAGCCCAGCGACCAGCGGCAGTGCGGCGTAACCATTAAGGTAAGCAGGCACGCCGACCAGGGTTGCGCCTAGCAACTGCAGAAAGCCGCCATCTCCCACCGCGCGCGCAACCAAATCTGCCGGCACGTAAGCGAGCATGAGACTCTCGAGCGCAAAGGCCAGAATGAGCCACTTGCCCAGAAACAAGATGTTGTTGTGGGCCGAGATCGCGAAACTCTGGCGGCGCTTTTGATCGTGCCAGAATCGCCAGGCGACCTGTTTCGGAGCGCGGATGTTGGCGCCCGCACAACCCCCATCGCTGACACCCGGGCGCAGGGGTTGGTTGAGAGCAGCACCACGCTGCAGGGCCAGCACACCGAGACCGCCAAGCAATCCAATACCGAATGCGGCCACTGTCTTCGCAATTGCAAACTGTGTCCCAAGCGTCGCCGCGGTCAGAACAAACATCGACGGGTCCATGAGTGGCGAGGCCAACCAGAAAGCCATGACAGGCGCAAGCGGCACACCCATGGCTAGGAGAGCAGCAATCAGCGGAATGACCCCGCAGGAACAAAACGGCGACAGCGCACCCATACCCGCGGCGAAGACAATCATGGACAGGGTGCGGCCCTGAAAGGCGCGGGCAATGAGATTATCGGCACCGCTCGCCTTCGCGTAGGCCGCCAAAGCGACCGACAAAAGCAGGAAAGGCAACACCCCGGCGAATGCACCCAGGGTGAAGACAAGAGAGCGTTCGGCCTGCTGCGGAGCTAGTAGAAGAAGCCCAAAAAAGATCACACCGATTGCCAACCAGGTCCGATCGAGTGCGAGCACCTTTCTTGGATCGGTAAGGACTTCGGGGCGTGATGCCATACTGCTATGCCATTATGAATATGTAGTTACTTGACTCCATAATGATCAGGCCGCATCCGACTCACCCGCGCGCTTGACCCCGGAACAACATTGGTCTTTCAAGTAAGCCACCAGCGCGTTCACCACCTGGTAGTTTGCGGTGCACATCACTTCGCGGCCATGCCGCTGCTGTTGAACCAGATCGGCTCGTGCCAACATCGACAAGTGGTGAGCCAACGTGGATGCTGGCATGTCAAGCAGCCGTTGCAGGTCACTGATGTTCATCCCCTCATGGCCTGCACGGACGAGGATCTTAAAGAGACGTAACCTATACCGGTTCCCAAGGGCGGCAAGGCCCTGCGCTGCACGTTCCTCAGCTATTGCGTGTGTCTTCGCCATCTATTAACCATATCACTAGTTATATAGTTATGTCAACTCGGTCGTGAAAGTCTGAGACCCATCTTCGTAGCACGATAGACTCTCCAACCTCTTCGGTTTCTTCCGCCTCGTTGGGCTTCGTTTAGCAGTTATCCTGCCGACAGGACCCAGGCACTTCTGCTCGCTTGCTTCCCCGGACAACATCCTTGATGACTCACTGGATTCGTGCTCCGACGCGATCGTCATCAATCCCACAAGCCTAGAATTAGGCATATGCACGAATGGCGGCTAAACGCGCCGGAGCAGTCGTTCAGTTGATAAGGCTCGACAGGCCGCAGTGGGTCGCGAGCTGCTATTCGGCTTCACGACGGACGGAATTTTGAAAACTTCAAACTGATCGGCAGCCCTCGGAGTTTGTCAACATAGTTGTCGCCTTGAATGGTTCACGCCGCCTTTCTTTCTTTATGATGTTTTGGATTTAATTCTACGGATGCTTCATGTCGCCAGTTACGTGTGCTGGTTGACCAGCGTTCGGGGTGACGTCGCCTCATCCTGGTGTACAAGGCATGTCGTTGCTTCAATATCGTCACATCATCGCCGCTATGGCGTTGCTCAGGTGTGACAAACTTGATACTTGATACGGCTATGACGATGCTCTGGCGGGTGGAAATAATACACATCCGAACCGTGCACAGTGCACAGTCATGCGCGGCTGCATTCTATAAACTATTTGTGTATGGAGTAGAAAAACCCAGGACATTTGTAAAGAACTCAAATTGATGAATATTTTACGTAGAGAAATACTGAGCCGATAAATGATAACCTCACAAACGAGATCCGGGGATTCGAATATAACGCAGATGATGAGGCTCGTGGACGAGGGCGCGGTGCGGTTCTTTGCAGTAAATGGGTGGAATAGATTCAAATCATTCCGTCCAGGTATGGCGTATGCGAACACTACAATTTGGTCCCGCTAGAAGCGCGCGAGCTTGGCTCAAGTGTGATCTCGACTCATGCGATGTGGATGATGATCACAAGAACCTCGAAGTCATTACGCTGAGATAATGAGGGACGGTTGGTTTGCCCAATCTCTGCAGTGAAACTACTATGCAATCGAACGACGACAATATGGACCTGCGAATGCTATCGCTCTTGCAAGTGCTTAGAGACAAAGAGGGATTCCTGCAGGAGGTTCGACGATTGAGGGAGTCAGGGCTCCTCGATGACGAATCGTGGACCGCGATTCATGAGATGAGTAAAGAACTGGAGCTGGAAGCCGGATCGCTCATTCCCCGGGTCAGCACCGGTCGACGGCAACAGGACCGGCGCTGGCGGAGTTGCCGAATGGGCGAAGATCGCCGTCAACCGGAAAGGCGAACGATCACCTTGCCATGGCTGGGAACAGAACGACGCAAATGCGAGCGCCGGCCTTAGCGTGGGTCAGCAAATTCACCCTCCTTGCTTGCTAGCGCGTAGCATCCAAATATTAGATCGGCGATTCTAGATTGTTGTCGATCCTTGGTCGAGATAGGCTAGTCCCATGACTGGCACAATTTTTCCGTTCCATTTCCTACTCGTTGCATTATCGGACTGGCTTAACGAGTACCAACAGGATGTCATCGACTATCTATCGACAGAGAATCGGATCTTGAAGATGCAGCTGAAGGACCGCCGTCTTCAACTCAGCGACTACCGCCTTGGCGTCGCCAGGGTGGACGAGTTTTGCAAAGGTGCCAAGGAGATAAACTAACAGATGGGATCCTTGTTTCATCCGACGGCAGGGTAGGGTCGATCACCGATTATGACATTCCCCGCTACCGGCCCGGCGTTTATCAAGCCTCGTGTTTCAGTCCATAGCCAAATCTACAATCTGTTCAGGCTCGGACGTCATCTAGCGTAGGCTTGCCATTATCGGGGGTTTTGCTCTCACTCTTTTTCTACGTGGCAATAGATGGTGATGGCGTGTTGAAACGGTGAGTCACGCCAAGATCGACTATCACGATGCCGATAACTTGACAAAGCCTTTTGTCGCACACACCGCAATCGTCAACCCGAAACCACAGTTACATAGATTCGGCCCCTTCTTCGATTTGCTTACCTTTTGGGCAATCGCGACTGTGTCTTTCCAATCTCGACAAGGGTTTCTAGACGTACCAGACGGCGATCGTGTTCGCGCAGTTCATCTGTCAACTTATCCAATACATTCGCCACACAATCCACTTTCTCGTTCAGCAGTGTCATCATCTTCAATTGAATGCACGAACGAGTTGACTTTGTATTTCGCAATACAGTGCAGTATGTCCGCTATAGATGAGAACGGACATTCATCCATTCAGACTACGTTAGGCCGCTGTGGGTCCAGGCTGTGTAAAAAGTCCTACTCGATGGAACCATGCACCACATCAGGTGCGAAGTGATCTCAGGTTAGTTTTGATCTCCCATATGAAAGTATGAATATCAAAAAACCAAACGTAAATTTACCACTTTGTTTTTTGATTTCGAGTTTTGACACAACCTAGGTCGAGTCCAGGCGTTGCCCTGACCGATGAAGTTATCGCGGGGAGCGGCACGGTGATGTTGCGGCGCAATAGGCAGTCCTCGGCCATATGGAACCAAGTTGTTTACGCTCCCGCATCGACGTGCTCTTTTCGAGCTGCCGTAAATACCTCTCGTGCCGCATCCAGATTGATCGCGAAGATTCCAAGCCCCACAACTACATCCGGCCATATTGATGCTGTAGCAGCGGTTGCAACTCCAGCTCCGATGATCGCGACATTGGCTACAGCGTCGTTTCTAGCCGAAAGATATGCTGCTCTTGTCAAGCTGCTGGTGTTTTTCCTGAACGCGGCCAGGATTAGAGCGCAGGAAACGTTCACAACGAGCGCACCGAATCCAGTCACGCTTAGCGATACGGCATCGGGTGGAACCGGGTGTCCCAACTTATTCCAGGTCATCCAAAGCGTGGCAACACCGGGAGCGAGCAGCAAGACTGCTAAAAGCATGCCCACGATTGACCGCTTGTACGCGCTCCAACCCAAAGCAGCGAAGATGAGAAAGTTGACCGATGTGTCTTCGAGAAAATCGATGGAATCCGCGAACAGGGAGACAGAGCCAATGCTCAATGCAACGGAAAATTCGACGCCGAAATAGGCGAGATTGAGAACTGCTACGATGGCAACCGCTGAGCGAATGCTGTATTTGGGGATCAGCATCGTTCCTCACTGTAGCGCATTCCCCCCGATAGTCACCAATGACGGCTTCGAGTCCAGCAGTCCACTTTGGAATCTCGTGAGCCAGAATACGGGTGAGGCGGTCGTAGCGATACCCATAACGTGATTCAATAAGACGCTTTGTATCGGAATTGTCCGATTCGGTAATTCGCACTATTGGCTCACTTGTGCAAAAGAACATCCTCTTGACGGGGCGTCCCAGGGTGGGCAAATCCACTCTGATTTGTCATGTGGTCGAGAACTTGAAACGGCTCGGTCACAATGCGATTGGCGGGTTTTACACCTTGGATGTTCACCGTGACGATCAACGTGTCGGCTTCTCCATCAACACCATCGATGGTAAAACCGGTCGTCTCGCGGAAATCGGTCTCGCTTCGCGTTATCGTTTGGGCAAATACGGTATTGATATGGAAAGTTTCGAGAACGTGGCCCTCACCGCACTTGAGGATGCCATAGCCCGAAAACAGCTTGTGGTCATCGATGAAATCGGCTTCATGGAGATCAAATCCAAACGGTTTCAGCAGCTCGTGATTCGGGCGTTAGATGGTCCCAGCCCGGTATTGGGTACGATTATGCGCAAGGCCTTTTATTTCGCCGATGATATAAAGAAGCGCCAAGACGTGCAGCTCGTTACCGTGAGTGCTGACAACCGCGATGCCCTAGTATCTGAAATCACAGGCATGCTCACACCGCTGCTTGCGGAGTCGTGAAAACGATGGGGGCGCTATGCCGATCAGCACCGGCAACGGCTGCGTGCGGCCATTATGCATAGTGCTCGATTATGGATAGCGCTGCAGGAAAAAGGTACCCAGCTGCGAGAAAACGGTCGTTTTGCTGGGTACGCCTCTGCATAAT
>CAMYNX010000216.1 GCA_947259875.1 uncultured Gammaproteobacteria bacterium | reverse complement strand
CATTAAACTTGCAGATCGCATGCACAACATGAGGACCCTGGACGCCCTGCCGATCTCCAAACAAAGATCAATCGCCAGGCAAACACTAGATATCTACGCCCCCATCGCCAATCGATTGGGCCTGCATCAGTGGAGTCGAGAGCTGCAGGACTTAAGTTTTCATCACATTTATCCAAACCGATACCGGGCGATTGCCAAAGCACTGAAAAAACGCGCAGGAAATCGCAAGGCGGTGGTCAAGAAACTCCGGGTCAGCATTGAGCGGGAACTCCATCAGTCCGGTCTCGAAGCGATGGTATTGGGACGTAAGAAGAGTGTGTACAGCATCTACAAGAAAATGTCGCGGAAACGTCGATCATTCGATGAACTTCATGATATTTACGGATATCGCATTATCGTGAACTCGGTAGACGATTGTTACCGGGCCTTGGGGACCATCCATAATTTGTACAAGCCTATTCCTGGTCGGTTTACAGATTACATCGCAATACCGAAGGCCAACGGGTATCAATCTCTTCACACCGTTGTGTTTGGGGCCTTTGGTGAATCCTTAGAGGTGCAGATTCGTACCGAAGACATGAACCGGATCGCCGAAGCGGGAGTTGCGGCCCATTGGATATATAAGTCCGGCGCCGATTCCAGCGCCAAGCCCCCACAATTGGCCCGTCAGTGGTTGCTGGATTTGCTCGACACCCAACAACAGACTGGCAATCCCCGGGAATTTCTGGAGCACCTGAAGATCGATCTATTTCCCGATGAAGTCTATGTGTTCACGCCGAAAGGTGATATCAAGAAACTCCCGCGTGGTGCCACGGCGCTTGATTTTGCCTATGCGGTGCATACCGACATCGGTAACCGTTGTGCTGGTGCGCGTATAAATCGTGAATTAGTCTCGTTACCCACCGTGCTCAATAACGGTGATCATGTCTCAATCATCACCTCGGATACGGCCCATCCGACGGCGACTTGGTTGAACTATGCGGTGACCAGTAAATCGCGCGCTACGATCCGCAACTATCTCAAGAGTCAGCAGCGCTATGAAGCCGTGGACCTCGGGAAGCGCCTGCTTGATAGAGCAATCAAGACCCGCAGATTCGGGCGTAAAAAGTTGACCGATGAGCAACGCAAAATGCTGCTCGACACGCTAGGCGTGGACAACTGGGATGACCTGTTATCCGACATTGGATCGGGAAAACGGTTGGCAGATATGGTTGCAAAACAGTTGTTACCGCCGCCGTCCCACAAAGATAAAGAGGCCAAGAGCGAGGACGACCAACCTTTGGCGATACGTGGATCTGAAGGGATGCTGATCAATTATGCGCGCTGCTGTAACCCGATCCCCGGCGACCCTATTGTTGGATTCTTTACTACCGGCCGCGGCATCGTCATCCATACTACCGGATGTCCCAACGCCAAACACTACCGTAAGCAGCCTGACAAGTGGATCCCGGTGGAATGGGATGTGGAAGTTTTCGGTAATTTCCCGGTTAATCTTAGAGTCGAGGTTCACAACCAGCGCGGCGTGCTGGCACGCATTGCCAGCGTCATCGCTGAACAGGATTCCAACATAAACAATGTCAACGTTGATGAGCGTGACGGTCAGTTTCCTGTCATCCGTTTTATCATTGAGGTAGCGGACCGGGTACATCTGGCACGGATTCTCCGCCAAATACGCACCGAGCCTTCCGTGGTCAGGGTCGCTCGCGCGAAGGGCTAGTATTGACATACTGGATTCATGGCACATCGAAAAATCGTTAGCACGCGTAATGCGCCCAGCGCTATCGGGACTTATTCGCAGGCGGTGAAGGTAGGCAACACGGTGTACGTCTCCGGCCAAATTCCCCTGGATCCAGAAACCATGAGCCTTGTGGGTGACGATTTTCGTTCCCAGGTGGTTCGGGTGTTCGATAATCTGCAAGCGGTATCACAGGCGGCGGGGGGCTCTTTGCGCGATGTGGTCAAGCTCAACGTGTTTGTTACCGAGATGTCGAATTTCGCCATCGTGAATGAAGTAATGGGAGAGTATTTCCATGGGTCGTATCCGGCGCGAGCGGTAATTGGTGTGGCCTCGTTGCCCAAGAATGCGAAGGTGGAAATGGATGCGGTTCTCGAGCTTCCCGAAGAAGAGGATGTTGGCCCGTGATCGTGGACCGAAAATATACGAGCTACTAAATACCTAAAGATCTGTTCTTTTGCCGGTTAGCCCGCATGGTGCACCAAGGCGGCGAAAAGAAGAGCTAACATTTTGTTTGGAATAAGGAATTCGATCAATGTCCGGTGTGACACTTTGGGCCCGCGTATACGCCTATCCTGGCGCTGGCTCGGTCGCGAACGCCTGGACTTGCGCTTCACTCAACCCATAGCTACGGCTATGCATTTCGCTCCAGCGCGGCGTCCAGCCGCCCGACCCTGCGACTCCGCGCAGCACAAGTCCCGTCGCCATCATCCAGGATCCTTGGTGCCAGATGCGGGCTAGATCTCCCGTTACGTCGACTTCTCAGGCCCGGCTTGACCCGGCCGTGGCGCCAGTTACCGTTATCAAGGGAGTTGGTCGGCAGCTGGCCGTAAAACTGGCACGCCTGGGGATTCATACCGTTCAGGATCTGCTGTTTCATCTGCCGTCTCGCTACCAGGATCGCACCCGGGTTACACCTATCGGCGCTGCGCGGCTGGGGACCGAGGTCGTCGTGGTCGGGCAGATCGAGCACACCGGGATTGCTTACGGACGTCGGCGCAGCTTGTTATGTCGTATCAGTGATGGCACCGGCTCGTTGACCATGCGGTTGTTTCACTTCAGCGCATCGCAGCAGGAGCGCCTCGTCCGCGGCAGATGGCTGAGATGCTTTGGCGAGATCCGGCGGGGTCCGGTGACCACCGAATTGGTGCATCCCGAGTACGAAGTGACCAGTCAAAAACCCCAGGTCGACCCTAGTGAGGGATTGACGCCGATCTACCCCGCCACCGAAGGGGTCGGTCAGGGCCAATTGCGCCGCATAACCGGTGAGTCGTTGAACCGCTCCCTGGATCGCGTGGTTGAACTGCTTCCCGAATCCGTATTAAGCGTATTGGACTATCCGACCCTGCAGACCGCCTTGCACTATGTTCATCGCCCACCGTCAGGTGCCGACACCGAACGATTGCAGGCCGGCACAGATCCCGCACAGCAACGGCTGGCGTTTGAGGAACTGCTCGCCCATCACCTGAGTTTGCGGCTCGCGCGTCAGCAACGCCGAGTCCATCCGGCGCCCGCAATGAGTGACGACAACGGTTTACTGGATGCATTTTGGGGCGAGTTGAACTTTGTCCCGACGCATGCTCAGCAAAAAGCATGCGCCGAGATATTGGAAGACCTCCGCAAGCCGATACCTATGCTGCGATTGTTACAGGGTGATGTGGGTTCAGGTAAGACGGTGGTTGCGGGTGTGGCGGTTACCCGTGTGCTCGACAACCGCTATCAAGCTGCGGTCATGGCGCCGACCGAGCTTCTTGCGGAACAACATTTCCGTACCTTTTCACGCTGGTTCAGTCCCTTAGACACCGAGGTTGGCTGGTTATCCAGCCGCGTGAGCGGTCGCCAACGTCGCCAAGTGCTTGATGCACTGGGCACGGGTGAAATACACGTCGTGATCGGTACCCACGCGCTGTTTCAACAAGGCGTTGAGTTTCGACGCCTGGGCCTGATTGTGGTTGACGAACAACATCGCTTCGGTGTCGACCAGCGTCTCGCATTGCGGGATAAAGGTACCACCAGCGACTGTGTCCCACATCAGCTGGTGATGACCGCAACACCTATCCCGCGTACCCTGGCGATGACGTTCTACGCCGATCTCGACGTGTCGAGTATCGATGAATTACCACCGGGCCGGCAGCCGGTGGAGACGGTGGTGGTGCGGGAGACACGGCGCGGGGAGGTGGTGGCGCGCGTCGAGGCTGCGTGCCGCCAAGGCCGGCAGGCATACTGGGTATGTCCCATCATTGACGAGTCCGAAGCGCTGGAGGTACAGGCAGCGACCGAGATGGAGGCTGCGTTGACGCGGTCATTACCGAATCTGCGAATTGGATTGGTGCATGGGCGTATGAAACCGCAGCAAAAGGAAGCGGTGATGGAACGGTTCCGTAATGGGGAGGTGGAATTGTTGGTAGCCACCACCGTCATCGAGGTTGGTGTCGACGTCGCAAACGCCAGCTTGATGGTCATCGAAAACGCCGAGCGCTTGGGCCTCGCGCAACTTCATCAGTTACGGGGGCGTGTCGGACGGGGCAGTGATCAGGCGTGTTGCGTGTTGATGTACCGTCCACCGCTCGGCACTCATGCCAAGACCCGGTTAGCCACGCTGCGCGACACCACCGACGGATTCGAAATCGCGCGCAAGGATTTGGAATTACGAGGTCCAGGCGAAGTGTTGGGCACCCGGCAGACTGGTTTGATGAATCTTGTGATTGCCGATTTGGTCCGCGACCATGGCTTGTTACCAAAGGTCGAGCAAATTGGACGCTTGCTTTTGGACCAGCACCCCGGCAACATCCGGGCGCTGATATCGCGATGGGTGGGCCACGGCGAGGGCTACGTGAATGTTTAGCGTTGTCGTTGACCGCATCCAGCAGTATGCCTTGCTCATGCGCATCGATCGGCCCATCGGCACCTTATTGCTATTGTGGCCGAGCCTGTGGGGGCTGTGGATGGCTGCTGAGGGGCGTCCACAACCCTGGATTTTGCTGGTGTTTCTAAGCGGCGTGTTCCTCATGCGCTCTGCCGGATGTGTGATTAACGATTATGCCGACCGGACGTTCGACCCATTCGTGGCGCGGACCCGTGACCGGCCGATTGCAGCCGGTCGGGTGTCCTCCAAGGAGGCGCTGTTTTTGTTCACCGTGCTGTGCACCCTGGCCTTGGTCCTAGTGGTGACGTTGAACAGATTCACCATCGCGTTATCGGTAGTGGGTGTTGCTATGGCGACCGTCTATCCGTACGCCAAGCGATACATTTATCACCCCCAATTCATCCTCGGGATAGCATTTTCCTGGGGTATTCCCATGGCGTTCGCGGCGCAGACCAATCACGTACCGGCGATCGCGTGGTGGTTGGTAACGGCGAATATTGCATGGGTACTGGCCTACGATACGATCTACGCGATGGTGGATCGCTCAGACGATCTGCGTATCGGTGTTAAGTCTACCGCTATACTTTTCGGTCGCTACGATCGAGTGCTGATCGCGACATTCCAGTTGCTAACCCTTGTCGTTCTTTTTTATATTGGAAACCGCTTGATACTGGACGCGTATTATTACGGCGGATTGATCACCGCCAGCGGGTTCGCAGTTTATCAGCAAATGCTTATACGCAGCCGCGAGGAGCCAAGCTGTTTCAAAGCATTTCTCAATAACGCTTGGTTTGGTGCCGCGGTGTTCATTGGCTTGGTTCTCAGTTATCTCTAGCCCGGATATTGCCCCAAGGCGGCGAAACAGGACGCTATCAACTTGATCGATAGAGGCAATACGATCAACGGTAGAAATGACACTTTGCACCCCGGCAATCGCCTATCCCGGCCCTGGCTCGATCTCGAACGTCTGCACTTGCGCTTCACTCAACCCATAGCCGGCTATGGATTTCGTTCCAGCGCTGCGTTCAGCCGCCCGATCTCTTCGCCAGCTGCCGGGATCCTTGGTGCAATATCCGGGCTAGTCCGCACGTTGCACCAAGATGCCCCGCCCCTATTTTTGCCAAGCAACCTGGAGACGCGGATGTCTTTATTTGATGAAACAGACGCTGCGGGTCTCTCCGCTGCAGACCATGCATAGAGGCGGGATTATCCCGGCCCTGGCTCGATCTCAAACGCCTGGAGTTACGCTTCACTCAACAGGAAAAAGGGGTCGCAGTCACAGGCTCCGAACTCTCGTTTCATCGCTCCAGCGCCGCGCTTGTCCCCGCACAGCAGGGGAACTAGCCGCCCGATTCGGCGACTACGCGCAGCACAGCTCATGACCATTAAAAGGCCACGTGGCCCCAGGAGATAACAATGCGGTCGATTCTAGTGGTTAACCCTAAAGGCGGCTGCGGAAAAACAACCATCGCCACTAATCTTGCTACCTATTATGGCGTTTGGGGGGTTCCCACCGCCCTCGTAGACGTGGATCCGCAACAATCCTCAACCGAATGGCTCGATGCGAGGCCAGATAACTACGCCAAGATACACGGACTGTCGGCCTTGAGTGGCCACATTACCTTGCCCAATGGTACCAAACGGGTCATTTATGACGCCCCGGCCCGATCCAAGACCGATAAGGTCGTCGAATTGATGAAGCTGACCCAGGCAGTGGTCATTCCGGTGCTGCCTTCTCCAATCGATATCCGCGCGGCGGCGCATTTTATTGGTGACCTGCTGGTGCAAGGTCATTTGCAGCAAAGCAAAAAGCTGGTCGGAGTAGTGGCTAACCGGGTACGAGAAAACACGCTGGTATATCATGACCTCGAAAAATTTCTCAAAAGTCTAGATATACCCTTCGTGACCACGCTGCGGGATACGCAGAATTATGTGCGCGCCGCGGCGCGTGGTGTCGGTATCTTTGAAATGGGGCCATCAGCGGTGGAGCAGGATATCAAACAGTGGCGGCCCCTGATTAACTGGATCGAAGGCAAAAAGATTATCCGCGCATAACCCGCCCGACATTGGGTCGAATCTTTGCTGCCAACTACCAAGATTCCGTCGTATACCGTGCTACTCTCACGGTCGGTGACCAGTAGTTCGGATCTAAACCGGCTTTGCTTTTGAGCTGTTGCAGGAACCTGTTGCGTTCGGGAATGTTGTCCCACACGCTTGGTAAAAACGTTCCACGGCGAGTTCCTTCCGTTAGTATCAAACCATCGATCCCGGGCCGCAGTTGATCAATCAATTCTTGTTGTGAACCAAAGGTGATCGGTTCCGGAGCCGATAAAATCGAGATATGAATGTGCAGTTCAAGGAACTCATCGTGATCCACCTTGGAAAATCGGGGGTCACGAAACGCGGCGGCATAGGCATTGTGTGCGACATCTTCGACTAATGCTCTGGTCGCCTCGAGGCTGCCGATACAACCACGCAGGTCGCCATTTTTCTTGAGCGTTATAAAACTGGCCTGTACTGACTGCAAAGATTCTGGCCAATCCTCGACGATAACTGGCAACGGACTGCCATGGTCCAATCCATGTTTAATGGACTGCTGAGCAAGTCCGGTGAGCCGGTTGCGTTCAGTCTTCGGTAGTGAGCGTTCCGGGAGCGCTTCGTAGAAAGAATATGCGCCGTAACCCACTACTCGATCCCGGGGGCCTGCGGTGTCGCCGGAATTACGGGTATCCAGGGTTTCGACCTGCAAACGGTGGTGGGTCGCGGATTGCAATAACCCGCGGACGGGAATCTGACCACAGGCATGTTCCCCGGTGAGGCTGGCTGGATCGAATTGTTCAATTCGGCCGGTGGTAAACCGATCAAGTTTCTGGGCGGTGTTGTAGTCATGGTAGTGGCTGAGATCAGAACTTATAACAATCAGCGTCTCGGGTCCCCCCCATAGCCTTTCGAGCAGCCGCTCAATCTGCGTTGGATCGGCACTCCCGACCGCGAACGGAAGCAACACGAACTCATCCAGTACGATCTGCAAGAACGGCAGATGGACTTCGAGACTGTGTTCCAGTGCGTGGGCCTCGTCCATGTAGAGCAGAAAATCCAGGTCGTTAACGAGCCGTGCGACGGTGTCTTGGTCTACCGGAACCTCCCCCAGCGGTGACGCGAACGCACGCGCCGAGCTAGCCGCAACGCCGCTTACCGCCACGCGGTGGGCTGGCCCCAGCAAGACTACGCGTGTGATACGGCCCCGTTGCGATGTGACCGCGGCGTAGGCCGAACCCGCTACAGGCCCGGAATAGACATAGCCGGCGTGGGGAGCGATGAGGGCCTTAGGCGTGTGGTGGGCGGGTTTTGCATCACGCAAAAAATCCTCCACCTGGTTTCGCAGCAACGAGGGGTCATCGGTGTAGAACGTGCCCGCCACCGCGGGTTGTCGAATCTCTGTCATTGCAGACCTCGATGGGTGATTAGCGATATACTAACATCTTAATTCTAGCCCGCATTTCTCACTAGGATCTCGGATGCTGGCGCAGGACTCGTGCGGCTGAGCCCCCTGCTGTGCGGGGACAAGTGCCGCGCCTGGAGCGAGACCCATAACGGGCTATGGGTCGAGTGAAGGCCAAGCGCAGGTGTGCGAGAACCAGCCAGGGCCGGGGCGCCTGGTGAGAGATGCGGGCTGGTCCCATGAACGCTGTCCTTCTCGAATTCAAGACCCTTGATGTCATCGCGTAAAGCCCCCATTTGCTAACATGATGGAAACGGTGAGCGACACGGTTGCGACCAAATACTGGCATGTCCTCGAGGATGGACGGGTGCAATGCGACCTGTGTCCTCGTTTTTGCCATTTACGCGAAGGACAACACGGTTTGTGTTTCGTACGCATGCGCCAGGGAGACCAGATTGTCCTTACGACCTATGGGCGGTCCAGCGGATTCTGTGTGGATCCTATCGAGAAGAAACCCCTCAACCACTTTTTTCCCGGAACCAGCGTCCTGTCTTTTGGTACCGCCGGTTGTAATTTAGCCTGTAAATTCTGTCAGAACTGGGATATCAGCAAATCCCGTCAGACCGACACGCTGGCAGACAGCGCCTCCCCGCAACGTATCGCTGACGTTGCCAAACAGCTGGATTGCCGTAGCGTTGCGTTCACCTACAATGATCCGGTGATCTTTCACGAGTATGCCATCGACATCGCACAAGCCTGTCACGAGCAAAACATCAAGACCGTAGCCGTCACCGCTGGTTATGTGTGTCCCGAACCGCGCGAGGAATTCTACCGGTATATGGATGCCGCGGATGTGGATCTAAAGGCTTTCACCGAAAGGTTCTATAAAAAGATCTGCGGTGGCGAGTTGAAGCCGGTTCTGGAA
>CAMYNX010000215.1 GCA_947259875.1 uncultured Gammaproteobacteria bacterium | reverse complement strand
TGAGCTGGAAGATGATTTTCATAACTTCGAGGCCCTGAACATTCCAGTGGGTCATCCGGCACGTGCAATGCACGACACGTTCTACATTGACGACCAGACCTTGCTTCGCACGCACACCTCACCGGTTCAGATCCGATACATGCAGGAACATCCCCCTCCGGTTCGGATTATCGCGCCGGGACGTGTGTACCGTTGCGACTCGGATGTCACCCATACGCCCATGTTTCATCAGATCGAGGGTCTTGCGGTGGATGACGCGATCAGCTTTGCCGATCTCAAAGGCGTATTGATCCATTTCCTTCATGAATTTTTTGAGTCCGAACTGCAAGTACGTTTTCGCCCGTCGTATTTTCCTTTTACGGAACCCTCCGCGGAGGTCGATATCAGTTGCGTCCTATGCGATGGCGTGGGTTGCCGCGTGTGCAAGCAAAGCGGCTGGCTGGAGGTGCTGGGATGCGGCATGGTACACCCGGAAGTGTTCGCCCATGTGCAATTAGATAGTGAGCGTTATACCGGATTCGCCTTCGGTCTTGGGGTCGAGCGATTGGCGATGCTGCGCTACGGCGTCGACGATTTACGCTTGTTTTTTGAAAACGATCTGAATTTTTTACGGCAGTTCCGATGATTATCAGTGAAGCGTGGCTGCGGGATTGGATCGATATCCGAATGGATGTCCACGGACTGGTCGATCTGCTCACGATGTCGGGCTTGGAGGTCGATTCGCTGGAACCGGCCGGCCCAGGACTTCCCGATATCGTGGTCGGCCGGCTAACGGCGGTCCGAGCGCATCCCAATACTCGGCGGTTGACAGTGTGTGACGTCGATATCGGCGCGCGGTCGCCGTTAATCGTGGTGTGCGGTGCACCGAATGTGACCGTGGGAGCGCGAGTGGCGACTGCACTGCCCAATGCCACGCTCCCCAGCGGTCATGTAATTCAGCCCGCATCAATACACGGTATCGCGTCACAGGCGATGTTGTGTTCAGGCATGGAGTTGGGCCTGGAGGATAGTTCAGAGGGGCTGTATCTGCTGGACGACGACGCATCTATCGGTCAACGGGTAGAAGACTATCTGCAGTTGGCGGATTGGGTGATCGATATTGATTTGACGCCGAATCGCGGGGATTGCTTGAGTATTCTTGGTATCGCCCGTGAATTAGGGGTGCTGACCGGAGCGGCGCTCAAGCATACGGATGTGCCCGGTTGTGCTGCGGAAACCAAGCGGCTGATAGATGTCGTGGTATCCGCGCCCAAGGCATGCCCGCGTTATTTGGGCCGGATCGTCGAAGATATCGACGACCAGGCGGCGACACCCGTATGGATGCGTGAAAGATTGAGGCGCTGTGGTATCCGGCCGATCACCCCAGTCGTTGACGTGACCAATTATGTCATGTTGGAACTCGGCCAGCCGATGCATGCCTTCGATCTTAATCGGTTAACAGGTGGGATTCACGTGCGAACCGCGGACTCGGGTGAGACCATTAAGATGCTTGACGGCTCTGAGTTGCGGCCCGACGGCGAAACTCTACTTATCGCAGATCATCACCGAGCAGTGGCAGTAGCGGGCATCATGGGTGGTGCTGACTCCGGCATCGATGCCGATACCCGCCACATCGTGCTCGAAGCTGCGCATTTCACCCCGTCGGTAGTGGCCGGTAGGGCCCGCAGTTTCGGGCTGAACAGCGAATCTGCCTATCGGTTCGAACGCGGAGTAGACCCGGAACTGCCGCTTCCGGCGATCCACTACGCGAGTGCACTACTCAAGAACATCGTGGGAGGTAGGCCCGGTCCGGTGGTCGACAAAACCAATAAGCGCTGTCTTCCCATACGGCCACCGGTGAAAATTCGTCATGACCGCTTGGAGCAGGTCTTGGGGATGCAGATGGAGGCCAATAAAGTCGATATTATGTTGCGACGATCTGCCCGTGGAGTGACGCGGCAACAAAAATACTGGGAAGTGAAACCGCCTTCTTATCGCTTCGACATGCAACGCGAATGCGATCTGATTGAGGAATTAATCCGCATACATGGATACCATCGGGTCCCCGTGAGCTTTCCAAAGTCAAGTGAAACGGTAAGTAAATTAACCGAATCACAGCTACCGTTAACCCGGGTCCGTACTTTACTCACAGACCGCGATTATCAAGAAGTCATCACCTACAGCTTTGTCGATTTTGCTATCAATGGGCTGTTCGACGGTAACCAAAATGTTATCAGAATTACCAATCCTATTGCAGACAACATGTCGGTGATGCGCACCAACATGTGGAGTGGATTGGTGCAAGCGGCAATCACCAATCTGAATCGCCAGCAGCGGCGGATACGCTTGTTCGAGATCGGTCGCACTTTTCATTCACAGGATGGTACGCGTCGGGAGATATTGCGGTTGGGTGGTGTCGTATGCGGGAATCTAGCGCCCGAGCAGTGGGGACAAGCGTCACAAGAAGTGGATTTTTACGACGTCAAGGCGGATGTCGAAGCGATATTGGCTTTGACCGGCGCCAGTGATCGGTTTACATTCAAGCAGTTAAAAAAGAAAGGTTTGCAATCGGGGCAGTCGGCTGAAATCTATCACGAATCACGCGCAGTGGGGTGCTTAGGAAGAATCCACCCCCAGGTGCAACGTGAGTTAGATCTAGAATCGTCATTGTTTCTTTTCCAGCTTGATTTGGGGCCGTTGCTTCATCGACAGATCCCCCAGTTCACGAAACCGTCCCGATTTCCCGCTATCCAAAGGGATTTGGCGATAGTCGTCGGAACGGAGGTTAGCGCAGAAATGGTTCTAAATACCGTCATTGAGGCTGGAGGAAACCGGATTGTTAATCTAAACTTATTTGACGTATATCGCGGGGAAGGTATTGATCCGGGACGAAAAAGTATTGCATTTGGCTTGACCTTGCAAGACTCTTCACGCACCCTTACGGATGAGGATGTTGACAGCACCATCTCCGAAATTATAGCTGCGTTGGATATTAGATTCGGCGCGCAATTAAGAACATAAGGAGTAATTGTGGCCATAACGAAAGCGGATTTAGCCAACGCTTTGTTTAACGAACTCGGCCTCAATAAACGCGAGGCAAAGGAATTCGTGGAGTTGTTTTTCGAAAAGGTACGCAGTGCTCTCGAAGAAGGTGCTTCGGTTAAGTTATCGGGCTTTGGCAACTTTGGAGTAAGGAAAAAAAACTCACGTCCAGGACGTAATCCAAAGACCGGAGAAGAGATACCCATTTCCGCGCGGCGGGTCGTGACTTTCAAAGCAAGCCAAAAGCTCAAGGATCGTGTCGCATCAAACGCAGACGACTTGAGACAACGCTTAAACGAAAAGTAGAAGATAAGAATGCTGGACCCGGGCGACAATTCAATTCTGCCGCCGATTCCTAGCAAGCGTTACTTCACTATCGGCGAAGTTAGCGAATTGTGCGGGGTCAAGCCTCATGTGCTTCGTTACTGGGAGCAGGAATTCCCTCAGCTAAAACCCGTCAAACGGCGTGGAAATAGGCGCTACTACCAGCGTCATGAAGTGTTGTTGATTCGCCAGATTCGGATGCTTTTGTATGTTGACGGATTTACCATAAGCGGCGCAAGGAATAAGCTCGAAGTCGATGTCAATGACGGCGCTGCATCGGGCCGCGGCGTGCGCAAGGAAATCGTATCTGATTTAATACGCGAACTCGACGAAGTGGTCGCGATTCTAAGAGACTAGACTCTCCTTATTTTCACAATTCGACAAACAATCATCGGGGCGTAGCGCAGCCTGGTAGCGCACCGCAATGGGGTTGCGGTGGTCGGAGGTTCAAATCCTCTCGCCCCGACCAAATTCCAGCTTTCGTGTTCCATGCTATCGCGCGTACCAGGCCGTATATTGCAGCAAGGATTCCGGATGATGGCGACGGTATCGGTTGGTAGGGACGCCGCGCTGGAGCGAAATGCATAGCCGTAGCCATGGACTGAGTGAAACGCAAGTTCAGGCGTTCGCGACCGAGCCCCGCTCCTGTTCTCGCCAAGTAATCTGGTGCACCTACGTCGCCATTTCCTGGAATAAAGGCTGGGGGTTTCCTCGGTGTATGGCCAAGAACAGGGGCGGCGCGCCTTGGTGCAATAGATGGGCTAACATGACTTGGCGTGAATAATTCGGCGACAATTCGTGCTTCGAGAAATCGTGCAGTTTACGTCAAGGGGCTATGGTGCGGATCTTATTGAGTAATGACGACGGTTACATGGCGCCGGGGCTTAGGCAACTTTCTGAAATGCTGGGGCAACGAGCGGAAATCACTGTGGTTGCACCCGAGCGTGATCAAAGTGGCTCGAGCAATTCACTGACGTTACGTCGTCCGTTGCGTGTCCGTAACGCCGATAATGGCTTTTACTATGTGGATGGCACGCCCACCGACTGCGTCCATCTGGCGGTCACCGGGCTGATGCAGCACGAACCGGATATGGTCATTTCAGGGATCAATAGCGGCGCCAATCTTGGGGACGATCTGTTGTACTCTGGTACTGTGGCGGCAGCCATGGAGGGCCGATTCTTGGGGTTCCCGGCGTTAGCGGTGTCATTAGCGGGGGGCCGACTGCGACATTTTCAAACGGCGGCAGAGGTCGTCGTTCGGATCCTGGAAATGTTGGATCGCAATCCACTTGCGCGCGACACGATATTGAACATCAACGTCCCGGATCTGCCGATTGAAAAAGTGAACGGTTATCGTGCCACGCGGTTGGGGAACCGGCACAAATCCGAACCCGTCATCAAGTCGCGGGATCCCCAAGGTAGGACGATTTATTGGGTGGGACCGCCGGGGGAAGAACAAGATTGCGGGCCTGGTACGGATTTTGATGCAGTGCGGCACGGCTTCGTTTCTGTGACACCGCTCACGGTAGATCTGACCAGGTACGATACCTTGGGCGAGATCGGGCATTGGGTAAAGGAACTGAATCCATGAACACACAGCGCCGGGACGGGATAGGTATGACCTCGGCGCGCACTCGAGAACGGCTATTGCACCGTTTACGGGAGAGTGGTATCCACGATCCCCGGGTATTGGAAGCGATTCGACAGGTACCGCGGCATATGTTTGTCGACGAGGCCCTGGCCAGCAGGGCTTACGAAGATATCGCGCTTCCCATTGGTCACGGTCAAACGATTTCGCAACCGCATATCGTGGCGTTGATGACTCAGACGCTCAATGCCGGTAAGCGTCTGCATCGGGTTCTCGAAATCGGTACCGGGTGTGGATACCAAACCGCAGTACTGGCCAATTTAGTTGATGAAGTTTGCACCGTAGAAAGAATCGCGACGCTCTTCCGACAGACACGCAATCGGTTGTTTGACTTGAAATACCGTAACATCAAGTTTCTGCACGGTGACGGATTAAAAGGTTGGCCGGAGCACGCCCCCTATGATGGAATCCTGGCCACCGCAGCCCCAGCGGAAGTGCCCCACTCACTATTGGACCAAATCACGATTGGCGGTCGAATCGTCATACCGATTGGCGAACGCACACTGCAAAAACTCATGCTGATAGAGAAAACATTAGAAGGCTTCGAGCAACGGGAGATAGAGTCGGTTAATTTTGTCCCACTGGTGTCAGGAAAGATATAAATGCGTATCTTTTCTTGGACTTACAAAAAAGCATTGGAATGGGCGGCGCATCGCCATGCGCCCCGGTATCTGGCGTTGTTGAGCTTCTCGGAATCGTCATTTTTCCCTGTCCCGCCCGACGTCATGTTAGCTCCGATGGTATTGGCACAACGCCAACGGGCGTGGTATTTCGCCGCTTTGACGACGATCACCTCGGTCCTAGGTGGACTGCTTGGTTATGCGATCGGTTTATTTCTATTCGATGAAGTGGGGCAGCCACTGATAGACATGTACCACGCGCAAGGCAATTTCCAACGGGTTCAAGATTGGTTCAGTGACTATGGTATATGGGTGGTATTTTTGGCGGGTTTTACCCCAATTCCGTATAAATTATTTACAGTCACTTCCGGCGTGCTGGCGCTCGCGGTGTTACCCTTTGTGCTTGCGTCCTTAGTGGGGCGGGGCGCCCGGTTCTTTCTGGTTGCGGCCCTGCTTTACTGGTACTGGGGTGGAGAGCGATTTTCCCGATTCTTACATCAACGAGTGGATCAGATCGGATGGGCGGTCCTTGGCCTCGTAGTGGTGGCGCTGGCAATTGTTCGCTATCTAAATTGACGTACCGGATCGTCGCGTTGTCCTGTGTCATTGTGCTGGCTGGATGCGCCGGCGGGCGCCCGGTTCCAGTTAAGGATCACTCACCGGGCGTAACGCAACCGACGCATCGCGTAGTGCGTTCCGGTGACACGCTCTACAGCATTGCTTGGGACGTGGGTTTGGATTTTCAAACTTTGGCTCGTTGGAACCGGATTGATCCGCCGTACGTGATCAAGCCCGGTCAACGGCTGCGCACCCGACCTCCGGTATCTCCGACCAAGGCGCCCGACCCCCCGCGGTACCGGGCGCCGAAGACCGCGGCGCCAAAAACGAGACCTCGGCCTGTGCGGCGTCCGCAAAGCGCAACTCGTGGTTGGGTGTGGCCCACTGAGGGTCGGATTATCGCCAGTTTTTCCCCGCGTGCCGGCCGAAAAGGTATTGATATATCAGGAAAATACGGCCAAGCGATACGTTCGGCGGCAGCGGGTAAGGTGGTGTACGCAGGGACTGGACTTCGGGGTTATGGTAAGCTTATTATAGTAAAACATGATGAAACGTTTCTAAGTGCCTATGCGCACAATAGAAAACTCCTGGTAAGAGAAGGCAACCAGGTGACGAGGGGTGAACAAATAGCCGAGATGGGTAGTGCCGGAGGCAACCGCGTAAAGCTCCATTTCGAGATTCGCAGACGAGGGTCACCGGTTGACCCGACGCGTTATCTGCCCCGGCGATAACTTAGGCAAAACACGATTCAGGGGGTGACATCATGCCTAGAGCTAGACAACCATCGGGCCGCAAGGCTGACAAAGCTACCGCGGCGGCTGCGCCGTTGAGCGCGGAGACGGAAAAGGCAAAACCCGTTAAGAAATCCGCGGTGGGTAGGCGGCGGTCCCCGGCCTCTTACGCAGATGCGACGCAAATATATCTGCGTGAAATTGGTTATTCCGCTTTGTTGACTGCCGAGGAAGAAGTCTATTTTGGACGATTGTGCCAAAAAGGCGATGAGGCGGCGCGCAAACGCATGATTGAGAGCAACCTTCGCTTGGTGGTGAAGATCGCCCGCAGATACATTAATCGGGGACTGACGTTTCTCGATCTAATCGAGGAGGGAAATCTGGGGCTCATTAGAGCGGTGGAAAAATTTGATCCTGAACGTGGTTTTCGTTTCTCTACCTATGCCACTTGGTGGATTCGTCAGACTATAGAACGCGCGATCATGAACCAGACTCGTACCATTCGGTTGCCGGTTCATATTCTCAAAGAGATCAACGTCTATCAGCGGGCGGCCAAGCAATTAGCGCAACAACTGGATCATGAGCCCAACGCTGAAGAGATTGCGGAGATGCTGGACGTACCCGTGGAGAACGTCAAGCGTATGCTCTATCTGGACGACAAGATCGCATCGATGGATGCACCGCTGGAGTCGGACCCAGACCGCAGTTTGCTGGATGCAATACCCGATCAAAAATCATCAGATCCCGCCGATGTACTTCAGAACGAAAAGGTATTGCAGCATATTGATGAGTGGCTTAGATCACTGAATGACAAGCAAAGAGAAGTCGTGGAGCGCCGCTTCGGCTTACGCGGAAGAGACGTAGCCACCCTAGAGAAGGTGGGCTTGGATGTCGGTGTTACCCGCGAACGTGTTCGTCA
>CAMYNX010000214.1 GCA_947259875.1 uncultured Gammaproteobacteria bacterium | reverse complement strand
AGTGAAAACTCATCTTGAGCGCGATCTCCACCGCCGAGGAACCGTTCTCGGCATAGAAACAGCGGCTCAACCCCGCAGGTGTCATCGCGATGAGTTTCTCGGACAGCTCGACCACGGGTTGATGGCTAAAACCGGCCAGGATCACATGTTCCAATTCGTTCAATTGCCGCGTGATCCGCTGGCTGATATGCGGATTTGCGTGACCGAACAGATTGACCCACCAGGAGCTGATCGCATCGATGTATCGGTTGCCGTCAAAATCCTCCAGCCATACCCCCTTGCCCCGGCGTATCGGGATCAACGGCAGTTGCTCGTGGTCTTTCATTTGCGTGCACGGGTGCCACAAGGCGTTCAAGTCCCGCGCCACGAGTTGGGCGTTGTTCATCGGCGCGCAGTATATCGGGGTCGGTGTGATCGGTTCAGCAGTCTATGCCCGCATATTGCACCAAGGCGGCAAAAACAGAATTCACAGCTAGCGATGTGCGGCGCGGCCTGGACCCCAAGGCTCGGATGCATGGCCGCCATTAACCAAGTGTT
The DNA here is from genome assembly GCA_947259875.1 of uncultured Gammaproteobacteria bacterium. Classification (GTDB taxonomy): domain Bacteria; phylum Pseudomonadota; class Gammaproteobacteria; order Arenicellales; family JAANXG01; genus CALZGZ01. The sequence goes on along the minus strand of CAMYNX010000214.1, from coordinate 6,645 downwards.
CCTGTCAAGTATCGGTAAATGCCGGGATTGAGACCGAGATCAATGTTTGGTTTAGATGCACGCATAGATAAATTTTAGGTTTTGAGCACGAATTTAGCCGTAACGCGCTATTGCTGTGTGCAGTCGTCTAGGTAAGAATACCCGCCCCTCGTGTGCGGCGCGAACATGAATCACTCCCGGCACCAGATGAGGGCCACCGTTGGACGTTGCGTAACAGGCGGCGTAAAGCTCGACTGGCACCTATCAGAGTTTCGTTGACCGGTAGAAACCTAACAAATTCGGCCACGTTAAATACGTTGAGAGGAATGGCAACTATGTCTGTGACACCCAAACAGAAGACCCCCAATCGCCGAGAACTGGCCAATGCCATCCGTGCCTTGAGCATGGATGCGGTGCAAAGAGCCAATTCAGGGCACCCCGGCATGCCGATGGGCATGGCCGACATTGCTGAGGTACTGTGGAACGATTTTCTGAAACACAATCCCAACAATCCAAAGTGGGTGGATCGCGACCGATTTATTCTTTCCAATGGCCACGGATCGATGTTGCATTATTCTTTGCTCCATCTGACCGGTTATGACCTGCCCATCGACGAGATCAAGAACTTTCGCCAACTGCACTCCAAGACACCGGGGCACCCAGAGTACGGGTATGCGCCGGGCATCGAGACCACCACCGGTCCGCTCGGTCAAGGCCTCACCAACGGCGTCGGCATGGCGATCGCGGAAAAGGTGCTTGCCGCCCAGTTTAACCAGACACACCACACCATCGTCGATCATTACACGTATGTATGTCTTGGTGACGGCTGTCTGATGGAAGGCATCTCCCACGAGGCGTGTTCCTTGGCAGGAACCCTGGGATTGGGCAAGCTGATCGCATTTTACGACGACAATGGTATTTCCATCGATGGCGAAGTGGAGGGATGGTTTACCGACGATACGCCACAACGGTTTGCGGCTTACGGTTGGCAAGTCATTCCTGATATCGACGGCCACGATCCCGATGCGGTGCGCCAGGCAATCGAACAAGCAAAGGCGGACACTACCAGGCCCAGCTTGATTTGCTGCAAGACCGTCATCGGCTGGGGCTCGCCCAATAAACAAGGAAAAGAAGAGTGTCATGGTGCTGCCTTGGGAGAAGAAGAGGTGTTGTTGGTGCGTGAAACGATCGGTTGGCCGTACGAGCCATTCGTGATCCCGGAAGAGATCTACGCGGCGTGGGACGCGCGCGCGCGTGGCGTCAACGCAGAGGCGGAGTGGAACAAACGTTTTAGCGCGTACAAGGCCGAACACCCGGAACTCGCCGCGGAATTCGAACGCCGTATGAATCGTGAGATGCCTGCCCACTGGGAGCAACACGCAGCGGCATATATCACGGCCACCGACGAGGCAGCAAAGAAGGACGCCACTCGCAAGCATTCGCAAGCCGCCTTGAACGTCTACGCAGCGGAGCTGCCGGAGATGATCGGGGGATCCGCAGACCTCACCGGATCCAATAACACGAACTGGTCTGGCTCCAAGGCGCTTACAGCCACGGACGCTGCCGGGAATTATATCTATTACGGTGTGCGCGAATTCGGGATGTCGGCAATCATGAACGGTATCGGCCTGCACGGTGGATTGATTCCCTACGGCGGCACGTTTCTGATTTTTTCCGAGTATGCCCGCAACGCCTTGCGCATGGCGGCGTTGATGAGGGTGCCGACGATCTTTGTATACACTCACGATTCCATTGGGCTCGGTGAAGACGGTCCGACCCATCAAGCGGTGGAGCAGACCGCCACCCTGCGTCTGATACCGAATATGGCGGTATGGCGGCCGTGCGACGGTGTGGAAACCGCGGTGGCCTGGAAGGCGGCCATCGAACGCGTGGACGGCCCAACTTGCTTGTTGTTGACCCGCCAGGGTGTCCCGCATCAGCCGCGAACGCCGCAACAGATTGACAATATCCGGCGTGGTGGTTACACGCTGGTCGATGCCGATGGCGAGCCTGAGGCGATCTTGATTGCAACCGGCTCGGAGGTCGAACTCGCGGTAGAGGCGGCGAAGCGCTTCAATGGCAAGGTTCGCGTAGTGTCGATGCCGTGCACTGCGGCGTTTGATGGCCAAGATGAGGCCTATCGGGAGTCGGTTTTACCGCGTACCGTGACTCGGCGCGTAGCCATCGAGGCGGGCGTCACCGGTGGCTGGCACAAGTATGTGGGCCTCAACGGCAAGATTGTCGGTATCGATAGTTTTGGTGAATCGGCGCCGGCCAAAGACGTATTCGAACATTTCGGTTTCACCGTCGATAGAGTGGGCAACGAGGTTAAAGGTCTGCTCTCCGAGTAATATCAACGTCAAAGACATGCCGGGATGTAGTGCAGTACGATCCCGCAACTTTTTAATTATAGAAATCCGCTTCTAGTCATATAGTTTTGAGGAGAATCGCATGGCAATAAGAGTAGCAATCAATGGGTTTGGGCGTATCGGGCGTAATATATTTCGAGCAATGTTTGAGTCGGGTCGGGACGATGAGTTTGACGTCGTTGCGGTCAACGATCTGGGTGACGCGCATACCAACGCCCACCTACTCAAGTATGACACCGCTCATGGGCGATTCGGCTACGACGTCAAAGTCGAAGACGATTCCTTTGCGGTGGGCGACGAACACGTCAAGGTGTTGGCGGAACGCGATCCCAGCAAGCTGCCGTGGCGCGACCTGAAGATCGACGTGGTCCTCGAATGTACCGGGCTGTTCAATACCAAGGCGAAGGCCAGTGCGCATCTCGAGGCCGGTGCGAAAAAAGTGGTGCTCTCGGCCCCTGGCGGAAGTGATATCGACGCCACCATCGTCTATGGCGTCAATCATGGCGTTCTCAAATCCAGCGACACGGTAATATCCAATGCGTCGTGCACCACCAACTGTCTGGCGCCGATGGTGAAAGCCTTACTTGATACGATTGGAGTCGAGGGCGGCTTGATGACGACGATTCACGCCTACACCAATGATCAGGTGTTGACCGACGTGTACCACTCTGATCTGCGCCGCGCCCGATCCGCGACCCAGTCCATGATCCCGACCAAGACCGGTGCCGCGGCTGCTGTCGGTTTAGTGTTGCCGGAATTGAACGGCAAGCTGGACGGATTTGCGGTGCGGGTTCCGACCATCAACGTGTCGCTGGTGGATCTGACCTTTCAAGCGACGCGCGCGACCTCGGTCGATGAGATTCATCAGATCATGAAGGACGCGTCGCAGGGTGATCTGCAAGGCATCCTTGCTTATAACGATGAGCCTTTGGTGTCCGTGGACTTCAATCATACTGCGGTATCCTCGACCTACGATGCCTCGATGACCCGCGTTGTCAATGGAACCACGGTGAAGGTTTGCTCCTGGTACGACAACGAATGGGGATTTTCCAACCGGATGTTGGACACTACCCGGGCGTTTATGGCGGCCTAACTGAAGACGACCGGACAACAAACAGTTTGTGGCTGTGCGTAGATTGGGGCGTACCAAGCGCCGATACTTGAGTCAACAAATGTTATGACAATTATAAAGATGACCGATCTGGACCTGGCGGCTAAGCGGGTCCTGATTCGTGAGGACCTCAATGTGCCGGTGAAAGACGGCAAGGTCTCCAGCGACAAACGCATTCGCGCGTCGTTGCCGACCATTGAGCACGCGCGGCAAGCCGGCGCCAAGGTGATGCTGATGACGCATCTCGGCCGCCCCAAGGAAGGTGAATACGATCCGGCGTACTCGTTGGCGCCGGTGGCCGAGCACCTCTCCGGCCTGTTGGGTGCGCCGGTGCGCCTGATCAAGGATTGGTTGCGCGGCATCGAGGTTGCCGATGGGGAGGTGGTGTTGTGCGAAAACGTCCGCTTCAATGCGGGCGAGAAGGCAGATGATGACAACTTAGCCCGCAAGATGGCTGGGCTTTGTGATGTATACGTGATGGATGCGTTCGGCACCGCGCACCGTGCCCAGGCATCAACCCACGGGGTGGCCAAATATGCCCCGGTGGCCTGTGCCGGTCCGCTTCTGGCGGCGGAGTTGGAGGCCTTAGGTAAGGCGCTTGATAACCCGCGCCGTCCCATGGCGGCGATTGTCGGTGGGTCTAAGGTCTCCACCAAACTCACGGTCCTCGATGCCCTGTCTAAGGTCGTCGACCAGCTGATCCCAGGAGGTGGAATCGCGAACACCTTCATCGCCGCTGCCGGATATCCAGTGGGTAAATCGCTGTGCGAGCATGATCTGATTCCCGAGGCGCGGCGTTTGATGGATGCCGCCAGCGCAACAGGTGGCGAGATTCCGGTGCCCACCGATGTCGTCGTGGGCAACGAATTTTCCGAGTCGGCGCCGGCTACCATCAAGCGGGTGGATCAAGTTGCTGACGATGACATGATCCTCGATATCGGGCCACAGACTGCTGAGCGTTTTGGTGAATTAATGCAAACCGCCGGCACGATCGTGTGGAACGGTCCGGTGGGTGTATTCGAGTTTGACCAATTCGGCGCCGGTACCAAGATTCTGGGAGAGGCCATTGCTGAGAGCAATGCGTTCTCGATAGCCGGCGGTGGTGACACCTTGGCTGCGGTGGACAAATACGGGCTCACCGACAGGATCTCATACATCTCCACCGGCGGTGGCGCTTTTCTCGAATTTCTAGAAGGCAAGAAGCTTCCCGCGGTGGCGATGCTTGAACGGCGAGCGCAAAGTTAACGGCGAGACACTAAGGTACAAGTGGCAACAAACAAGGATTGTAATGCGCAACGTGTGTGCTTGTAGCTTTTGTCTTGAGACTTGTGTTTGCTTATTTGTTAGTGAACCGGCACGAATTACGAGTTGCAAGGCATACCAAACAAAGGAGGCCACATACAATGACTTGTAGATTGTGTCTTGACACTTATATCTAAGGATATGCTCCGCCGAACCAAGATAGTGGCCACCCTCGGGCCGGCCACCGATCGTCCCGGTGAACTCGAAAGAGTCATCAAAAACGGTATGGATGTTGCGCGCGTGAATTTCTCACACGGCAGTTCCCAAGAGCACGTGCGGCGCGTTCAGACGGTGAAGGAGATTGCCGAGGCCAACGGGCGGCATGTGGGCGTCATGGTCGATCTCCAGGGGCCTAAGATTCGCATCCAAGGATTCAAGGAAGGCGGAATCAGGCTGGGCGATGGCGCACGGTTCACACTCGACACCGACCTCGGCTCCGATGAAGGCACCCAAGACCGTGTCGGCGTGACCCATAAGAACTTGGCTGAGGATCTGGCCGGCGATGACATCTTGCTATTGGATGATGGCAACATCGTTATGCAGGTCGAGGACGTGTCCGCCAACCAAATCCATTGCCAGGTGATCAACGGTGGGTCACTGACAGGTTTCAAAGGTCTGAACCGGTTGGGAGGCGGATTATCCGCCGAGGCGCTCACCGATAAGGACCATGCCGATATTCGCACCGCAGCACGGGTGAAAGCGGATTATCTGGCAGTGTCCTTCGTGCGGGCAATCGAAAACGTGGATGACATTATTGAGGCGTCGGATGGGGTGATGATCGCCCGCGGCGATTTGGGCGTGGAAATCGGCGACGCCGAATTGCCGGGTATCCAAAAGCGATTTATTCGCCAAGCCCGGGAATCGAATCGGGTAGTGATTACTGCCACCCAGATGATGCAGTCCATGATTGACAGCCCGCAGCCCACGCGTGCCGAAGTCTTAGATGTCGCCAACGCGGTGATGGACGGTACCGATGCAGTGATGCTGTCGGCGGAGACCGCGGTGGGTAAGCACCCTGCGAAAGTGATCAAGGCGATGGATCGAATCTGTCGCGGTGCCGAACGTCATCGCGTCGCGTTTACTCACCGCGTCGACGCACGCTTCGAAACCGCAGAAGAATCGGTTGCCATGGCGGCGATGTATACCGCGAATCATTTGCGGGTCGCCGCGATCGTGGCGATGACGGAATCGGGGGCGACCGCTAAATGGATGTCACGCAACAGTTCCGGGATCCCGATCTTTGCGATGTCACCCAATGTCACGACGGTGCGCCGGGTGTCGCTGTATCGGGGCGTTTATCCGATACTTGTGGACGTCGCGTCCATGGGGACCGATATGGCCGAACAACAGGCGATTCGCGAGTTACGGCAACTCGGCATCGTCAGTAAAGACGACTCGATTGTCGTCACCAAGGGTGACTTGGCCGGTATCACCGGGGGCACCAATTCACTGAAGATACTCAAGGTTTGAGTGAAGACTTTTAATTGGTTTTGAAAACAAATCTGTTAGTAATCTAAGGAGCACAACATGGCGCTTATTTCTTTACGACAACTGCTGGATCATGCCGCCGAACAAGGTTACGGCGTACCGGCATTTAATGTGAACAATCTTGAGCAGATGCGGGCCATTATGGAAGCGGCGGATGACACCGACAGCCCGGTTATCGTACAGGCCTCGGCCGGTGCGCGCAGTTACGCGGGCGCACCCTTTCTACGCCATCTGATCCTGTCCGCGATCGAAGAATGGCCACACATCCCGGTGGTCATGCACCAGGATCACGGCGCGTCGCCGGCGGTGTGTCAGCGGTCCATCCAGCTTGGTTTTTCGTCGGTAATGATGGACGGTTCTTTGGGCGAGGACATGAAAACGCCGATGGACTACGAC
>CAMYNX010000213.1:6274-12422 GCA_947259875.1 uncultured Gammaproteobacteria bacterium | reverse complement strand
ACGCGTGGATGTTCGTACACTTTCACCGCCAATACGAGATCCTCACCCAGTACACCTGGTTTCTCGATCGCGCTGCAAACGCGGTAGCCGCGGCGTACCAACAGTTTCCGCACACGTTTGTCATCGGCTTGCTATCACTGATGCTGGCGATACAACTTATCAGTCTGGGAATCCTGTCGCTGCAGAATAAGAAGTATTACGAGGAGATCCTGTTTCTGGGCACCACGATCTACAAGGAGATACAGGCCGGCAAGGAGCCGGATAAAAGATAGCCTCACTTGTAACAATAACCGTCGCCGATGAAACCCATTACCAGTGTCGCACTGGACCTCGATAACAAATGGTCTTATCTCAAGACTCATGGTGACACGGGTTGGGAATCGTTCCCTTCCTATCTCGATTTGGTTGTCCCGCGCATACTGGATTTTCTCGACCGGCGCGGCCTAACCATCAGTTTTTTCATTGTTGGCCAGGATGCTGCCTTGGAGGAAAATCACCGAGCGCTGCGGCGTATCGCCGACGCCGGCCACGAGATTGGAAATCACAGTTTCAGTCACGACCCGTGGCTGCATTTATGTTCGGAGGAGGAGACCGAATTCGAGATCGCCCACGCCGAGGAACATATTGAGCAGGTCACCGGACAGAAGCCGACCGGATTTCGCGGTCCCGGATTCAGTCTTTCCCGCACCACTTTGCGTGTTCTGGTAAAGCGAGGATACGAATACGATGCGACCACCTTTCCCAATGCACTCAACCCGGTGGCACGTGCGTATTACCTTTTCAACAGTAACTTGAGCCGTGAGGAGAAGCGTCGGCGCAAAGCGCTTTTTGGCACCTTGTCCGACGCATTGCGGCCACTGAAACCCTACCGCTGGCAGGTGGAGGACCAAACATTGATAGAGGTGCCGGTAACAACAATGCCGATTCTCAAGACGCCGATTCATTTTACCTACCTGGTATGGCTGAGCACGTTCTCAGATTCGCTGGCGTTCTCATATTTTCGTACCGCGATCAAGCTTTGCAAATGGACGGGTACCGTACCGTCGCTGTTGTTGCACCCATTGGATTTTCTGGGAGCGGATGACGATAACGACCTTGGTTTCTTCCCGGGAATGAAGAATTCCAGTAACGATAAGATTGCCTTAGTAGCCCGCGCACTGGAGTGGATTGCGGATCAGTACAACGTGGTCCCGGTAAGACAGCACGCCAGGCAAATCGCCGCAGGCGACAGTGCCCGGATCGTCGAGCCGAAGTTTCGGCATTCCTAAGTTTGAGCGTCATGGCGATTCGCTCGCACAACGAAGCCGCAAAGTAGATGCATAAGGTTCTGGTATTGTTTGGCACGCGGCCGGAGGTGATAAAGCTTGCGCCGGTTATTCGCGCTCTGGAACAAAGCAGCACCAAATTCCACATCGTGACCGTCAGCTCCAGCCAGCACACAGACCTGCTGTATCCATTCGTGGAGTATTTCAAGCTGAGCATCGGTCATGACCTTGCAGTGATGGAGGAGGGTCAGTCGCCTACCGAAGTCTGCGCGCGCGTGCTCACCCTGGTGGATGCCATTTTGAATCGGGAGCAGCCGGATTTGGTGCTCGTGCAGGGCGATACCACGACTGCCATGGCCGGGGCGTTGGCAGCGTTTCACCGGCGCATACCCATCGGTCATGTGGAGGCCGGTTTGCGCTCGGGAAACCCGCTCAGTCCGTTTCCCGAAGAGATGAACCGGCGGCTGATCTCGCAAATGGCGCGCCTCCACTTCGCCGCTACGCCGCATAACGTGGCGGTATTGCGGGCGGAAGGGGTGCCGCCGGCGCATATCCTGCTCACCGGAAATCCCGTGGTGGACGCGTTGCAGGCGGTGTTAGCCGATCCCCGGTCCGACTCCCACGTCGACAACATGCTCGAGCGGCTGAAGCGGCAAAAGTTGATTGTGCTCACCACCCACCGCCGGGAGAGTTTCGGTGCCATCATGACGGAAAATCTCAGGGTGTTGCGCGCCTTTGTCGAGCGTCGTCCAGACGTTGCGCTCGTGTTTCCGGTGCACCCCAATCCGGCAGTGCGCGCAGCCGCGGAGGAAATACTCGCGGACGTCCCGCGTGTTCATCTGCTGGATCCTCTGGGCTACTTTGATTTTATGCGATTACTTTCCCGCGCGTGGTTAATTGTTTCGGATTCGGGTGGCGTGCAGGAGGAGTCTCCGACGCTGGGGGTCCCGCTGCTCGTTATCCGCGAAAACACCGAGCGTCCCGAAGCCTTGGAAACCGGGCTCGCCCGGTTGGTGGGCGGTTCCCCGCAACGTCTCGCTGCGATGCTCGAGGATGCCTATGCCGATGATTCTTGGACGAAAATGGTAAAAAGCGCCGCCAACCCGTTTGGGCGTGGCGACAGCGGTCGGCGCATCGCGGCCGCCATCGAGGCGTTTTTTCATTCCGGTACGGCGATGTGTCGCGGCGATCCCTCTGCGGAGCCCGTCGCGTGACCCCGATCGCGGGGATTCGATAATGCAGATTGGTATCGTGGGCGGCGGCATGATGGGCCTCAGCTTGGCCGAGCGTTTATCGCGCCAGGGACACGCGGTGACGGTGTTCGAGGCGGCCGAACAGCTCGGCGGGCTCGCGACACATCAAGACTTCGGTCCGTTTTTTTGGGATCGTTTTTACCACATCATTCTGCCTTCCGATAGTCATCTGATCGGCTATTTTCAGGACATTGGCTTGGGAGACAAACTTCGCTGGAACCGTACTTTGACCGGCCTGTACGTAGATCAGCGGTTGTACTCGATCAGCAGCAATATCGAGTTCCTCAAATTTCCACTCGTGGGCCTGTTTGACAAATTCCGGCTCGCGTTCACGCTGTTGTACTGCTCACGCATCAACGACTGGCAGCGACTCGAGAAGATTCCGGTTGAGGCGTGGCTGATCAAGCTTTGCGGCAGCAGGCTGTACGAACGTATATGGAAGCCCATCTTACTGGCCAAGTTGGGCGAAAATTATCAACGCGTCTCGGCGGCTTTTATTTGGGGTTACATAAAGCGCATGTTTTCCGCACGCGATGCCTCGGCATCCAAGGAGTATCTGGGTCATGTATCGGGCGGGTATAAAGCTGTATTTGAAAGGTTGGCCGATCTGATCACGGATGCCGGGGGCACGATTCGCACCCGCGTTGATGTAAAGCATATCAGTGCACGACCCGAAGGGGGGATATGGATCGAACACGGTGAAGGCCGTGACACCTTCGATCGAGTAATCTTTACCGGTCCCATCAACGTGCTGCAGAAAGTGGTCGCCCCCAGCCTGATGCGTGTCACGAATGCCACCGGTAGTATCGAGTACCTCGGCGTCGTTTGCATGGTCCTGGTAACACGCAGTCCGTTAGTGCCGTTCTACGTCGTCAACATCGCCGACGATCAGATACCCTTCACCGGGGTTGTCGGTATGAGCAACGTGGTGTCAACCGATGAAACTGCGGGATACCATCTGACCTATTTACCGAAATATGTGCTGTCTGACGATCCGTTGCTGCGTGCCCCGGACGAGGAACTGCAAAACTTATTCTTTGACGGCTTAAAGCGCATGTTTCCAGAATGGGACTCCCGGCATATCGAGAGTGTGCATATCCACCGCGCGTTCAAAGTGCAGCCTTTGCAGGTATTGAACTACTCCACTCTGGTGCCAAACGTGAGTACAACGCATCCGGACTTTTTTGTCCTCAACACGACACAGCTTGTAAAGAGTACGCTGAACAACAACGAAGTGGTCCGTGCGGTTGGGGAATTCATTGATAATCACGCGCACAGATTTCAAGGAGGGTCTGAATAGTGTATCGATGAATTCTCATCGATGCCGTCTCTGGGGTTGGTTATCCTGTATTTTAAGGCCGACAATAGTACATCGGGCATTTGTAACCGGTGTAGCGGACACCAATTGTAGGGTGCAACATCGCAACCGTATTCTCGGCACGGACGATCCTTTAAAATCTATTCGGTTGGTTGGTGCCTCCCTCGAAGGTCGTGCCAAAAAGGCGAATCGTCATCTATGCTTGATATGAACGTTCGTTGTCCGTGCGACATCTCGAAGTACCGTGCCAGCGCCGGGGCGATGCATTTTGTCTTGAACCGCGTATTTTGAAAACTTTGTTTTCTGTGTAGTGTGACCCAACATGTTTAACTGGTTGCGACCCAACCTATCTCGGGGCTTGCTGTTGGTTGCGCACGACGTGTGTGCGTTGTACGTGTGCATCGGCATTGTGCATCAGATCCGTTTGGGCGTTTGGGTCCGCCACCACGATATCTCCCTGGTTGCCGTCATCACGGTTACGGTTGCCGCGCTGTATCTCCTGAACGTGTATGTCATCAGCAGCCAAGAGTCGCGTACCAAGCTGCTTTTGAGGACGTTCCTAGGGGTTGCCTTGAGCGGCGGGCTGATCGGTGCCACGATCTACCTCACCAAGACCACCGACGTGTCGGCGGTGTTTTACCGCGGCAATTTGCCCTTGAGCATGTTCGGTTTCGCAATCTGGGCATCCCTGGTACGTTATCTTGTCACAGTATTTATCCATCGGTACGGAAGGAAGCCGAAGTGGTTGGTGATCGGTGATGGTGCGAACGCAGAGATGCTGGCGGCCAGACAGCCGCAGATGGCCGGCGACATCAGCCTCGATTTTCTGCCCGAAAAGGACCCGGATCTCAGTAAACTCGAACTCTATTATTACGATGATATGGTGAAGGTGAGAAATCCCCCCGGCCTACTGTATATCGATCGTGTCAGTGGCCTGGTGCTGGCGAACGATGAACCTCTCCCTGACGCATTTGTGACGCAAATGATGACTATCCGGTTGAAGGGCGTTCCAATACTGGATTTGGCAGATTTCTATGAACGTTTTTTGTTGCGTGTCCCGGTGTTGCAGCTTGCTGACCAGTGGTTTGCCTTGTCTCAGGGCTTCAGTCTCCTGCATCACAATGTTCAGTGGAAACTCAAGCGTTTTATCGATGTTGTGATTTCCGCCCTCGGTCTGGTTTGTTTGGCTCCTTTGATCGTGCTCATTGGTCTGTTGGTCAGACTTACGAGTCCCGGCCCGATTTTGTACAACCAGACGCGATGCGGGCGTCGCGGAAACACGTTTCGACTGCACAAGTTTCGGACCATGGTGGTGGACGCAGAACGCGAGGGCGCGAAATGGGCGCAACCCAACGATCCGCGGGTGACAAAATTCGGTCGATTCCTCCGCAACATACGTCTCGACGAACTACCCCAGCTGTGGAACGTATTGCGCGGCCAGATGAGTTTTATCGGACCCCGACCTGAGCGGCCGGATCTTATCGAAGAACTGGAGCGTGAGATACCGTATTATGATCTACGGCATTTGGTGAAACCGGGCATTACCGGTTGGGCGCAGATCATGTATCCATATGGTGCTTCGGTGGAAGATGCCAAAAACAAACTCGAATTCGATCTGTATTACATAAAGAATTATTCCCTTGCCTTGGATCTGTATATCTTACTGCGCACGATTCGGGTGGTTATGTTCCATTCCGGTCGCTAAACGTCGTTTGAGATCGGGTTCCCGACCGCACCGATCGTCTTCGACCGTACCGCTGAGGTGATTTAGTTGCGCAAGTTGTTGGCCAGTCGGTTCAAGATCAACCCTTATAAAATTGAGCCGTTGTTACGGTCACAAAAAACCCCGTCGCGAGGACGGGGTTTATGTTGGTAGGCGCGGGTAGGAATCGAACCTCCTCCCCTGCCGTGTGCCGGCAGTACTCTACCAATGAGCTACGCGCCTATTTTAATTAATAGTCTATCACGCTCTGGATGGTGGCCGAAAATCGCACAGATATGGTGAAAATAATCTACATTTAGGGAAGAAACCGGGCCGGAGAACAATTAACGCTAATATTAGAGACAATTGTTCTCCGGCCCGGTTTTCTTAATATCGGCCTCCATCAGCCATTTTCCGGGCAGACTCACGAATTCGCCGTTAACAGGTCGTACGACCCTACGATGCCCTTCGAGGTGAGGTCATGTCGTGTTTGTCGAGCAAGCGATATAACGTTCCGCGTGACACGTCCAGTTCGCGGGCGGTATGGGAGATGTTGTGCTGGGTGCGTTCAAGGGCCACTTGAAGCGCGTGCTTTTCCGCTTGCGCGCGT
>CAMYNX010000213.1:0-6214 GCA_947259875.1 uncultured Gammaproteobacteria bacterium | reverse complement strand
GATTCATGATCGCCGCAGCCTCACGGGTGAAACCTTTGGCCGGTGAGGCGTGTTGCGCCGCGAACCGCTGCAAGAAGAATCGCGCCAGCTCGGCGATGTCGCCGTCACGTTCGCGCAGGCTTGGCATGCGGATGTGGAGGACATTGAGGCGGTAGTAGAGGTCTTGCCGGAAGTTGCCCGCTTTCATCGCTATTTCAAGATTCGTATTGGTGGCCGCGACGACCCGCGCGTTAATCGGAATGGTCTTGTGCCCACCGACACGCTCGATGGTACCCTCCTGGAGGAACCGCAGCAGGTTGACTTGCAGGTCCTTGGGCAGATCGCCGATTTCGTCGAGGAACAGGGTGCCGCCGTGGGCCGATTCAATGAGACCAATCTTGCGCTCGTGAGCATCCGTGAACGCGCCTTTCTCGTGACCGAACAGCTCCGCTTGGATCAGCGTCGCGGGCAGTGCTGCGCAGTTGATGGCCACGAGCGGGCCGTCGGCGCGTTGGGATTGTTGGTGTATGAGACGCGCGGCCAATTCTTTTCCGGTGCCGCTGTCGCCGGTGATCAACACGGTCTCGTCTTCCGTCGCGATCTTGGTGATCTTGCGGGACAGATCGCGCATCACCGGGCTGTTGCCCACTAACGGATCAGGTTCGGCTACCTGTGCGCGTGTGTTTGCACGTTTGGCGAGCTCCATCATGCCGCTGGCGTGGCCCAGGGTAGCAACCAGTCGGTCGGGGTCGATCGGCAAAGTGTGGTAGTCGTAGCACCGCTTGGCGATGAGGCCGGCGATCTGTGGCGATTCTATACAACGCCGCGGGAGGACCTGCACCCACGCGAGTTGCGAATGCTGTTCGATGACGTCTTGTATCCAGGGGGGCACGCGTTCGTTGTGGCAGTCCGCCAATATTGCCAGGCCGGCCCGGAAGCGGTGGTTCTCGAGCAGTGTATCCACCTGGGTGCGATCCGCGGCGACCCGGATATCCCAGCCGGCGGCTGCGATCCGCGCGCGGAGCCGGTGATCAACGGAGGCGATGGCCAGTATCAGTAAAGTGCGCATGCTCGATTCGCTCGGAATCTGTTGCGTAAGCGGTGCCTCGAAGCGACGAAATCACGCGATGTGCGCAAATCGCAGCTGGATGCAAAGACACTTGGGTTGATTGAATGTTGTACTTGCCCGGTAATCTGCCATGTGTGGACGTGGTGTGCGATACACATATTGTGAATTTGTGTAACACATTAAGCGCATCGCAGTCAGCGGATGCTTCGTGTCCAAAAACCGACCTATACAGGCCGGCGGTAAAGAAAAGATAAGGGGTAAAACAAAGGTCGAAGGGGTCGGTGACAAACGATAAAGCTATTGATTCTCAGTTGTCACCGACCCCTTTTTTGGACCCCGTTTTCTTTTTGCTGTGTTGATTGACGATCTCCTCCTGAATACGTTGACACCGGTCGACATTGGCCTTGAAAAGCCCGTGCAACCCCTCAGCGAGTAGCGACATCCCGCCGGTGGAAAAGGCGAGGGCGACGTTTCCACCGGCCCTGGCTAGCCCCACCGGGTCGACGACCAACTCGGGATTCGCTAGAGTACCGCGCAGCTGCATCACATGGGCCAAGGTGCCCAAGCTCAGCACACTCTTGCGCGCGTGCGGCTGCAAGCGGATATCGATCTCCTCGGTCTTCAGGTTCACCTGACCGCTGCCGAGCCAAGTGACCTTCGGTAGCTGTATTGCGAGACCGCGCGGTGTTTTTGCAATGCCATCTTTAATGTCATAGTGGGTGGCGCCGCAACGCAAGGTGGTGTATCGCTCGTTGTCGTCGAACGGATTGATCCTGGAAACGGAAATCCCTGAGCCGAACCGGTTGAGTAAATTATTGGGCGTGCGAGAGTCGCGTAACGCGATGGTGGCTTGACCGTTCAGATGACCCATGATTTCGCGCATCGATCCACCCTGGCCCTTGACGTTCACCTTCAGCAGGAGTACGCCACCTTGCAGCACGGCGTCTAATTGGGAGATCGACGGCAGGGGCACCTGATCTGCATCAATCTTGACGACGAAGCTGGCCGGTTCGGTCTCGGCATCGAGTATCAATTCGGCCTTTATCGGTCGATCGCCGATACGAGCCTTGATCGCCTCCACCCTCGAGCGCCCTTTGTGCACGGTGATTGCCAACGACAGCTCGTCGATATCGGTGTGCAGGATACGCAGCCGCTTGGTGTCGAGAGAAATGTCGATGTCGTAGCGACGTAACAGGCCAAGCGGCAAAGGTGAATCCGAGAAAACCCGCTCGGTGGGCGCCGCCGCCTCCGCGTCTTGCGCCGCAACATTCGTCTCGGATGTCTCTTTTGGTTCCGAGCCGGTTTCTGGCGCAGAGCCGATGCCGAGAATCTCATTCAGATCGATGTGCCCACTAACCAGGCGTCCCCTGATCGCACGTTTGGATTCGCGATCTTCGGTCTCACTTGAATACTCAACACGGCCCTCGATCTTGCTCTGGCCAATGGCTAACTCTACTGGATCGATTGTTACAACACCCGAACGGGTGACAAGTGTTGCGCGAGCGCTTACCGGACCTGCTTTTGATAACTTGGTATCGGTAAGTTTGCCGAAGTCTTGCAGGTTTGCTGCCTCGATAGCCATTGTTACGTCGAGCCCATCCAGGGTTTTCAGATTCGATACCGATCCGTCTACAGAACCTGAAATTCTCTCGCCCTTGATACGGGCGGAAAGCACCGCGGGCGCCGCGATACCTTTCTTGGCCTGAACAGTTGCCTGCAGATCCAGTGCACCGGTGTCGGGCAGTTCGGCGTCAACGAAGTCAGAGAGCCTTGATAGTGACGGAGTAGAGCCCGTCAATTCGATGTTGACCCCTTTCAGCGCTAACAGGTCAGCGATCGATCCCCGCAACTGTGCGCTCAGTGCCTCGTTTTCGATGTGCGCTTTGATGTCAGTAAGCGCGTAAGACTCGTTCGCACTGCGGATGTGTCCCGATGCCTTCACCGGCACATCCGGCAGCAGTGTATCAAACAGGAGGCCGATCGGCCTGAGTGAGTCGAGCGTGAGCGATACGTCGCTGTCGATGTCTTTGAACTCACGCAGCTTGCCGATGCGGCCTTTGACATCTGCGGTCAACCAGTCGCCTTTAACATTGGCGATCACGCTGCTCGGGGCTTGAGCGCCGTGGTCGGCGGTGAGCTGCGCGGAAACCGCCAGCGGTGTGGTTTCGGGGAGTTTTCGGTTCAGCATTGTCGAGAAATCCGCCAGGGAACGGATGCGCCCCTTAAGACCCAGGTTGAGTCCACCCAGTGCCGCCAGATCAGCGATCGACCCATTAATCTTCGCCTCCATGGCCTCACCTTGCAGTGATAGGTCCAGACCACTCAGCGCATATTGTCCATCGCTGGTGTTGACGGATGCCGTTGCGTTAAGCGGACCGGTCTTCGGTAGTTGGCGTCCGACGAATTTGGACAGTGCCTTGAGCGAGGCTGCATCGAGCTTTATTTGGGTGCGAACGGCGTCGTGGTTGAATATATTTTTCACACTCCCTGTCAACACTGCCTCAACATCCTCGTCGCGTGCGACCAGCTTTCCGTCATGGAGCGCGAGGCTCTCTCTATTGCCACGAACTACGGCGTGTGCGTCGACGAATCGCGGTGCTTCGACAGGCAGGTCAAGACCCAGCGCGTCGATGATTTCCGGCAAGGCATCGGTTCTGACATCGGTACGCAGATCGATACCGGCCAAGGCCGTTACCTCGTCAATGCGACCTTGTATGGCTGCGGTGGTGGTTTTGCCGGACAACTGCGCGTCGATATCCACCACCGCATACGTCCCGGTGTTGCCTCTGAGCCGGGCGGATATGTTGATCGCCCCCAGCTCAGGAAGCGAGACGAGGCTAAACGGAGCGAGTGCCCCGGTGTTGGGGGCCTTCGCCTCCAGGGCAAGGTCGAGTCGTGGTCCGGCGGCATTGCCAAGCTCGGCGACGGTGCCGGTTCCAGTCACTTCGATGTCCCCCAGTTGGGCATCGAGTCGCGCATTCGTCGTGCCGTGCTTCCCCGATTCGAATGACTCCAACTCCGCCGACAACGTCACCGTGTTGCCATCGACCCGTCCTTGGAGCGCGGCACCGATTCGAGCGTCGATGATCCCGAGTTGAAGCTTGTCGAGATCCGCCGTGTGTGATCTGCCGCTATCTGCTTCGAAAAACGACACGCGGGTATGCGTAATCCGGATATCTCGCGGAACCAGGCGCAACGCCGCGCCATCATCGGCGGTCTTCGTTCGCGCCTTTTCTTCGGGCTCCGACACCCCGAACTCCCAGTTACCTCGGCCCGACGCATTAGTTTCGAGCACCAACTCCGACTCATCGACCCGCAGCACAATATCCAGCACACCGCCTAGTAGCGGCCAGAGCTTTACCTCGCCTTGGATGCGCTTGGCCTGGAGCATCTTAGGACGATGGCCCCATTCGGCATTTGCAAGTGACACGTCGCTGGCCTCAATCCGCATGGTGGTGCCGAGATCCAGACTGAAGTCACCGTTGATGGCCAGCGCTCTGCCGGTCGCAGAAGTCACGGCCCCGGTGACCCAACCTTTATAGGTGTCGTCGCTGACGACTTGCAACACAATCAAGGTCACGAGCGACAAACCCGCCATTGCAGCGGCCACGTAGCCGAAGATTTTCAATACTCTGCGCATGGCGTCCTTTTTACCGCACTGGCGCGCCTACCGCGAGCCAATTCAACGGTGTGTCCCCCAAGATCGGTAATATGGTCAGCGCCCCGACGAGCACGAAGTGCCGGATACACAAGTGCCGCGGAGCACACGGACGACGTACCGGGAAGTACTAGTGTCGAGGAAGGCCGGGACGGCCGGGATCGACCGTGCGAGAGCGCCGATGTACAGGAAGGACGAGTGCCGCGGAGCACAGGACGTGCGAGAGCGGCCTCGAACCTTTGACCTACCGCTTCGGAGGCGTGTTGTTCAAGAATCCAAGCTCGCGGTCGCGGCACACTCTACTCATTTGCGAAGATATCGCCGAACGTGTCAATTTCCTCCAGGGCCCTGCCACAGCCGCGCGCCACGCAGGTTAGTGGATCGTCGGCAATGACTACCGGCAAGCCGGTATCCTCGGTCAATCGACGGTCCAAGTCGCGCATCAACGCGCCGCCCCCGGCTACCACCATGCCTTTGTCGGCGATATCGGCGCTAAGCTCGGGAGGCGTCTGTTCCAGCGCTTGCTTGATCGCCTGAACAATAGCGTCCAGAGAATCGCTGATTGCTTCAAAGATCTCGGCACTGCTCAGCCTGATGGCTTGCGACATACCCTCAGCGATATTCCGGCCTTTGATCTCAATCTCTCGGATGTCCGAATTTGCCCATCCCGAAGCGATCGCCTTCTTTACCCGTTCGGCAGTGGCCTCTCCGATCAACACGCCGTGTTGCCGGCGTACATAATTAATAATGGCCTCGTCGAACGTGTCTCCCGCCACGCGCAGCGCAGTGCTATAAACCATGCCGCCCAGAGACACAATGCCAACTTCGGTAGTTCCGCCGCCGATATCGACCACCATAGACCCGGTCGGTTCTGATACCGGCAAATTCGCACCGATGGCTACCGCCATGGGTTCTTCGATCAAATACACTTCCCGAGCCCCGGCCCCGGCCGCCGATTCGCGGATCGCACGCCGCTCGACCTGAGTGGAGCCGCAAGGCACGGAAATAATGATCCGCGGATTGGGACGCAGGAAACGATTTTCCTGGACCTTGCGAATAAAGTGCTTGAGCATGACTTCGGTGATCGTGAAATCGGCGATAACACCATCTTTCATCGGCCGAATCGCCTGAATATTGCCTGGAGTGCGGCCCAACATCCGCTTGGCCTCCTGTCCCACCGCGAGCAAGGTCTTGTTGCCAAGCCCCCCGCCGCGGGTGTAACGGATTGCCACCACCGACGGTTCGTTTAGGATAATTCCCTTGTCTCGCACGTAGATCAAGGTGTTCGCGGTACCGAGATCGATGGCAAGATCGCTGGAGAATAGCCCTAGGAAACGTTTCAGCATTTCAGAAGTTTAATTAACCCTGATGTCTTTTATTGCTACAAAGTTATAAGCATCAATTTCAATCCACACGAATCCGCGTAGAGCTACATCTCTAAGGCTGCACAACTATATTGTCCTGCAACCCGTGAACGGCGCGCCTGACCAGATCGGCGGCACTGGCGA
>CAMYNX010000212.1 GCA_947259875.1 uncultured Gammaproteobacteria bacterium | reverse complement strand
GACCCATCCGTCGGCGAGATGATCGTCAATTCGTCCGACAACAACCGCCAACCATGCAGACACAATGCGGCGGACAGCGTGCTCTTACCCGCCCCCGATTCTCCCACGATGATCAGCGCATCGCCGTCCTGTTCCAACACGCCGCCGTGGAGCAGCAGGCTCGGAAAGTACTGCGAAAAGATGCATCGATTCAAGCTCCATTCGAGATATGCGATAACCTGGTTGATAGGAAATGGCTGGAGCTCGAAACCGCCTGCCTGGCGGATGACAACGTGTGCTCGCAATGCTCGCGAAATCGGCAGCGTGCGTCTCACCTCGAGGTGAAAATCAGCGAAATCATTTTCTTCAATCAGGGGAAAATCCGCGTAGAGCTCATGAATCCCGCGGGCGACGTCGGCGACGGTTGAGCGTATCTTGTAGACGAGTTCGCCGGTCTGCAGGTAGACGCCCGTTGTACGCAGCAGGTGATGGAGATCGTCTACAGAGAGCGTTGACAGTTTCAGGACCGGACTGTCCTCGTGAGTCCAAGCTCCGACAGCTCGGTGAGCATTTGTTGGACATAGCCACTGAGTTCCTCGTCTGCAGGGATATCCAGGACGAGGCCGAGGTCGTGCACCAGCTGTTGCGTCGAAGCGACGCACTTCTCCAGCTGCATGAGTCCTTGGGCCGAGACAAAATCCAGTAGATGAGATTCGCCGCTTGCCGGGTTGTAGACGACATATTCATCATCCCATCGGCGCCATAGCAAGCCGTCTTGGGCACGGAATTTCATGGTCGCGAGCTTATCGAACGTCACGTTAACCATCGGTGTGGCGGGACACACGTCTAGCCGCCGTTTGTCACTGTTTGGGCGGGTTATGGATTTTACTTAGGATAGCCGACCTGCGCGTGGAAGACCAAAATTGCTAAGGCAGAATAAACCAATTCCTCCGGGGTGAAACTAGCTGCCGCCGGGAGGTCCGTCGCCAGGCGTAACTTGGGGAGAGGACTTACGGGGACTGCATGCTGCCGCCGGACACCGCCCCGGCAGGCCTGGCGACGACCGTCATGATGAGCGGTCCGCTGGCAAGGGACGCCTTGACGATATTACGTCTCGCGACGTTCACGCGTGGACCGCGATCTTCGACGGCTGATTGCGTTGTGTCGGCGTCAACAGTCGCCTTGTCGTTGTCGTCTACGCTATTCATAAAAAAAGCCAACTTGCATCATTACATTATAGTACCGTAGAAGTTGCTTCGATCACATGAGTCGATGCTGATATTTTCGGTTCAGGTTGATTGTTTGAACGCATCACCTGATGACTCCGCGACATGCCACCCCCAAACACATCATAACATAGAAACCAAGATGCAATATTTGTGCCTGAAAAATTTAAAATTTATAAAACAACAGGTTACTAATTGGGTCGGGAATCGGAAAAACACAATTTGTAAAGAATCCCGACGCTGCGATGCCCAAGCTTGTCGCTAGGGTATGCGTGTAAGTGGCCTTCGGCACGGCGTGCGGCAGTGGGCTTCTTTGATAATGGCAAGAGTCGCCGGTTTGTATATGCCCTCATTTAATATGTGACCAAAGTCACTATACTGAATGCTTTAATATACTGAATGCTTTGAAATACTTGCTTTCAGATCGTTTGTTCGCGATGCTATGCGCCAGGGGTGTTCCTATCGGCTTGCCAGGTCATTTTTTGTACGAAATATAGAGGTTAAAATTGAGAGATATTCCTCAATGGCAACCTCATTCGCCAGGCGTGCGCATAGGTTTGTGTCGCGACCCAAGGACAATGTGCTGCGGAGGGGTAGAAATATGCTACCGGATGCCGAGCCGGGCGATCCGAATGGCGGTAGCGTGGTTGGGTTCCGGTGAACCGCAGCATGGGTGACTCAATTGTCGGGTTTGCTGCACGCCCAACGACAGATGCCCGCGTGGGGGTGACTGTCGGGTGCTTAGTTTTGGTGCCATAATATGCTTAAGTTTTAACGACTTGAAATCGACTCGTGTTGCTGTAGAGGTTAGCTGGAATTTGTGCAGCGAACACATCGTTTGATCTTCACACGCAACATAAAAAACGGGAGGCATGGCTATGAACAACACGTTGGGACCAGACACGAATTCGAGTAGCACGCATGCAGGCCGCCTCGCTGTCATGGCAATCATGATGATCGGCCTGGTGTTGAGTGGCTGCGCGGCGACGCATGAGCGGTTGGGCGAAGCAGGGGAACTACTCGATTACGAATATGTGATCGGGCCGGGGGACTCGGTAAACATCTTCGTGTGGAACAATCCGGAGGTTTCAACCACTGTCCCGGTGCGACCCGATGGCCGCGTTTCGGCACCGTTGGTGGATGAGGTCTTCGCCAGCGGTAAGACGCCGACGCAGCTGGCGCGGGACCTGGAAAAGAGTCTCGCGGAGTATATCAAAGACCCCTTGGTCACGGTGATGGTCGGCGGTTTCACCGGGCGTTTCGACCAGCAGATCCGGATCGTGGGAGAGGCGACCAACCCTTCGTCGATTCCTTATCGTCAGGACATGAGCCTGCTTGACACGATTATTGCCGTGGGTGGCCTGACGGAGTTCGCCGCCGGCAACCGCGCGGTGATCATCCGCAATGTCGATGGCAAGCCGGTCACCGGTGGCGTTCGCATCGACGACTTGCTCCAGGACGGCGACATCAGTGCCAACGTGGCCATGCGTCCGGGCGATATCCTCATCATTCCGGAGGCATGGTTCTAAATCTAAGGGCCTAAGGGGCGGGGCACGGCATGCAAGAGCTACTGGCAAAGTTCTATACCCAGGTGCAAATGGCGTGGCGCCATCGTTGGCTGGCGCTCGTCAGCATGTCCATCGTCAGTCTGAGCGGCATCACCTATGTCATGGCCCTGCCGGATACCTACGAGGTCTCGGCCCAGGTGTATGTCGATACCCAATCCTTGCTCAGACCGGCGCTTCGGGGCCTGGCCCTGGATACCGGCGCCGGCCAGCAGGCGTTGCTGACGATGCGGCGGACGCTGCTGGTGCGGCCCAATCTGGAACAGGTTGCCCGCGCCACGGATCTGGATCTGCAGGCCTCGACGCCCGCCGACATGGAACGTCTGCTGAACGACCTCAAAACCGATATCAGCCTCATCCAGACCCGTAGAGAGAACATATTCACGATTGCCTACGAGCACCAAGATCCGCAACTGGCGAAGCGTGTTGTTGATACCGTGCTCAACCTGTTTCTCGAGCGATCGCTGGGGGACCTGCGTCGAGAAACGGTGCTTACCCAGGATTTTCTGGAGAAACAGATCAAGGTGTACGAGTCCAAACTGCAGGCAGCAGAGCAACGTCTCAAGGAGTTCAAACGGGAGAACATGGGATTGTTACCCGGTGCGACTGGCTATGCCTCGAAGCGCGAGGCACTCGCGCAGACGTTGCGAGATGCTCGTCTGTTGCTGCAAGAAGCGGTGAATCGCCGCAACGAGATGGCGCGGCAGATGGATGATCCCATGGATCCGTCGCTGTGGATGCTCTCAGAGGAAAGCTTCAGTCCGCTGGACGCGCGCATCCAGCAGCTTGAGCTGCGCGTGGATCAGTTACTGCTGCGGTATACCGAACGGCACCCCGATATCATCATTGCGCGCCGGTTGATTGCGGATTTGCAGGAACAGAAACAGGCCGAACTGGACGCGATGACCGAGGAGGGGCCGGGCGCCGGGGATCCGAATGTCACCAACCCGGTCTATCAGGGTTTAAAAGTCGCACTCAGTTCCGCGGACGCCGAGGTGGCGGCGCTGCAGGTCCGGGTCAAGGAATACGAGCGGAGGTTGACCGAGCTGTCGCGATTGATTGACGAGAGCCTCCGGGTAGAGGCGGAGTTTGCGCGGCTTAACCGCGACTACAGCGTTCTGCAGAAAAATTATCAGGGCTTCGTCAGCCGCCGCGAACAAGCGGAGATCGGCTACGACGCGGACCAGACCGGTGAGAACCTGCAGGTGAAGGTCATCGAACCCACCCGGGTGCCAGTGTTGCCCACCGGCCCGCAACGCAATCTGCTGAGCATGGGGGTTGTTATCGCCGGCATGCTTGTGGGCGGGGTACTGGCTTGGTTTTTGTCGATCATCAATCCAGTATTTCTTGATATTCGCCAGCTGGCGGCCGCCACCAATCAACCCATATTGGGTACCGTCACGTTTGCAGGACTCGGCGCCTTAGCCAAGCCCCGAACCGAAGTCATGACGTTTGTGGTCGCGTTCGTCGCCGTGCTTACCGTGTGCGGTGGGCTTATTGTCCTGCGACCGTTGGACAGCGCTGTATTACGCGGTTTGGCACAATTTTGGAATGGAATCATATGACCAGCATTGAGAAAGCAATCGAGAAGGCCGCCAAGCGGCAGGAAGAGATGACGGTTGCGGAAAATGTCGTCGACGTGGCTATGGACTCGTCGGGGGAATTCTCAGACGCCGATACTGCAGTGGGTAAGGCACAAAAAACCGCGTCCGAAGCGGTGCGGGATAGGGCGCATACGGTCGTCGATCAGCGGACCGGGACACACATCGCAAAGATAGATATGCGGCGGCTGCGTGCGTTGGGTATGCTGGCGCCGGACGATGGCGAAAGCTCGATCGCGGAGGAATTCCGCCGCATAAAGCGGCCACTGCTCAACAATGCGTTCGGTGCCAGCGCGTCGCTCGTCGAGAGCGGCAACCTGATGATGATCACCAGCGCTATCCCCAACGAGGGGAAGACATTCGTATCGATCAGCCTTGCGGTGAGTATCGCGATGGAACTTGATAAGACGGTGCTACTCGTCGATACCGACGTTATGAAGGAGAGCGCCACCAAACTGTTTCACACCGAAGCGGAACTCGGTCTGATCGATGCCATCGTGGACCCGAACCTTCCACTTGGCGATGTCATCCTGCCGACCGACGTGCCGAAATTGGGATTACTACCGGCGGGGCGGCTGCGGGGGAGAGCGACCGAACTACTCGCCAGCGATAGAATGCGCTACATCGCGGAAGAACTGGCAACCCGTTACGACGACCGGGTCATACTATTCGACTCACCGCCATTACTGGCAACCAGCGAAGCGAGTGTGCTGGCGAGCTTGGTGGGCCAGGTTGTGATGGTGGTCGAAGCGGAACGGACAACGCAGAGGCAGATGACCGACGCCTTGGCGGTACTGGACGCGGGCAAGCCGATCGGGTTGCTGCTGAATAAGAGCAAGACCACAGGTGGCTCCGGCTATTACTACGGATACTACGGATACAAGTAACCCGACCATCTGTTGTTTCGCGGGCCGCGTACCTTCAGGTTCACACCGTGAAAACTTAGTAAAATTGACGTCTTTGTGACTCAAGTCACAAACATTATTTTTTAGAGTATTGTAATATCAAACAAAACAAAAAATAGAAGTTAAAGAATAAAAAAACTTAATCTTCTTGCTATAATCCTGGGTCGGGGGTATCCAATGATAGAAAGCACTGGAGCACTTGGACGTCGTGGCTTACAGGAGTCTGCGGTCTTGGATCGCCGTGGGACCATTCCTATCAAAGATATGGCGCAGCCGACTCTGGACTCGCGCATACTAAATGCTATAACGGTTGATGTAGAGGATTACTTCCAAGTCTCGGCGTTTGAACCCTACATAAGTCGCGCTAACTGGGACACGTTTCCGTTAAGAGTATATAAGAATACCGAACGCATACTGGAGCTGTTTGAGATGGTCGGTGTTCGTGGTACTTTTTTCACGCTGGGTTGGATCGCTGAAAGAGTTCCCGCTCTCGTGCGGCGGATCGTGGAGTCCGGGCATGAGTTGGCGAGTCACGGTTACGCCCACGTCCGCGTTTACCAACAAACTCCTGAAGAGTTCAGGCAAGACGTGATACGCACCAAGAGACTCCTCGAGGATCTCGGCGGCTGT
Organism: uncultured Gammaproteobacteria bacterium; assembly: GCA_947259875.1. Taxonomy (GTDB): domain Bacteria; phylum Pseudomonadota; class Gammaproteobacteria; order Arenicellales; family JAANXG01; genus CALZGZ01. The sequence continues at coordinate 378 of CAMYNX010000212.1, read as the reverse complement.
GAGGTTCGGGGTTATCGTGCAGCGAGCTTCTCTATCCGTAAGGACACCCTGTGGGCCGTCGATATCTTGCAGGAAACCGGCTATGTGTATAGCTCGAGTGTTTACCCCGTTCATCACGATCTCTACGGAATGCCCCAGGCCCCGCGCTTTCCGTTCCGCCACAATGGTGCCGGGCTGCTCGAGATCCCCATTACCACTGTAAGAGCGCTGAACCAGAATCTACCGGTCGGCGGGGGCGGGTATTTTCGCATCTATCCCTATGGTTTTTTCCGCCGTGCCTTGCGCCGGGTCAATCGTGATGAGGGACAGCCGGTGATTTTCTACTTTCACCCGTGGGAGATTGATCCAGATCAACCGCGGCCGCCCAATGTCGGGCTC
>CAMYNX010000211.1 GCA_947259875.1 uncultured Gammaproteobacteria bacterium | reverse complement strand
GTGCTGAGATCACTGCGTATCGGATTTTAACAGTTGAACCAACTAATTATTATGATTAACCGCCGTTGTTTCAGGACTTTGCTTGGTTGTACAGGCTAACTTGTGGTCTTGATGTGAAAATTTCAAATCAGCCGACCATCTTGGTCGGACTGACGGGCGGGCCCTTATTGTCCATCTATGCTGTGGTCAAAGCATCACCGAACAGCGGCTTTTAAATTATTAACGTTGCTGCGCATCACGCTCAGCCAGTCACCGTCGGGCGGGTTATTTGCGCAAGGATCGAACACCACACTCGAGATCCCGATTTTTTCGAGCCTTGCGATCGATGAGGAGTTGGGCTCACCTTCCCAGATCATCCATGTTGCGGGGTAGCCGACTTGCATCGCTTTCAGCTCACTCCACCGTGGCTCGCTGGGCAGTGCGTCCGGTTCCCAGTGTAGACTCTTCAGAGCAAGGCCATAACGCCTGGCGAAATATTGATACACCGGGTGCGAGGCAAAGAAAGACCGTTGCGGCATAGCCGCAATTATCTTTGCCATCTGATTGTCAAGGGACAACAGGTCTCGCTCTAACGCCTCGTAGTTGCGCACAAAGTCATCTTTCAAGTCCGGCCGTTTCCGCACCAGGGCATCCTTGATAGCTTCGGCGTGTAACACGGCCTGGGAGAAATCCAGCCAGGTTGTAAACGCGGTTGCGCCATGGGCGTGCTTGTCGCCCGGGCCATGGCTGTGGCTGACAGTACCGGCAATCGGAATCAAGTCGCCCTTGAAGCCGGCGGCCGTGTTCACCATCTTGCGCTGGGGTAGCGTTGCCTTGCTCACCCACTTGGCGTAGTCCGCACCATTCAACAGAATGAGGTCGGCGCTCTGATAGGCAAAGATCGTGTCGGGGTCCGGTGTCCAGAACGCAGGGTCGACATCCCGAAGCGCCGGGAATACGACTTTTGCGTGCTTACCTGCGATCCGCTCGGCGAAGTACTTGAGGGGGTAGTTGACCGTATAAACGACGAGCTGGCGCTCGGAAGCGTGGCCAACAGATATGCCGATCATCAAAAGTGCCAGGCACAACAACACCAGACGGCGCAAGAAATCATTGAGCGATAACATCAATAGCGAACCAGAGACGTTCGTATCCACGGCAGCAAGTGCGCAAAGTCGCACTCACCCTTCTCTAGCAGCGCAATGAGCATAGCGTGTGCGTCCTTTGGGTCAACTTTCAGCTTCCAACCATTCAATCGTAGGAATACATCGGATTCATGATCAACGACTCGAATAGCGCCGTGGCCATCTCAACGATGTCTTGGTAGTAACCGCTTCGGGGGCGGAACAAGGCACTCTCCAACAATCCCACGTCACGCACGCCCGGCGGACCGCCGAAATGGTTGACCAGCCGCTGATGGATCTCGAGGACCTCATCAACGGACAGGTATTGAATGGATTCATTCGGCAAGCAGTCGTCCCAGTTCTTCGTTATCCTTGATGGAGTCATCCAGATGCCGCAACACATCAGGTCGGATGCGGTGCCGCCGCACGTAATCGGCAATCGCCTCAGTTAGAACCCCGGACACATTGCGGTGCGACTCCCGGGCCAATGCCTTCAATTCGTTCCAGACTTTTTCCTCGACCTTGGAACTGACCTTAATCGCGGTCATAAAGTGTCTCCACAAAAGATTGACATATCAAGATATGTCAAGTATGCACTCCCGTCAAGCGAATTTTCTGTAGCGGATCTGTGGGAGCGGTATTGTGCCGCGATGATTGTGACATTTGTCCCCGCCTTGTCCCCGCATACCAGGGGGAAAGCAATGGAGGATTTCACTCCCACATTTGCTTTGTCATTCCGAGCCTCGCGAGGAATCTCACCGTTATGGATTATGGTGGCTGTCTTTAACACGGTGAGATCCCTCCGCGCTGCGCTTGTCGGGATGACAACTATAGGAGCCTGCCCTGAGCGGCGCGGAGAATCCTAACTATTGCGGGTCATGCCGATTCCTTTTTCTCATTCTGAGCGACGCAAGGAATCCGACCCGTTGTTGGTCGTTTCAAGCGCGCGGAGGAATCTCACCGTGTTGGATGAACGTGACTGCCCTTAACACGTTGAGATCCCTCCGCGCTGCGCTTGTCGGGATGACAACTATAGGAGCCTGCCCTGAGCGGCGCGGAGAATCCCAACTATTGTGGGTCGTGCCGATTCCTTGTTGTCGTTCTGAGCGACGCAAGGAATCCGACCCGTTGTTGGTCGTTTCGAGCGCGCCGAGGAATCTCACCGTGTTGGATGAAGGTGACCGGCCTTAACACGGTACGATCCTTTCCTTCGCTTGTCCCCGCACAGCAGGGGGACTGCGCTCAGGACAGGCTCCCGTCCCGCCTCAAGATGACAACGATAAAAACCCCGCCGTGAGTCTCGACTCGGACAGCAATTATTTCGACTCCTATTTTTTGTGCTCAGGCCCCGGATACGACTATTGAGACTCAGTAAAAAATGCGCTCGATGCGGCCAAGTCAATAAACTGGCGTTGACAATCGATCATCTGTTTACGGACCCGTTTGGCCTCATCCGTGTCGTACAAATCCATTAGCTCGCTGCCTTTGTCCCACCAGTATTCGATGATGCCATCGAACGGCTCGCCGCCGCCGCGTTCTTCCTGGATCATGACATTGGCTTCGACATCCAAGGTCAGATTTTTCGTAAAACGCTGTGCCTTGGTGATATCGATCACGCTATGCAACAAATCCTCGAATTCCTGGCTCTGCCAGTAGTTGCGAAAATTTTCTATCGAGATGTCGTCGCGCTTCTTGATACAGTTGATAAATCGAATCACATCATTCTCCTTAGGTCATAGGTTTCGGGGGTCGGGGGTCGGGGCCCGCAGTTCGTGGTGCGGTGTTCGGCATACGTACTGTCTCCGCTCTCCACTCCCCGCTCTCCGCTCTCCGTTCCCCGCTCTCCGCTCTCCGTTCCCCGCTCTCCGTTCCCCGCTCACCCGATAAACAACGTCCGCACCAAATCATTGCTGTACACATTTGTCAACCACACAATGGACGCGCACAGGCTCGCGCTGATCAACACGATGATCGCAATCTCCGACGCTAACAGCCGGGCAATGGTCATGCGGCTGCAACCGAGCTTGAAAATGGTACTGATCTCGCGTTCACGCAGGCGCAGCGACAGCGAGAATACCAAAACAATCGCCAGCACGGTGGCAACCCCGACCACGGCTATCACTGCGTCGAGCACATTTTTGATCTGAAAGATATTCTCAAGCAAACCATCGATGACGTCGTCGGGTTCGACGATCTGATAATTTGCATCCTTTTGCAGATAACGGCCGCGGAGGATGGTCCCGGATTTCTCGTCGCTGGGTAAGGCTATTACCGCGGTGATCGGGTAGATCGCCGGATCGCCGTGGAAGTGGAACGAGTCGATATTGGCATCGGTGATCTCGGTAAACTGCATCAGCTTGGCATTTGCGACGACATTATCACTGGTGCGATCAAGAATGACCGAACGGTCTTTGATCTTGGTCACATCGTCGTGGCCATGGCCCAGACCCGCGATCACCCAAGCGGTCTTGAGGTCCACGAGCACGGCCAGATCGTCGCTGGTATGGGTCTTGCGCAACACACCCACGATCTTCATTTTCAAAGGATACACTCCAGCAAGATCGAACACCGTTTCCGGTGACGACACCAGACTGTCTCCCGGTTTGAGTCCCAGTTCCCGGGCTACGGCCGCGCCGATCACACACTCGCCGAGCACCGCTAATGGCCGGCCCCGCGCGATTTCCAAATTACGAAACTCGAAATAATCCAGCGTGGTGCCGACAATCGGAAAACCGCGCGCCTGATAGCGCGCATAGACCGGCACCGGCGCGGCGAGATCCGATGCTGACACCTGCTCGGTTGCCGCCATGGAGATCAACTCGGGCACCTCGTCGTCGAAATACAAGGTGTTCATTACCAGGTCCAGAGCACTGCCTTTGGCCCCGATCACCAACGGTGTTGATTGCGCCCGCGAGGTGAGCTGACGCTCGCTCTCGTCGAGGAGCGATTCCAGGGCGAGGGGCAGCGCCGCGATCAGGGTGATACACGCGATCAGGGTGGCGGCTTTGGCCTTGTTGTGCGTGACGTACTGCCAGGCGATGTAGAGGCTGTCAATCATTTGCCGCCCCGGGGGTGCGGAACTGCCTAAAATCCACCACACGGTCGAAGCGCGCCAACAAGTCATGGTCGTGGGTGACCGCTAGCAGTGTGGCATCCCGCTCGGCGAGGCTTGCGAACAACAAATCCAGGATGTGGGTCTTGTTCTCGGGATCCAGGTTACCCGTCGCCTCGTCTGCCAACACCAACTTTGGCTGGGTCAGCAGTGCGCGACAGATTGCGGCGCGCTGCTTTTCTCCTTGCGACAACTCGTCGGGCCGTCGTTTGAGGTATTTGGCAATGCCCATCTGCTCGGCCAACGCCACCGCCCGCCCGCGAACTTCCTGGCCGAGCTTGAGCGCGCGGGTAATCCGATACGGATGCAGGATATTGTCCAGTACGCTGAGATAGTCGAGCAATTCGAAGTCCTGAAATACAAACCCGATGTTGGTGATGCGAAAGTCGCGGCGGCCTGCATCGCCAAGCGCGTTGACCTGTACCCTGTCCACCGAGATCTCACCGTTATTGGGAACGAAGATACCCGCGATGAGATTCAACAGCGTGGTCTTACCCGAACCGCTGGGCCCGATCACGGCCACCCGCTCACGCCCGTCGATCCGTAACGACGGCACCGACAAACGAAAATCGCTATGGGCGTAGCCGAATTCGAGACCTTGGATATCGATCACGGTAGGCCTCAGGGCTTGGTGTTTGCGCCTCGGGACTGGGAACCCGACGTTTGGAGTGCGGGCCCATCGTTCCCGATCCCCGACCGCCGGTCCCCGCTCCCCAACGCAGGTTGCCCATACGGATCGATGCGCTGCTCCTCTAAAAGCTCCAAATCCGTGATCCGCCAGTTGCCGTCCACGGCGTCTACGGTGACCAGGGCATCATAAAGATTCTTGCGGGTATGGATATGACCCCAATGGCCCACGGTCCCCAATGCGGTCCAGTTCGCCTTCAAGGTATAAGCCAAGGGTCGATCCGGCCGGCCGTCTACGCTGGCTGCAAGCACCTCCACGTCTTTGACCTTGGCCTGGGCGCCGCCGGCCTTCTGGATCTGCAAAGACTTTCGGCTCTGCAGGTAGATGTCTGCCAAAAGGTCGCCGTCGACGCTGAGCGCCAGCTTATCGTAAACATCGTCTTCCTCACGGAAATCAAACGCGCGATAGACGTTCTTGAGCAAGGCCTGCAGCACGAGCGCGGCGTCGGTATCGGTCAACGCCGGCGCCATGGCGGCGGGTTTGGCGACAGACATCCGGGCAAACGGGTATAGCGTCAAGCCGCCGATGAGCAACAGCGCACCCGTTGCGATCAGCATGCGTGTCGGACCACCGGCCTTGTTCTGCGTCCTCCATTTTCGTACCACCGGCACCAGAGCGACCAGGCAGAGAATGCTGGCGACAGGGAGTTGGATCGTGGTCAGCGCTTCGTCCACCGCGACCTGCTCGACGGTCGGCATCTTGTAGTTCTTCAAGAAATTGGTCCACTTGTGCACATTGTCCTGCGGCTCCACGTAGCTCAACAACGGACCGGCCGGATCGATCGCGGTCGCCGGCACTCTTTGAATTTGATCGGTGAACAGCTCCCAGTCGGCGGTCACTTCTTGCGGCATGCCGTCGGTGATGTACGCCAGTATGACGCCGACAATGGCGGTGGAGATCTCCAGGCGCTCGGGCTTTTCGATGAGCTGAATGCCGGTCAATGCGACCTTGACGTAATTACTGCGATCGAGGATCGGTTTCAACCGCTTGCCGTCTATGGTCACTGGATTTTTATTCAAAAAGAACTCTCCAATACGTTGCTTGAGCGGCTCCAGCTCCTCCACTTCGATATACTCGTCGCCACGCAAACCGAGGTCCATCCACTGTTCCAGATCCTTGACGCGGGTCAAGACCTCGTGACGGACCTCAAACGGCTCCACGTAAAGAAACGACATCAACGCCGACTTGTGGTGACGCTTGAGGTTGGGGTTATCAAACTTGGTATACCAGGGATCGTCCCAGTTGAGCGCCACTTTCGCCGGCGCCCCCAGATAGCGAAAATCGATGATCGGCACCGCCTTGTGGTAGGCGATGAATCCGATGGTGACCTTCGCGCTGCCCTTTTCATCTATTGGAGGAATCATCGTGAGCGCGTCGGGCCTTTGCGTGAATGGGTACACCAATTCCACGTATAGTACGCGCTTGTCTTGCGGCGCCTCCGGCACGCGCTGGCGGGTAAAGGGATTAATCATGCCGGCAAACGGCGACTGGCGGTCCTTGCGCATACGCGGCTCGACGAGCTGCAAGTGGGCCTGCAGTTGTTCCCCGCGCTCGGTCACGAACTGAAACGTGCTCGCTGAAAACTCTCTCAGGCGCTCGGTGACGTTCGGGCGATTGGGATCAACATCTTTTAACCAATCATCCGGTACGAGATCCTCGAACGTCTCGAGATCCCCGATGTAGATTTCCAGCACCAGCTTCACATGGTCGTCGAGCACGTAGATCTCGGCGATGTTGGGCGAGGTCTCGGCGCCGGTAAGATTGATCCAGTCTGCACGACCAACCACAGCACCCAATAGCAGATAAATGCAGGTCAAGGCGATAACACAAAATCGAAAGACAAACATCACTACGTATAACTCGCTATTGACTTCGGAGCCATTGCTCCATCAGTCTCTTGATCTGCGTTTGATATTTAACGTTTTCCAGCTCGCACTTACGGCGAAAGCTAACGAGTAGCGATTCGGGCATTTTAATGCTGATCAATTTGGATTTTGCGGCTGGGCTGTTCATCAGTCTGAAGCTCTCCAGATACTCCAGGATCGCCTCCGTCTTTACATTTCTACATCGCTCAAGATATTCATCATCAAAGTACTGCACGGGTTTCATTTGAGCTTCTCCAACGCGCTGATGTCTTCGCGGTCCTGAGGACGATTCGAGCGTTTTTTAATCGCGATAAGATCGGGGATGGCCACCACCCGTATGTTCATACCCAAGGCCTTCTTGGTGACGATACGGAGATTATTCACATCTTCGGTTATAAGGATATCAACCACCTCGAGCGGATTATCGGGATTGACGAACGACCAAGCGGAGAGGTTTCGGTTATTGATATACTCCTCACGAAAGGTATACACATCCTTGGCGGTCAGCGGTAAATGCGATTTCAAGCCAAGCTCCGCCAATGCCGCCTCGGCACGCTGATACGCCGTCTTAGATGATCCGATTACGATATCTATATCTACGGTTCCGCGGATGGCACCATGAAGCGCCACGGCATATCCGCCCACCAACGCATATTTGACCCGGCGTCGCTCGAGCGCACCGATCACCCGCTGCAACAACATCGCTTAAGTTTAAGTATATACCAGTATATACACCAACCGTTAGCCAGCAGGTGCATGATGTCTTCGCGGGAGTTTCAGATGGAGTGCCGAGGACAGTTTACTTAATTAGAGTCTGCTCAGTAAGTCAGGGTCATGCGGCTTGATACAACACATCGACGGTGGTACGTCTTGCCTGCCTGTGACGGAATAACTCCCGGCCGACTCGCCGCACCTGCAATAGCACCCTGGAACCGCCCTTGTTGCAGAGCGCAAAAAAGATCCTCAACAGGATCAGCAGGTTCATCACCAGGAAGATGCTGTTGATCCAAGCCATCGAGGTATCTGCACGCTTCGCTCGAATATAGTTGAGCCGATAGCCGCTCTTGCCCTGACCAAACTTGCCTTCAATCGGAATACGTTGCAGATATTCTTCTCTTCGCTGTGCCTGCAGTTGCGTCAGTTGTTCTCGGTTTGCCTCCGTTACCTTCTTCGGGCGGCCCAGTGGCTTGCCGGCAAAGTGAATTCCGTGCCGCTTGAGATAGCGCCGATTGTCCCGCGTCCCGTAGATGGGGTCTCCCAGTACGGACTTCGGATAGTGTCCATAGCGTGCGCGATAGGCCTCGACCTGAGATTTCAGATCATGCCCTTCATGAAACGCATCCCACCGCAGATGATCCACCCGGGCCAGTCCCTCTCCGGTCAGACTGACACTCAGCTTGGCGCCAAACTCGACCGGCTTGTCCTGCTTGCCGCGAACAATCGGACGCACATACGGCTGGCTGATACTGACGATGCGGTCATCACAGCGCCGGCTTTGGTTCTGGTACATCTCCCACTGCTGTTCATACACATGCTGGATTACCCAGGAGCGATATAACAGCCAACGGGGTAAGGGGAGCGGCGTCCCTTCCGGCCAATGCGCCAGTAACTGTTTGATATGACCCAGGTTGCGGCGCAGATACTGCAACTGCTGTTTGATTCCACGGCGCCGGACTTTTCCACCGGGTCGTCTTTGTTTCACAATCGCCAGGTAAGCCTTGCGCGCCTTCGCACGATAGGTCCGCGGTTTCTTTGTCAACTTCGTCTTGGAATAGAGTATATCGATGATTTGCTCACTGAACTCCCGCGCCTCATTGAGCAGACTCAGATCGGTAGGATAACGAATCGCCTGCTCGGCCACCGTCGCATCCAGGATCAGCTTGCCTTGGCGGACCGGCTCTTCTTCCGGGGGTGTGCCCCCGGAAGACGACGGCGGACCGTCATCGCCTGCATCTTCATCGGCTTCGGGCTTACCCGATTTCGGTTTACTCCGCGGCCCTGGCTTCCGCTTCGCCTGGGCACTCTCCAGGGCCTCGATGATGGCGCCATGGAAAACTTCAAACACCGACTGTCCCATCCGCTTGCGAACCTCAACAAACAATGAACACGCAAACGGCGCCTCCCTCTGATAACCAGACAGTCCCACGAAGTATTGCAGGTACGGATTCTCCTGGATCTGCTGGACGGCCTCTTCATCAGATAAACACAGCTTGTGCTTGATGATCACCGCGCCAATCACCAATCGCGCATCTTTCGCAGGACGACCCTCTCTAACCGAAAGACCTTGATAATAACCCCGGGCCAGTTCGTCCCAGGGAATGCACCGGCTCATCTTTACCCAGCGATTGTTTTCATCCAGGGCAGTTTGGAACGGCCAGTCAAATTCAGCGAGGGGGAGTTGCTTGTGGCTGCGATAACGGATCATAGGTGCACGGTTTCTGTGGGGTTGGGCTTATTTTTCGTGCACCATTATACCCGCTATTTGCTAATTATCATATTAATATCAATGCGTTACACTTTTTGAGCAGGCTCTAACTACCACGAGTTTTTTTGAACCAACCGTAGTTTGGACTTAGGAGGTAATACAATGAGCAAGGAATA
>CAMYNX010000210.1 GCA_947259875.1 uncultured Gammaproteobacteria bacterium | reverse complement strand
TGCGAATAAATCGTTTTGTTTTGCATACTTTCCAAAGTTGGTTCTGGTTACTCTTGAGAGAGCATATGGTTTTCCGTTTTTATTAAGATTTTCAACAATAAGCGCATTATTTCTTACAGCATCTTTTAGCAAACGATGCCTAGAAAGTTCAGCCTGTCCTTGAATCGGCGTAACGGGTTTTTTCCCAAGAGATAAATATGCCAAAACATATAATTCATTTTCCGACCGGTCTAGCCAATTTCCAACAGTTCTATGATGTTCTATGTAATAGGCGTGAACGAAAATAATGAGAACTACCGCAATCGCAATAACGATTGTATAGCCAAGGGGGGCAGTGGCTATTTCTTTAATGTAAGGGGCTATGAAATCCATCACCGCCCCTGTTTTTTGGTCGATTTGGATGTTAGCCCAATTGGCAAGCCTATCTTTAAAAAGCTCCCATGGAATTAATACCAAAAGCCACGGCGATTTTTTAAACGCTTTCGATATTGAACGCGATAAAATGGAAGGCAGCATCCCCCAATCATATCACGTCCCTGCGTGAAGGGGATACATGCCATGATCTTTGTTAAATTAATGGCGCATGAAAGAACCCAGAAAAATAGCTGTAGATCCCAGTGATCCAGAGCAATTGGAAATGATGACCAAATTTATTGAAGGATTTCTGGCGATGCCGCAACATCATCAAGCAATGGTTAACGCCTTTTTGGAGAAAGCGCTCGACGGAGACAACCACGCTACCCAGCTATCCGAGGATTACAATGCGGGAAAATTGTCTAAGGAAGAATTGTGGGGGGAGTTGAAGCGGTTGTATCGGCAGTAGGGAACTAAACAACAAGCTAATAAGCCGCAAAAAAGACTGGGAGTGTGTCAAATATCGTTGGGTAGAATTCGTCGGCAACTATCACGGTCGTGGAAAAATAGACTTTGATGCGTGTGAACATATTCACTGCCGTTTTGAAGTTGCGATATCTGCTGCCACCTACAAGCATCAAGAGCGAAGAACCCTTATGCGTTCATTACTTAAAGTAGGGTTCGCCTATCGGTGCCTATTGCCAGATTAATCTTCCATCCGATATTTGAGTTCACGTCTAGTCAATCCCGTCATACGGGAGACTGCCTTTTGATCTGGGGCGCGCTCTGAGAGTGTTTCCAAGATACGGCGTTCGAACTCCTTCACTATCTTCTTGAGACTCGCCGTTTTTGGAATGAGCTCTTCCAACGCCGGCGGCGCGACATGCGTTGCGTTGGTTCGAATTGTTTCCGATAAAAGTTCCATAAATCGCGTCGTGTTTCCCTGCGCAAGATTTATAAGCTCGTCGATTTCTTCCTGGGTCAAAAATCTTAGATTCATCCCGCTCGTTACGGTCTTCGCGCTACAGTAATACGATAATAGATAGTGGTCGCAGCCTCGATCTTGAATGGAAGGGATGGACAGCGTCTCTACGGCTCTTGGTGCGGATGCTTGAATCTGTTTCGCCTCTTTCGATGTTTTCGCTATCGCGACCTCGTATGTTCCCATAGTCCCCGGCTTAGCGCTTTTCGCAACCGACATAGCAGTTAGCAGTGGTTGCTTACTCTTACCAGAATAAAATTGGTATTCGTTATTCGCTTTGTTCGACTTGACCGAAATGTCCACGCGCTTTGTGCTTAATGTGGACGTGATGATATCCACGGCCTCCCTGTCGGAGCTGCATACGATGACTACCGGTACTGCGTTAGCGATATACGATGCGAGCCTGCGATAGGTGCTGCGATATTGTTCGTCGGTAGAAAACAGGCAAATGCTGTCCGATTGTCCCAATTGGTTGAGCGACAAAGCGACCAACCAGTTGACGTGATTAATCAGCAACGCGCTACTGGGATTGAACAAGGTAATCGCTACCGTTGTACCAAGTATTTTTTCGACCGGTCGCGGGAACTTTGAAAGCTCCTGTTTACGACAAATGACGAAGAACGGTACATCGTGTTTAGCGTTGTGGAAGTGCATCACGGATTCTGGTGCAATCTCCTCGTTATCGACGACAATGACCCATGGCGTCCGGCGAACGTTTTGTTCTAATTCTTCGCATCGTGACGCTAGTGGAAAAGCCTCACGAAATTTACGCCATCGGTCGCTATCGGGCCCAATGAACAAGACGGGAGGGCCCAGTAGATCCACGATCTGCTCGGACCATTCCTCAATATTTTCGACGAGTGCGCCGTATATGATTGACTTTTCCAGCATTTTTTAAACGGTCTGTTGGAATCGCGCGGCGATCGGCGTATTGTAACCGCGAACCGTGTATACGCCGTCGCCGACGGTATAATACCGGCTAATAATTAATCCCAGACCGCTCAGGATTCCATCCCTGTCGCATGGACCACAATTCCACGAACACCGTCCGAGTATTTTTTGGCCTCGCCGCTGTGCGAGACGAGCCCCGATCGTTGTACCTCGGAGACGTTGCGCAGCTACAGCGATTTCGACTGGCTCCCGCCCGCTCCATGCGCGAGGCAATCGATAAATTGAGTCGGCAGACTTTTGATTTTATTGTTTACGAGCAGGCCTTGCCGGGGATCGATGGATTCAACTTTGTGCGTTTAGTTAGATCTGGTCGCAACTGCGATCGACATATACCAATCTACCTGATATCCGAAGATACTATCACCAGCACCTTCGCACAGCGGGCCGCCGAATTTGAGGTGACGGTTTGGTCTAGGGACGATGTATTCAACTTCTCCGAACTCATTTCGTCCCAATTCGAAGAACGACCTAAACCGTCTTTACTCATCATCGAGGACGATCTTAATGCGGCCGATATCGCGCGTCGGGCGCTGGACCCTTATTTCATGGTCGAGCACGCTTCTACGGGGGAGCGCGGATTGGAGGCCTGGTTAGCAACTCGACACCAGTTGATCCTACTTGATCTGATGCTCCCGGACATATCCGGCCAAGAGGTGTTGCGGAAAGTGCGTGCCACCAAAGAGGATCAACCCATACTCGTCATCACCGCCGACGACACAAAGGAACGCTACAACAACTTAATGGGTATCGGCGCCGACGATTTTATAGGAAAACCGTTCGATCCCAATACACTGGTTGAGACCTGTCGAGCGGTTCTAACTGAAAAATGTATCGTCACCGATTTAGATCGGACGCGTTACCATACCCAACTATTGTCGAATATTGGCGAAGACATATGGCGGGTTGATCACGATCTCGCATTGGGCGATTCGTTAGCAGCCAAATCCAAGACGCGCCACGCACTGATGCGCTACCAAAGAGCGTTTAAACCACCGGATTAGACCGATCACAATGTTGCGCGTATTTTGATCCCCGGTGGCACACGAGGCGAGTGATCATTGCCCAAACGTCTTTCTATAGGCAGCGGTCGCATTAAATATGGGGGGATGGGTTAGAGATAGTGCGCACGGTATGCCTATCATTATGTCGTCAGTTAGTCATGTACTCGCACATCACAATTCCTAGCGATAACACATCGGATGAACGGGTATGTCGTACCACTCGAGTCGAGGATCACGTGCGGCATTCCATAACGCCGTTGGAGAGCAAGTGAGCAGCACTCGTATAGCACCATATTCGATGAAAGACAGTTGCATCGGTCCGGTGATTGGCATAGTGGCCGCGATGGCAATAGCGCTGCCGGTTTTTGGCGCTCAGGAGGATTTGCTGGAGATGTATGGCAGCAGGGAAATGATCAGCCTCGCCACCGGTTACCGCAAACCGATCTTCGAGGCTCCCGCTAACGCCACGGTCGTTACCTCCGAGGACATTCGCAAGATGGGCGCCACGACGCTCGATGAAGTACTTGCTACGATCCCCGGCTTCCACGTATCTAGTGACGGAAAGTCAACGCTGCTCACCGTGCGAGGGATTACATCGCGCGTGTTAATTCTGGTCGATAATATTCCGGTAGCCCAGGGACTGACGAACCCGTTCGGTGCTGAGGACAATATTCTTCTTTATAACATCGAGCGCGTAGAGGTGGTGCGCGGTCCGGGCTCCGCCATCTATGGTGCGGATGCGTTCGCAGGGGTCGTGAATCTGGTGACAAAATCCGCCGGCGATATTGGCGGAACAGAGATCGGAGGTCTGGCGGGTTCGTTTGACACTTACGACGCGCATTTATTGCACGGTGGCAAGTTAGGCGATGTTGATGTCGCATTCAGCCTCATGGCACGAACGACAGACGGACATGACGAGACGATTGAGGCCGATGCGCAAACAGTTTTTGACACAGCATTTCGCACAGACGTCTCCTTTGCGCCAGGACCTATCCAACGGAACCGCGACATCATCGATACCAGGCTGGATTTATCAAAGGGTCCTTGGGCATTTCATGTGCGCTATTTCAACCAAGATAACTTCAAGAACGGTGGCGGCATCGCACAAGCGCTTGACCCCGCCGGTACGGTCGACTTTGAATTCATCAGCAGCGGTCTCACGTATCGTACGCGTTATTCCGATTCCCTAGAACTCATGGGAAACTTCACCTATGTCAGCGTCGACACGATCGCCAAGAACCTCCTACTTTTTCCGCCGGGCGCTTTTGGCGGCGCCTTCCCAGACGGTGTGCGCCAGAATCTCGTTTCCGAGGAAGATAGATTCCGGGCCGAGTTGACCGGCGAATACTCAGGAATACCTAAACATACCCTACGCCTTGGCACCGGTTGGTTCTACAACGATTACGACAACACCGAAGATCGAAGGAACTATACGGTACGCAACGGCGTAGTCTTGCCAACGGGCACCTTCGCCGAGCTCGGTGGAGTAGGGGATTCACCGATCTTCCCCGATACAGACCGAGAGGTTTTCTTTGCGTACGGTCAAGACGAGTGGGCGCTTGCACCGGATTGGGCGCTGACAGCCGGCTTGCGTTGGGATCATTACTCTGATTTCGGGGATACCGTGAATCCGCGGGCGGGCCTGGTGTGGAATACGAGACATGACATCAGCACGAAATTACTGTACGGCAGGGCGTTCCGGCCTCCGTCAGTGACGGAACTTGAGTCAAATGGGTTGCTGATTGCCTTGGGCAATGACGATCTAGATCCAGTCACGATCGATACGCTGGAGCTTGCTGTGAACTACCGATCTTCGCATGTGCGAGGTGAGGCGTCGGCGTTTTGGTATGACATCGATGATTTGGTCCAGCAGGTTGAGAACGATGCATCTCCTAATGGCTTGGCATTTGTGAACCTGGGAGGGCAAGAGGGTGCCGGTGTAGAGTTCTCGTTGGAGTGGGACGTTGCAAAATCGTTTCATCTGAAAGGCAACTATGCTTTCCAAGAGAGGTTGGACGACGAGTCCGATGACAATGCGAATGTACGTTTTGCGCCAAAACACAAAGCATACTTAGAAGGCAACTGGGCGTTCGCGCCGGACTGGAATCTCAATGCCAACGTGATCGGTGTTTTTGGGAGGGAGCGCAGAGCAAGCGATCCACGTTCTGACATCGACGACTACACATTATTTAATCTGACGCTCGAGCGCCTGAATATCGCAAGGAGTGTCGATGCATCATTATCAATACGCAACGTATTCGACGAAGACGAGAGAGATCCCAGTCAGTCTGCGACGACCATACCCTTTGATATACCTCTCGCGGGCCGAAACGTCTATGGGCAGATACGAGCCCGCTTTTGAAACAATAAAATATACTCATTTTCGTGAACCCGGATGTCATTAATACGCTCGACGCGATCGCCGATTCTGTCAATCCAGGCCTCGTATTACTTACCCTATTCGTTGCGTGGAGGTACCGAGCTCGAGAAGGTGTAGTTCCATGGGCATTAGTAATGACAACGGTTACGTCGTTAATCTTTGTGTACGTCATCCAATATGCCGATACCCGCTTCGGGCTGTGGCCTTCTTTAGGTCTTGACTACAGCACGCACACGGCCTTTGCCGTAGCGGTGGTCACATCGTTAGCCCTTTATGCTAGCAAGCTGCTTTGGGTCTTGTTACCCCTGTTATTGCTCTACGCCGCACTAATGATGTACTTGGATTACCATACTCTGGCCGACATCTTGACATCGGCTTTTGTCATAGCGTCGCTTGTTTTCGTAATACATTATTTAATTCTGGGGAAGGTAAAACCATCAACGACTCGTGATTTCTAGCGGGTATGGCGTGCAGTGGACACTGCGTTAACAGAGATCGTCAGCTCCCGCAGAGGGCAATAGCTAAGAGTGACACCGAATCGGCCGGATTGTGCCCACAGCGGTCTACATCATCATGCCGAAATTGGGTCTGGATTGGAACACACAGCGGCCTTAATTATTCCTGTATCAGTCACGGCCATTGCTACAATTCTACAG
>CAMYNX010000209.1 GCA_947259875.1 uncultured Gammaproteobacteria bacterium | reverse complement strand
GCCGGCCTGGATCATTTCGTAGATCCGTTTTCCGTCGGGGTCCGAAGTGATGCTGCGATCGCCATCGTAGATCAGGTCGAACAGACCCATGTTGTCCGAATGGTCGGCGACCACGAGCCAGTCCAGCGGGCGCGAGAGGCGCGCCGCAAAGCCGGTTGTCGATGCCACCTCTTCACCCTTGGCGAAACGGTAAGCGGCACGCGCATCGAGTCGGTTACCAAATGCACCGGCATCGAAGGACGTCGAGGTATGAAGATGGGTATCACCCCACAGCGGCCGATCCGGGAAACTCCTGGCGGCATAGGGCGAGTAGGACTTGGCGGTATACGCCTTGGAGAGGCTCGAGGCATCCGGTACAGGCTCAAAAGCGAACACCGCGTTTGCAAGGGCCGAGACGGATATAGCGGCGAGGAATCTGACTGCAAAGTTGTACACCATGATCTCCTTTATGGTCATTGGGATGTTAGTTGTTATTGATGGGTAAATACTATCAGCTTACTGTTCAATAAGTTGTGAAATTGAATATGTTCTATGCGAGCAGACACTGCTGAAACATTAATGGTGGATACAATCAGTCTTACAACGCTTGCGCGTGGCAATCGTTATATTGAGTATTGATCCCGAACCTACTAGGGAATCCAAACCCGTGCAAGCAACAGAGAGACAGCAATTAGAAACACCGGGCGAGCTCATTCACCCAACAACATCCAGACAAGAACCATTTTCGATACTGGCTACGGGAACTCTGTGAGTCCCAGGCGCGCGATACCCGCCCTGCTCGGTGCCTAGCACCATATGACATGGCCGATGACGGTGCCCCGAATACGAGATGCACGACCCTGAGCCACACATCCAGATAGACTAAGGCATAGCCAAGCACAAACCAGGCATAGAGGTTTGCAAACGAGGGCTATCCGTTACGGCGCGTACCAAATCGGTGATGTATAGGCACGTTCCTGCTGGCGCTTGGGAGCATCCTTGGGAATTTCGATCCCGAATCGGAACGCGTCATACACATACCAGGGCGGCGTGGGAATTTCTATCACGCGCGCGTAGTAGAAGGCGCTCTCCGCAGGATCAAAATCCGGATCGGTCCACACTGCGGCGAGCTCAGAGGCACCGATGGTGTTGGTCCAGGTTGCCGATGGTACGTCAACAGTATTGCCGACCGCCGGCAGTTTCCCTTTGGCATCGAGTTTGCGGCCGCCCGACCAGGCGACGTTATAGACCTTCTCATGGGTCTTGCCAGCGCTGTCGAGCCAGCCCTTAATAATCTGGATGCGGTCAAGATTGGCCCCAATCGGATCACGAAGCGCTATCACCATGAAGCTGGGAGCTTTGGCGCCTTCAGGGGCTGGCGGTATGTCGCCGCCCATCGGCACGCCTTTCTCATAGCCACGGAAAGCCGGTTCCCGGCTGTTGATGTCGCCCTCGGTGTAGTCCCAGCCACCGAAGAAGCGCACCATCATGCGCGGACCGGTGGTCGCGTAGATTTCCTTTCGATCCATCGCATCGAAGATTGACGCGCGGGTGTTTTCATGCGCCCAGACCGCGGTATAACCGGACGCCACCTGCTGCCAGCTGAAAAGCTCGCCATTCTCGTTTTTCATGAACGAGTGGGTCAGACGTTCCGGCGACGGTTCGTAACCGGTGTGTTTGCCGAAGAAGTTGCTTTCTTCCGCGGTGGTAAGTGAGGTATGGCTGTCGGTGGCGCCGGAAAATCCGAATTTGTATGGGTTCGTTCCCAGTTTCTTTTCCAATGCCAGGCCGTTCTTCAGCGCTTCGCGGGCATACTCGCCAGCGAGCATGTCATTGGTTTTGGCTTCGGACAGATCCAGGTTGCCGACGTCCCAGGTCCCGTAGTCGGCGAATTCATCATCCGGCGACAGGAACGGATGGGTTTCGCCGTCGCCCTTGATCTGGGTGATCTCGTACATGCGCTCCCATTTGGCGCGCTGCTCGACGTAGAATTTATCGAGCTTCTTGCCCGTGTACTGGGCATCGACCGGGAACATGATGCCGTTCGACAGATTGCCGTTATGCGCGAGCGCCATGATTGCGCCGTTGGTCCGTTTCTCGTAATCCTCCAGGTACTTGTAAAGATCGAGCGGGTCGGTGCTGCCCATCGGTGGAAACGTTGTGTAAGCCACGACCTGCCGCGCCCGGTCCGCACCGTCGCGGAAGATGACGTTGCGGTGCATGTTGCCGCCCTTAACGAGCGAGGTCCATTCGAAGCCGATGAGCGCCGTGAACTCACCAGGATCGTTGAATTCCTCCGCGGCATTGATCACCTCGTCCCAGATGGTGGCATAACGTCGGGACCCGGGGGAGTAATTGGCGAACATTTCGGGATCCACCTTGCCCTGTGAGAACGTGGCGATCAGATCCAGCGTGGTATTCACCGCCTCCTGACCACCGGCGCGAAAACCCTTGGACCAGCGCCAGGGTATCGTTGATAAATCCCATGCCGTCGGAATGATCGGTGATCACCAGCCAGTCGAGCGGACGGGCCCGCCGCACCGGCTGGCCCGATGAGGCGATCACCTCCTCGCCCCGGGCAAAGCGGTATGCGTCACGAAGATCGAGACGATTGCCGAAACCGCCGGCATCCATTGACAGCGATGTGTGCAGATGCGTGTCCCCCCACAGTAGCTGCTCCGGAAACGTGCGCCCTGCGAAGGGCGAATAGGCCTTGCCGGTGTAAGAATCAGAAAGCTGCTTCTTGTTTGGCTGCCATTCCTGCGCCGTAGATAGGCTGGCTATTGCGGACAAGCTAATCACTACGCACGTCAACACAAACTTTTTCATAACTTCCTCCATCAAAGAATTTAAAACAAAAGCACTGTCAAACAGATCACAAACCGACGAAAATTGATGCGGAGCATAACCGAAGATCGCTCCTTCACGCCAATTGGGAACGCGTGTTGTTGAGTAGGTTCGTATATCGATCTTTTCAATCGAGCTCAGAAATCAAAACGGGAGGAAAGCAGAAACCGATTAGCGTCTCCATCCTCGCCGTCCGTGTTCTCGCGCCGCCCCCAAACGTATTCAACACCTAACGTGGTAGTTTTGAACGGGGCCCAGATAAGATCTGCGGCAACGTACTCGATGGAATCGAACGTATCCCCGCCGACGAACTCTGGGTTGTCCGAGTCTACATAGCCGTAGACCAAGTTGGAGCGAAACTTGTCGGACCAAAAGTGCTGAATGCCGTCATAGTTGCTGAGTGCTGCTATCCCCAGGGCCCGTGCCGCAGCATCGAGCTGGGCAATCGTATCATTTGGAATCACTATACCGTCCTTGCGATTTCGTTCATCTGCGCGCGCTTCCAATTCGCCGGGGTAATAGATCTCCTCCACGCCGTCCGCACGCGGAACGCTCTTGATGCGCTCGATCAAACGCTCCATATCCGCTTCGAATTCATCGAGCGGACGGAAAGCGGCAATATTGAGCGCGATCGCCAGGTGCCCCGCTCCGCTCCGACCGCTGGGAGCATACGGCCCCACCACGCCAGGACCAAACTGACTGTCGCTCAGAATTCCGGAGAGCACATCCATCATGGTCGCGATCGCGTAACCTTTGTGTTCCGCGAACGGCAAGATATTGCCGGCGATCCCGGCTACGGGGTCGGTGGTGGGTCGGCCGTCTTGGTCGATCGCCCAACCCTCCGGTATCGGTTCGTTGCGCTGGCGCGCCATATACAGCTTGCCACGCGCCACAGCCGTGTTGGCGATATCCAGCATCATCGGCGCGTACCGCCTAGCCGGCGCCGCTATCGACCAAGGGTTTGCGCCAATGAACTTACTGCGGCCACCCCAGGGCGCCATGGCAGGACTGGAATTTGTCGAGAGAAATCCAATACATCCTTCGAGGACCGCGATGCGGGTGAAATACATTGCCGTTCCGAAGTGACCCGAGTTACGTACTGCCACCGCACCGACCCCGTGGCTTCGAGATCGAAGAATGGCTTCGCGCATTGCATGCGCAGCGATGACTTGGCCGACCGCGTCGTGCCCGTCAATGACAGCCACAGCACCGCCATCCACGACTAATTCCGGCCGCGTGACCGCGTTCATTGCGCCCGACTTGATGCGCTCCGCGTACCAAAAGGTACGCATCACGCCGTGTGACTGATGTCCCCACAGATCCGCTTGGACGAGTGTGTCTGCCAACAGCGAGGCGTCTTCATCGGGTATCCCCAAAGCCTGGTATATGGACGTGCTAAACGTTCTTAAGCAGTCTACCGGTATGGCTCGCTGTGGCATCAGGTTGTTGCTTCTGTTCTTTTTCGTCTGGTTCGCGGATGATCTATTGTCAATCCTTTTTAGCCGACTCCCTACACATTGGAACGATACGCCATACCTCTGAAGCAAGCCACCTCCACAAGCGACGTCGACGTGCCACGGAATCGTCGTTCGACCTCGTGTATGATGCCGAGAATCAATGAGTCGCAATGGGATTGAGAGACCATGCGTAAGAGTCGAAGCATGTCGTTATCACGCCGAAAATTTCTGATCCGCGCCGCAGCCTGGACTGCTGCACCGTTTTTACCGCAGCGCGTGTTCGCGCAGTCTGCCTATCCCACGCGCCCGATCCCGAGAACCGGCGAGCAGTTGCCGGTGGTTGGATTGGGCTCCACCAAGGCCGTGTTGCAACTACCGGAACGCGGCACTGCCGGGTTCAAGCTGCTGTTGCGGACCCTGCTCGACGGCGGTGGCACCGTGGTGGATACCTGGTCGCGCGACGCCTCGCTGGACAAACTGACCGGCGAAGCGCTTCAGGCCGACGGCATGGTGAAGGATCTGTTCCTGGCCACCAAAGTAGACGCGAAGGGGGCCAAGGCCGGCAGAGAAATACTGGCCCGTACTCGGCAGCTGTTCGGTAAGACCTCCGATTTGATCCAGGTGATCAGTCTGCGGGATCTCGAGACCCAGTGGCCGATCCTGAAAGACTGGAAGGAAGCCGGCAAGGCGCGCTACATCGGCGCAACGGTTTCCTCCGATCGCCAACATGAGGACATGATGCAGTTCATGCGCGCTGAGCGGCCGGATTTTATCCAGGTAAATTATTCGGTCGTGGAAACCCAGGCGGAGACGGGCGTGCTGCCGCTGGCCGCTGACTTGGGGATCGCGGTGCTGGTCAACCGCCCGTTCATGAATGGCGGGTATTTCTCCCGGGTGCGGGGTGTTGCGCTGCCGGAATGGGCTGCGG
This sequence comes from uncultured Gammaproteobacteria bacterium, assembly GCA_947259875.1. Classification (GTDB taxonomy): domain Bacteria; phylum Pseudomonadota; class Gammaproteobacteria; order Arenicellales; family JAANXG01; genus CALZGZ01. The sequence continues at coordinate 4,343 of CAMYNX010000209.1, read as the reverse complement.
AATTCGACTGCCACAGCTGGGCGCAGTTTTCACTGAAGTACATCCTTGCCCATCCCGCGGTCACCTGTGTGCTGACCGAAACCACCAAACCCAAACACCTGCGCGAAAACCTCGGCACCGCCTACGGCCGATTCCCTGACGCGAAAACCAAGCGCAGAATGCGGGAGGAAATGCAGTTCATCTGAGGTCGGAGCGGTTTTAACAATGTCTCAATATAGGGCTGGGCCCCTAATTGTTACCAATAGACCTTAATCGGTACCAGCATGAATCCCCCACCGACCCCCAAGGCAGAAGCAATAACGCCCACGAAAAATCCTATACACACCATCACCGGCACGCTGAACGATTGTTCCTCTCCCCAATAGGCGATTTTGATCTGCTTCAACGAACGCGCCGTCGTGGTGATCTTGAAGTCAGACGGTAACCCGGACGGCGCTTTTCCATCTCTGAGGCGCTGCTCCATCAGTCGATCGAAATTTTCTTTGAAGTTTCGCTGACGCGCGGTGCGCCTCATATACCAGGGCGTGATCTGGATAAATAGATGCGTCGACATCAAGAACAATACCAAGCCGACGATCGCCTTGAATGGAATCGGGTCGTTTAACACATAGACGCGGATGAACGGCCCAATTGGCGCACCCAGTAACGCACCGACACATAACCATAACGCAAGGTCGAGATTCCATTGCCTTTCCCGCCAGTACCCAAACAGGGCTCCGAAAGGATTCAGAAAAGTGGTGACCAGGGATGTAGGACTGACATTTACGCTCGCGAATTGGAGTATGGACATCGTGTAGGGCAACGAAAAAATCCCGCTGGCCTCGCCCACGATTGCCATCGTATACCCAGTCCAAAATCCCAACCACAGCAGATGCCAGATCGGCACTTTGACACCGGCAACCGGAAACGGCTGATCGCCACCGGGAATATATCCGTATTGTACATAGCTAATCCCAACACCGAGCACGAACACACCGACAATCATGAGCAGCTGTTCGCGCAGAAACTCTTTGAGCAGTGGGTGTTGGGTCACGGGTGGTTTCGAAGATAATGATTCAATAGCGGAAACTCTCTTGCGATAACTTAATTTGCTCGCTCAACAAATAGCAATCAGTGCTGTAAATGAATTCATGCACAGCAAAACCGTGATCTGTCCCTGGGTTGCCCCCGGTTTGCCCTGCGATTGAGTGTTTCGAACTTTCCTCGATATATCAAAAAAATGCCACCTGACATCCCCAAGAAGTCCACAACCAAAAAAGGACTGGCTAGTTTTCTGGGCATCTGGTGTTCCGAAAAAGTAGAATGTCCCCTTTTCCACGGAGAACAATGGTGAAAATGCGCGCCGCAATTGCCTTCGCAGCAGGCAAACCCTTGGAAATCCTGGAGACCGGTGAAGTGATGGTGGAGATCAAGGCCACCGGCGTCTTTCATACCGACGCCTTTACCCTTTCTGGCGACGATCCCGAGGGCGCATTCCCCGCCATAAAATAGCATGGGACAGACCACGATAACCGACAACACGAGTGGCAGCGGGACCACCGGCGCCCTCGACGGGCTGCGGATTCTCGATCTCAGCCGCATTCTCGCCGGCCCCTCCTGTACCCAGCTTCTGGGCGATCTCGGCGCCGACGTGATCAAGATCGAGCGCCCAGGTGTCGGCGACGACACCCGCACCTGGGGACCGCCGTTCGTCACCGACGCCGAGGGTCATGACACCAACGAGAGCGCCTACTATCTTTCCTCCAACCGCAACAAGCGATCGGTGGCGGTCGACATCGCAACACCCGAGGGCGCGGTGCTGGTGCGACGGCTTGCGGCCAAGTGCGATGTGTTGATCGAGAATTTCAAGGTCGGCGGGCTCGCCAAGTACGGGCTCGCCTACGATGACCTCAAAGACGAGCTTCCCCGGCTCGTCTATTGCTCGATAACCGGATTTGGCCAGACGGGACCAAACGCCCATCGCGCCGGATACGACATCATGGCTCAGGGCTACGGCGGCATCATGAGCATCACCGGGTCGCCGGACGGTGAACCGATGAAGGTTGCAGTGGGCATCGCCGATGTGATGTGCGGCATGTACGCGTCGACGGCGATTCTCGCCGCGCTGCGGCATCGTGATCGGACCGGCGAAGGCCAACACATCGACATCGCGCTCGTGGATACGCAGATGGCGTGGCTGATCAACGAGGGAACGAATTATCTAGTTTCCGGCCAGCCGCCCAAGCGCCGCGGCAATCAGCATCCCAACATCGTTCCCTACCAGGTGTTCGAAGTCGCGGACGGTCATATCATCGTCGCGGTTGGCAACGATGCGCAATTCGTGCGCTTCTGCGAACTGATCGGCATGCCGGAACTTGCCGGCGACGAACGTTATCGTACCAACGCGAGCCGGCTACATCACCGCGACGAACTGATCGCGGTGCTCGCGCGACGTCTGCGTCAGATGAAGAAGCTGGTCTTAATCAAGGGCATGGAGACGCGCGGCGTGCCGGGTGGGCCGATCAATACGTTGCCAGAGGTTTTTGGTTCGGATCAAGCGCAAGCGCGCAACATGCAGATCACCATGCCGCATCCCCTATCGGGAACGGGTACGGTCGATCTGATCGGCAATCCCCTTAAGTTTTCGCGAACGCCCGTCACCTATCGCCGGGCGCCACCGGTGTGCGGCGCCGACACGGCAGACGCGATCCGGGAAATTTTCGGCGAAGAAACCGTTGACAAGGCCCTGCCCTCCGCGGAGTAGACCATGTTCGAACTCACCGATGATCAAAGGCACATCCAGGAAGCCGCCCGCCAGCTCGCGGAGTCCGAAATCCGCCCGCGCGCCGCTGAGGTCGACCGCACCGAGGAATATCCTTGGGACAACGTCGATAAGCTGAAGAATGCCGGCTTCCTGGGGATGACGATTCCCGAGCAATTCGGCGGACTGGGCTTGAGCTATCTCGATGCGGTGTTGGTCATCGAACAGATGGCGAAATGCTGCGGCGTCACCGCACGCATCGTGGTCGAGGCGAACATGGGTGCAATCGGGGCGATCATGAAGTACGGCAGCGAGAAGCAGAAGCAACGCGCCGCGGCGCTGGTTTTGGCCGGCGACAAACCCGCGATCTGCATCACCGAACCCGGCGCGGGCAGCGCCGCGACCGAGATGACCACGACCGCGGTGAAACAAGGCGACCACTATGTGATCAATGGCCTCAAGCACTGGATCACCGGCGGCGGGGTGTCACGACTGCATCTGATCTTCGCGCGGGTGATGGAAGACGGGGAGCACCAAGGCATCGGCGGGTTTATCGCGGTGCGTGAAGAAGACGAGGGACTGATTATCGGCAGGCGTGAGCCGGCGATGGGTCTGCGCGGTATCCCCGAGACCGAGATTGTGTTCCAGGATCTGGAGGTCGCGGAGGATATGGCGGTCATCCCACCGCAGGGATTGAAGCGCGGTTTCGCCGGGCTTATGAACGCGTACAACGGACAGCGCGTCGGCGCCGCTACAGTGGCGCTTGGAATCGCCGCGGGCGCCTACGAGCTTGCCGTCGAGTATGCCAAGCTACGCGAGCAATTCGGGCGGCCGATTGCCGAGTTTCAAGGGCTGCAGTGGATGATCGCTGATATGTCCGTTGCGCTCGCCGCAGCGCAAGCACTGGTCTACAAGGCAGCGGCGGGGGCTGGCTTCCCGGACATTCGCGAAGCGGCGCAGGCGAAGGTCCTCGCCTCCGAAACCGCGATCAAAGTCACCAACGATGCGCTGCAGATCCACGGCGCGGCCGGTTACTCGCGCAACCTGCCTCTCGAGCGTATGGTACGCGACGCGCGCATGTTTACCATCGGCGGCGGCACTGCACAAATTTTGAAAACCCAAATCGCAGGATCTGTGCTCGACATGAAGACGCCGCAGACCCGCGACGGCCATCTCAAGCTCGCCAAAGCAAAGCATTGAGCGGCATTGGCACGGGACGTGAGTTAGACCTGGTCTTACATCCTCATCCATGATCGATACCAACCGCATCTATGACGTGTTGATTATCGGCGGCGGCAATGCCGCCTTGTGCGCCGCGATCACCGCCAGGCGTGACGGCGCCACTGTGCTGCTGCTGGAACACGCACCCAGAGCCCTGCGCGGCGGTAACAGCCGCCATACGCGTAACCTGCGTTACATGCACAAACAGGCGAATGATTTTCTCACCGGCCCCTATCTCGAAGAGGAATTCTGGCAGGACTTGTCGCGCGTGACCGCAGGTAAGACCGACGAGGCGTTGGCGCGCTACATGATCCGTGAGTCCGAAGACATGCTCGACTGGGCGTTAAACAACGGCGTCCGCTTCCAGCCGCCGTTGAGCGGG
>CAMYNX010000208.1 GCA_947259875.1 uncultured Gammaproteobacteria bacterium | reverse complement strand
ATGCAGCGCGATCTTAAGATGGCACAGATGATGAAGGACCCGATGCCCGTGCTACGAAAAATCATCAACGCAAAAAACCGCACCTCGATTGTGTCTCGCAGCTTGAGGGCGCTGAGCAGTTGAAGAAGCATCGGGAGGGATTGGCTCAAAAAACGGATTTAAAAGTCCGCCGGTTACTAGCCGGTCCCGTCGAACACCTCCAAGGCCAGAATCGTGATAGCCGGAAGATCGTGTTGGCGGGTCTTATCGACAAAATCGTCCTTGATCCAGAAACGAAAGACCGCGAAATCCATCACCGAATCGATGTGGATAAGGTGGCATCCCCAAGGGGATTCGAACCTTCAGTAATGGCAGATACTCGCAGACAGACTGTGAGCTTGTTCATATACCGTGCTCCGTTTATCACGGCCTATGATTTCGCAACGTCTCCATGCTAGTGCTTGCCAGTTTTCTTTGCCGGGACGAACTTCGTCACGGTCGCCGCGTTTTTTTTAATCTCATTATTGCGCGTCAGCAGCGGGATGCTATCGTTAGTGAGCCACAGCGGCAGCAGATTCGCGTAGTTCGCGTCACCGAGTACACCGCTGGTGCCGCCCGGCCAAATCGATTCCGCTCGCACACGGTGACGGTTCGTTTCGGCGACAAACCGATTGACCGGTCCTCTGTCAAACATGAACGCGTTTGCCTCATCGCCTCTGACATCGTGGCGGGAGGCATCCACGGTTTCGAAGCCGCCGTCGGTGGGAATCCCCATCAGACCTGCGAGCGGGGCGGGAAAAGCGCCACCCGCCGGCGGGATACTGAACGGCACCCCGAGCGGATGCTCGAACACGATCCGGTGTAACCTGCCCCAGCGATAGTCCATTTGATCAGTCGAGTTAGCGAACGCCGGGGCAAACTCGTCACTCGCCAGCGAATCCAGGGCGTCACGAAGACTTTTGAGAATAAGTATGTCTCTCCTATCATTTGGATCGGACACACCAGGGACGTTGAAAAAGCTCAGGCCCGACGCCCCCAATCCGTTGTTGGTTGCAAAATTATCTAGCAGGTTACGCAAAGCCTTCACGGTCTCTCGGCTCCCCGGTCCCGGTAGGCCCAGCGCATTCAAGGTCGCATCGATAGTGTTGTTGATAAATCGCCCGCGCCAGACGCTGTAAATCGATGCGGCGACGCTGGCTGCAATCTCTTCCTCTGAAGGATCCATGCGCATGCCATCGATATCGCTGGCATCATAGCCTTGCGGGATACCGGTGGGTGTCGTGAAGTCCCACTTCTTCAGTCGGCCCACCGCCTCAACGATGCGCGGATCAGCCACCAGCGCCGCCAGTGCGAGGTGCGCGCCTTCCGTCTGGGCGTTGGCGAATGCCGCCGAGATGAAGGGCACGAATACCTGGGCATCACCCAGCGCGACATCCGCCTGGATCTGTTGCATTTCCGCAAACGAGATCTTGCGATCGTCGCTTGTAAGCTTCATTTCAATCAGTTCCGTGACGCGCCCGGCGCGGATGCCCAAGTCAAACGCGGGGTTCAGATAGAAGATGCCACCGCCTGGCCGAAGCTGGTTGAGTGCATTGTTGTCCAGCGAAACACCAGCCGGGTCATTATTGGCATTGACGAACCAACCGGCCGGCGGGTTGATGATCTGCGGCATTTCGGCAAACGGCAGAATTTCGAATGGTATGGCTTGGCCCGGTTGTGGGTTCTGCACGGGTAGCCACTCGTTGCCGCCGCTGCCATTCCTAATGAAAAACGGCGGTAATCCAATGACCGTCGCCATCTGCAGGTCTTCACGGATAGGCGACTCCGCACTGGTGAAATACGCGATGTTCCCTTGGGTGTCGGCGTAAGCCAAATTAACAGAACCGAAGTCAAGAAACTGCAGGCCATCGATGAAATCGTCCAACCCACGCGCGACGTTCCATTTAATGAAGGTATCCAGTTCGCGAGTCGCGCTGAAGCCGGTGTACTGGATACTCAAAGCGGTGCCAGTACCCATATCGATCTGGATTATGGGACCATCGTTCCGTCTGGGGACAATGAGGGTCGCAGCCGGGATACTGCCCCCAGGTGGCACCACCATCAAGTCATCCGGTACCCCGTTGCCAATCTGGTTAACGCGGAAGACCTCGGGAATGGGTATGATCGGCTCGCGGGCCTCCATATAGATGCTGCTCAGCCCGCTGGGGGAATCGGTATCGCGGACGACCTGCTCTTGGAAAACGTCGGTGGCGTCCAGTGGATTGATCGTCGCACCCCAGCTAATGTGACGATTGTGTCCCACGATGACGAAGGGCGCGCCGGCGAATCCGCTGCCGAAGACGTCGATGTTTTGCGTCTTGAGGTGCACCGGGTAAAAGGTGCTGGGTGTACCCAGGTCGAGGTGCGGGTCGTTCGCCAGCAACGGAAACCCGGTCTCGGTATGCGCGCCGCTCACCGCCCACTCGTTGGAGCCGGGTGGGTCTTTGCGCTCGATAAAACGTCGCAGATAGGGGATCTTCTTGAGCCGTTTCATGTAACGCTTGCCGAGCGCCATGATATCCGCATCCATCTTCCCGGCACGTGCGCCAGCAGCCTGCACACCCGGCGTCGCCGGCACGATTGACGAGTCCGGGACGGTGGCAGCGGGGTCAAACGGCGCAGCGCGGAACAGATCTTCGAAAAACAACGCTGTTCCGTCAAAACCGAGTACCGCGCCGGCCGCCTGGTAACTGAGAAGGGCAACCGTGCGGTCGATATCACCCAGGTCGAACGACAGGCCGAAGGCGATCAGTTTCGCGACGGTGACGCTGTCCAGCGCTGTCCACGGTGTAAACTGGGCGAGCTCGAGTGCCGCGTATTCCGGCGGGAGGGCATTGCGCGCCACGTAAGCGTTGACACCTGCTGCATATGCTTTCAGCGCTACCCAGTTTTGGTCCGAAAGGACCTGGATCGAACGTTCTGCCGCACGTCGCAGCCCGATCGTTCGCAACTCGACATCGCTCGCCAACGCCCCCTGACCGAGCAACTCCGCAAGCGTACCGCTTGCGCGGCGGCGCGACGCATCCATCTGAAACAACCGATCTTTGGCGTGGACGTAACCCTGAAGAAAGAATAGGTCGTGTTCGTTGTTGGCACGAATGTGCGCGATGCCGTGCACGTCTCGAGTAATCGACGCGGCGGCCTTCAATTCTGGCAGTTTCACGGGAGCGCCCGCCCTCGGACTATCCGCAATCGTGACGGACGAAATCAGCAGCATGACGATGAATAACGCAGTATCTTTCCGCATCACAACCTCCTCGAGAATGTCAGACACATCACTTTTATGAACCTGTAGGGAAATCGCCAAAACGGGCGGGCTTGTCCGATTGCAGTTAAGGTTTTGCTAGTTTTTGTTAATATCTTGGTCTCATTTTCAGCATCTATTTATTCTGTGTTGTGCTGGAACTGGTTTGCGTCACGTGATTTCAGTGCCCGACATCCCAACGCTCCCCAGTCCGGACCGAGGGCTACGATGCTCGATAACTAGTCGTCAACAAACAGAAGAAAACCACAGCGGAAAAACTTCTTGCTGTTAGATGCCTCATCGCAAGTCCTCCCTTATTGTGCATTCCAATTGCTGGTTTTCAGCTTTTTGAATACCAACTGTACCCCTATGAAAGTGACAAAAAAACTAAGGCGTGCGCTGCGAAATAAAGGTAAAGATGACAATTTCTTCGCCGTCCTAAATGAAATGCAGCCGCTGCATCCCTGCAATGCTATTAAAAGGAAAAGAGACGTGGATTTGGTGACTTCAATCACAGTCAATAATTCTGGCCGTCGCGAAACCGACACCATCCCACAGCGCGATGCTCTTGATTGGTTACCAGTACAAAAAATACCCTACGTAGCAGAGTCCGACAGACAACCTGATCTCTCACCCAATCAGGTGAAGACAAATCTAGGAATTGCGTGCTGGGTATTCGAGCGTGACTCCTTAACAACTAGCGAAAAAGAAACCAACGGGGACTCATAGCGGTGAAGGCTGCTTGCCGGAGCATGAATCTGGAGAAGACAGCTAACCAATCCAGAAGTTGATCTAAAGTAACGTTTCCCGCAGTCTGCCCTTAGCCTGCGCGAATTTAACTTTCCTTCGGTGTATTCGTCTCGGCAAACTTCCCAAAACCTTCCCAAATAAAATTGACTAGCGGGACGATTAACTCTATATCTTTGATTAAATTGGCGTCCCTAAGGGGATTCGTCTCTATATATTACCTTCCGAGGTCAGGTCCCGGCGTGAGAATCAACAACCCACCTGCCCTACCTCTATTTTTCGCCACCTTCGGGCCGTGCAGGAATCGAACCTGTTTCGATCGATAGAGTCTTCCACACACGCATCAAGACTTGTCATCCTTTCCTGGCGTGCTTGGGGCGAAATGCTCCCACGACATCCTCCTTCGTTTCGAGATAAGGTCCTTCGATCAAATCAATACAATATGGAACGGCAGGAAATACGGCATCCAGACATTCGGCAATAGCCGAAGGATTACCAGGAAGATTAATAATCAGCGCGCTGCCCCTTATGCCGGCTACCTGTCGTGACAAGATGGCTGTCGGTACATGCTGCAGTGAAATCGCCCGCATCTGTTCTCCAAAGCCGTCCAGAATCTTGTCACATACCATTTCCGTCGCTTCAGGCGTTATGTCACGCGATGCTGGGCCGGTTCCTCCACTTGTAACGATCAAGCAACACCCTTGGTCATCACTGAGTTCCTTCAATGCCGTTTCTATCTTTGGTTGCTCGTCGGGCACCAAGCGCGTCATTGCCTCCCATTTGGTTGATAATGCCTTTTCCAACCATTCCGCGATGGCTGGCCCACTCAAGTCATCATAATCACCCCGATTGGCGCGATCAGATATCGTCACAATTCCAATACGTGCTATTTGTTCTCTCATATATGCTGCCTAGTGCTTGCGTGAAATACTGCCTCACCCGCGCAAATCTCTTTGCAACTGCTTAACCGGCGAGTTGCTCAAACTTCTACTCCTTCCCACGGGTGATTTAGTTAAGAATATTACTTTTGTGTTTGAGCATTTTCAGCCTTGGTCATTTTCTCGGCTTATAGAACCGCTCAATGTAGTCAATGGATTTTGTTTCGTTGCAGTTTAATGTCGATAAACATTGCAGTGCAGGAATCAAACCCCCGACCACCTGGTTTGAAGCCAGCACGTAAAGTGAGATTTTATGCGGCTCTCCAGGCGATTTTGTGCCATAGACAGTCGAGATAAGTAGTTGTTTGTGTTAGACACGAAAACATCTATGGCACAGTGAAACATAGGCGATGGACAAAACCAAACAATGACCGCGGCAACTATGTTCCGATAAACCGTAATACTGCGTTACCTACAACTAAGCGGTTTGTTTAGTTAAGAACTCAATTGCCCGGTCGGAATTTATACTAAATCCATTAAACACCACCGTACCGGTTGGATCGATCAATATCATCCAGGGTGTTCCACCGGTTCGATAATTTCTCATTGTACTTGGGTGACGGTCGCCATTAGTATCGCCCGCATCGTGCCCCATTGGTATTTGTAAGTCGTATTGAAGCTGAATATCCCTTAACTTGTCCACGGTGTTGACTCCAAAACCTTCGAATACCGTTTGAATCCCGGCGATTGCGATTTTGGGATTACTAACAAAAGCATCCGAAATTGTTTTTAGCGCTGGAAAACCATGAGAGTGACAGCCCGGACACCAACTTTGCCAACATTTAAGAAATACCCACTTCCCTTTGTGCGCGGACAAATTAAATGTCGTAGCTTTACCATCGGCGTCAATCCAATGATCAACCTCCAACTCCGGGGCAACGCGCCCTCGTATTCCATAATTAGATTGTGCGTTGGCCTTGAAAGGCAAGACCACTGCCGCAGCACTAAGACCCGAGACAGATAAAAAACGTCGACGGGAGAATCTTGCAGATGGTGAATCGCTCATGGCTCAAGACAAGGTATTAGTTACTCTAAAGACGTCTAATTACCCATTTTATTTCATATAGAATCAATATAGAAACGGGGTTGGAAAATAGCGATCAGACTAACTTGGATCGATGATCCCCTGATTGCGCGAATGCGGGGGTGGCGACACCTTGGAAAAAATTAGAGACAGATTTATTTCCGTCACATCAGTTTCGGGGCCGTGCGGGAATTTGTCATTATTTTACTATTCGAATACCGCTGAAATAGGGGCTTTTCCGTGCACAAGACCGGTAGCTGTCGTTCATGTTGTGCGGCGCAATAGGCAGCCCACGGTAGAGTCGAGATGTGGCGCGGTGGCGTTAGGCGCAGCCTGCTGTTACCGCCCCTTTCGTCTGGCGGTGCCTCAATAGCCGAACCATGACTCCGTTT
>CAMYNX010000207.1 GCA_947259875.1 uncultured Gammaproteobacteria bacterium | reverse complement strand
CGCCGTCTCACCTCAGCTCATCACCGCCGACTATTTTCTTCTGACCGAGTCTTTATTTACTTTCGTCTTGTTGCTGGCGATAGCGAGCTTTTCCTTTGCGGATACAAATAATTATCGTTCTTGGATGCTAATCACCGGGATCACATTGGGCATTGCGACGCTCATCAAACCGACCATGCTCTACAGCCTGGTTTTCGTGTTGCCCGCGACTTACCTCATCTTCCGGCGCCATCGCACCGCGTTGACAAAATGCTTGTTGATCGCTCTGGGTTTTGCGGTGATCTATAGTCCGTGGTACATCCGCAACCTAGACATCGACCAACAACAGGGACTCGAGGCAAAATCCAAGATGAGCGTGGCGATCCACAACGGCATGTATCCCGGTCTCATGGTCGACGGAGAGCCCGAAAGCCGGGGTGCGCAACATCGGTGGGATTTCGAATACAACGATTACCGCACTCTCGGCGATGTGCTGCAACTCTTGCGGTCCAAAGTCGCGAAAGATCCCGCGACCTATATCCAATGGTATCTTATCGGTAAGCCGTTAACGTTCTTTGATAAGCATCTTGTCAACGGGGACGGTGACCTATTTATCTATCCGGTGAACACCTCGCCCTATCACACCAATGATTTCTTTTTTGTGACTTTCCAAATCATGCAGTTCTTTCATTGGGGTTTTATCTTCGCGGGACTAATCACCGCACTACTCGTATGGCTGCCCAGTTTCGAGCTCTACATGTCTACGCAAGCCATCAATCTCGGGCGCTTCATCTCGATCATATTTCTGTATTTCTTGGTGGTGCACATTGTCGCAAATCCGCTTCCCCGCTATTCGATCCCCCTGCGCCCGGAGATCTATATCATGACTACGATGGGAATGACGTGGCTATTTAGATGGGTATGGCCAAGACTGAGGTAGGATCTACGGGATCTACATCTACGGGGACAGTTTACATATCTGTGGATATGTTGGGTGGAAATTTACTTTAACCTGATCTTTATCGATGTCGTCGGTGATAGGTGAGTGGACCGTCGCCGAAGTTATGCACAGATATGTAAACTGTCCCCGGAACTCGGACCCCGGAACTCGGAACTGGACGCACCCATTGTATTCATCACAATCGATGCTTCGATCCCGATGCCATCTACAAAAACTGGAAAAGCAGAAAGTGCTGCCTAGTTAAAAACTTTCTTTCGACTAGACCTAGACTTTATTTTTTGAATAAGTAGGGGAATCATCTTAAACCACTGAAGATACCCAACAATAAAAAATATCAACCATGCGATAAACAGCATCCCATAACTAACTGAGCTCATGACCCCCGTACTTTCATACAGTAGAAAAGAAATCCAACCGATCAATAAGCCTATAACCAAACCCAAAGGAAACGTGAGCAACACCATGGTCCATACAAGAAAGTCTGAAATATCGCTATTTGGTTTACCATCGTAGAAATAAAGGGTAATACACAGAACTACAATACATAGCGCTATCCATAGAACTTTAATAATTTTCATTTCATCTCCTTAATAGATAGCGGCTGGGTAAGGTTCCGGCGCAAGGCCGCATTGCACCCTACATGCATTAAGAATGTCATTGGACCACTCCTGACAATTTGTCCCCGGTCCAAAGAGTCCGTAGTTCGGTCTACCGCCACCAAACTTTCCTCTCAAGCAATTTTCCAAACAACTATTATCTGGTTCGGCTTGTTCACACCTGTTTTTATCAAACCTATCATTGCTAGGCTTACCGGGACTCCAGGGACCTCCTTGTCTATCCTGACCGCCGCAAACCGTTAATCGACCATCTTTGATACACAAATACTGGTGATAAAGGGGATTGCCATAAACATCTGGCCCAGATTTCGACCCCGATCCACCCAACGCATCAAGAGGCTTTCGACACATAAAAGTCATCAATCCCAACGGATCACTCAACTTGCCGGGATTAGCTTCCACGTAGAGATAAGTATTCAGACCCCCCTCTAACCCGATCGGATCGGAGGTGATATACCGTCCGGTCTTGGGGTCGTAGTAGCGGTTCCAGTTGTAGTGGAGCCCGGTTTCGCTATCGTAATACTGGCCCGGGAATCGTAAGTTGACTTGCACGTACTGATTATCGCGATCGGGGTTTCCGTCCACATTACCGTTGCCAAACGCATCACCGTCCATGCGCCACACAATAGTTCCGTTCGCATCCGAGGCCAAACGCGGGGTGTTCAGATGATCGGTGTGCAGATACACCACCACATCGGTCTCGCCGGTGTGATCGCGCTGCAGGATGGGGGTATCCCCTACCCACGCATAACTGCGGATCGGCTCGCCGGTGTCGGTGGTCTCCAAGATCAAATGACCCGAAAGATCATAGTGATACACCGTGGTCGCAGGCGTCGCGCTCGCTGCGTTCAAGGTCTTGATGGTGCGCAGGCCCCTGGCATTGTATCGATAGTTCGTTTGCCCCCAGTAATAGCCTCCGCTCCAGTAGACGTAAGTCCCCGCATAGGCCATTCGCCCGGCGTTATTCTGCGGGTAGATGGCGTACACCCCGCCCCCTGTGAATGGCAGGAAGTGGTAAACCTGATGGCCGTTCGGCTGCATGGTCACCTGCCAGCCGTCAAAGTCGGTCAGACGGTTGCTGTCCGGTGTGTAGTTATAGGGGCTGGGCGTCCCACCGTTGATGATGCGGCTTTCGCGGTTGCCATTGGTATCATAGCCGTAACTCCTGGTAGTCGTTGCCGTGAAGGTGGGACTGTAGACTCGGTCTTCGATCTCGTTGTCCAAACGATCCAGGGCGTCATAGCCGTAGTCCGCTCCCCACGGATCGGTGTCAATAGTCAAGACATTGCCGTTGTCGTCGTAGAGGTAGCTGCGGGTGTCGGTCCCCAGCGACTGGGTCAACAAACGCCCGTTAAGATCGTAGTCGCGGGTCTCTTGTAGCCCGTTGCTAAAGGTCTGGGAGGTCAACAGACCATCGGCCCGGTAGCTGCGGTTGTCGGCGACAAGGCTGTTTACAGGACCAGACGCATACACCCTTTCCACGCGACCCACGGCATCGCGCTGGAAATAGACCCACTGCCAGCTCGGATCAACCACTGCTAATGACTGACCGCCCGGATAGTAGTAGTACGAGGTGGTGTAGGCGACCCCCAACACCGTGCGGGTCTCGGTGAGGACTTGTCCGTAGGCGTTGTAGATATACTGCGTATCGCCGGATTCGTCTTGCATGTTACACACCCTTCCCCACCCATTCTGGCACGTATCATAGGTGAGCGTGATGTCCTCCGCAGTACCGGGATAATCCACGTTTGTCACCCGGTTCAAGGCATCATGGGTGTAGGTCACGGTAATATTCCGGGCATCGGTGATGGTTGTGATATTGCCCGCCGCATCGTGGGTGTAGGTGGTGGTGCCGCGGTCTGGGCTGATCTCTTGCAAAATATTTCCCAGATCATCGTATGCGTAGGTCGTGGTGGCGTTGTTGGGCGACTGGACGCGGATCAATCGGTCGTGGACATCATACCCATAGTCGGTGAGCTGCCCGAGCGCATCCAGGGTGTCGTCCAACCGATCCAGGGCGTCGTAATGGTGCGCGGTGGGTGGATTGAGGTTGGGATCGGTCTCGCTGACCAGATTACCCACTGCATCGCGGATCGTCTGGGTGATGGAACCGGTGGCATTGATCGACGCCACACGGTTTCTAAGGTCATATGCGGTCTCCACCGTGCGTACCAGGGTGCTGTCAGGGTCCTTGGTGTCTTCGCGGATGCGGTTGCCTTTTTGATCATAGAAATATTCGATGCTGTTGCCAGCATTGTCGGTGATCGACCTCAAGTCGTGGGCGGCATCGAAGCTGTAGGTCAAGGTGACGCCGTCCGGGGTGGTCACCGTCTTCACCTGATCCATCACCCCGTAGTAGGTATAGGTGGTGGCGCGGATCGCGCCCTGCCCGGCGGGCGGTGTTTGCAGCACTTGTAGCACCCGGCCCCGGGCATCGTACTCGTAGGTGGTCACCAGTCCCAAGGAATCGGTCATCTGGGTCACCCGTCCATGGGCGTCATAGGTATCGTAGGTCGTGACATGACCCAGGGCATTGCTTACCGATTTGAGCTGACCGCATTCATTCCCCGTGGTACACGCCGGATCGTCATAGTAGGTGAACGTGGTGATGTCGTTCACATCGCTGCGCGGCCCGTCGATTTGTATGACCTGCCCCGATGCGTTGTATTGAAAAGACGTGGTGCGCGACACCGGGATGCCGTCCGCGGTAAATCCGTTCTCGGTGATCGAGGTGACGTTGAGCTTAGCGTCGTAGGCGGTCACCACCTCTTTATCGGCGCCAGTGAAAACGCTCGGCGTCAGAACCGTTATCGGCAGGTCGACATCGGGGGATAGATATTCGTAGCTCTTGGTGCGCGCTTCAGGCGTACCCACCGCCTCGGTCATCGTCTCACGCTGATTGGTCGCGGAATAGGTGTATTGAGTGATCCGCCCTTCGGCGTCGGTCCGCGAAACAAGGTTGTTGTTGGCATCGAACGCCTGGGTGATGCCCTTCCCGTCGGATTGATGCATCCGGCTGATGAGGTTCTTGATTCCCAGGTTCTCTTCAAAGGTCAGCACTTCGACGGTGTCGTCGGCATCCGTGATCGTGGTTTGGGTGTGCGAATCATAGGTCAAGGCGTACCGCTCTTGGGGCCCGGCGTTGGCGGTCTGCGCGTGCTCGGTCACAATTGCCTTGCCGGTGTCGGGGTCGTACGCATAGGTGGCGAAACGGTCCCCATTCCCATCGGTGATGCCGGTCAGATGGTAGGGAAATTTTGTGTCTTCGTAGTGGTAGATCCGCCGTGGATTGTCGCTGTCGTCTCCCGGCGTGTCGTCGGGGTAGATGACCTTCGTCAGATTATCTTCCACAAAATCATATTGGGTTACCCGCCCCTGGGGATCCGTCATTGTCGCCATGCGCCCCTGCGCATCGTAGGTAAAACTCAAGGCATGACCGAAGTTGGTGGTAACAGCAATCAACAACTCCGCAAATGGCGCAACGCTTTCGGGTGTGGCGGCATCACTGTAAGTAAGCGTTAGCTTGGGCCCACTGCGTGGCGTGATGGCCTGTAGTCTGCCGGCGTCGCCGTATTCTTCGCGGGACTGATCCGCGGCCAACAATCGCCAGCCGATGGTCTCTCCGGCTGCGTCGGTGAGCTTATCCAGCCGTTCTTGATTGCCCCGCAGGTTATGCACTTCCGATCCGTCAGGTCGAAAATAACGCACCGCGCCATCGGGCCGCTCGACACTCGCCATCACATGCGTCGACCCAGAAATGGGAAACAATCGGCGATCAAAATTCGTATGCCAGTGGTTGCCCAGCGGATAGTGCCGCGGCTCCATCGCGCCCAACGGTTGATACTGATAACCCAGGCTGCTGTAGTGGCGAGTCAGCGTCAGACCATTGCCTGGCCCGTCATAGTCGGTGCCGACCTCGGTCTTACAACCGTCCACCGGAGAGATGGGGTTGCCGACATCACAACTGTTGTTGATCGGCCGTACACATTCCCAATCGGTATCGTTGTAGTATCGTTGATCGTAACCTTGCGGACATGCATAGGCCACGCTACGATTTCGACTGACGGCAATCCCTCTTATGGTTTCGCTGCCCGTGCACTCGCCCAATCCGTCAAGATGCTGGTCCCGCACCTCTAACGAGGCCATATTACTCACTTCAATCCCTTGAAAATACTTGGGTTTTTTAAAACCCCAACACCAATAATAGCCCGCCGTCTCGTCGTCTGTCGCCCACCGTATCGTCGCCGTGATGTCGCAGGTATTACCATCCCGGTCGTAATTCATCGCCCTCTGCAATAACGAGTTATCGTCCGGGTCGGTCATCGGTCGATTTTGTTCGTTTTCACAGCCGAAGTTGTCATATTGTGGGCGAAAGACCCATTCACCGTCGTACCAGTGATGGCATTGCCGGCGGATAGCCGAGGTGTACCCACCCCATCCGCTCCCGTCGCACATGTAATAGATCCACGGTGTGCCGAATTTTTCCTTCGCGGCACACACCATCGATCCGCCGTTCTCCACACAGTTGCTCGCATTCGCGGTGGACACCGAAAAGCCCAGCCACACCGCACCGAGAAACCACCGCCCAAAATTAGATCGCGTCGACACGACGCGGCGCCAGAGCTGACATTCCATATCACTCCCACACCACACCACGAAGATTTACTGGTGCAACCATGTTAATCAACATATCGAAATGATTTCTTCACCCAAATGAGTGATATTTCTGCGCAAAAAAATACTCGGATATCAACCGCGTTCGGCCCCCGCACGCCTGCCAACGACGTCCCTAACTGTTTGATTAAACGTGATTGTTTTCGCTGACGACAACAGATAAACCGCGCACGAGAGGAACACACCGAAAAACCTTTTTGCGCAAAAGTAAGGGGACCGGCTCGTTTGCTAGCGGATAGTGAAATCGATACGCGCCTTGCCGGCAGTCACACCGAGGGCGGCAAACAGGCCGACGCGGGTCTCCAGGGCGGCAGTGATGGGTACCGCCGGGCGGTAGTAGCGGTTGGCTTTGTGGTTGGATTGGACGGCGTACACTGCCATCTGCTGGATGTCGGCGATCCGACCATCGGTGTCGATGAAGGCGATGTCCAACGGGGCGTGCACGTTGTGCATGTGAAACGCGACTTGGGTGGGCCGTGGAAACACAAACAGGATCAGCGTCTCATTAACGGTCTCGGGACAGATGTGCTGAAAGCCCGCGGCGCGCTCGCGCCCATCGTCTGCGAGCTTTACTGACACTTGTACTACGGTGCCGTCGTCCCGGGTAAGGGTGATGTCCCGCACTTGCATGGCCTCCAATGCGGGGGTGGTCGGCACGCACGCGCCGGCCACGGCGGCCGGCCACGGCGCGGCAAAGAAGATCGCCGCAAGCACCACGGCACACCATCGCCGGCGCGGCAAAGAATTAGCCTTCATGTCACGCAGGCGTCGATCTTGGATTTAACCTGTTCCGCGACCCGTAATGCCTTGAGGCCGTCGTGACCGTTCACCAACGGCTGGGTGTTGTTGCGGACGACCCGCACGAAGTGCTCGAGTTCCGCGTCCAGGGACGGCCGCGGCGCAACCTGTATGGTCTCGGTCTCCAGGCCGGGGAATTTCTGTCCCGGCCGGGGTGCGGTTTTGCGCACCACCTCGATCTGTTGATCGATGTAGTTCAAGGCCTGATAACTGTCCGCGCCGAACACGCGGATGCGCCGAAACTTCTTGTTGGAGACACGGCTCGCGGTGACGTTGGCTACCGCGTTGTTGTTGAACTCCAACCGCGCATTGGCGATGTCGACATGATCGGTCAACACCGGCGATCCGACCGCAGAGACGTAGGTCAACTCCGCCTTCACCAGGAACAAAACGATGTCGATGTCATGGATCATCAGGTCGGTCACCACGTCGACGTCGGTGGCGCGTTCGACAAATGTGCCGAGCCGGTGCACTTCGATGAATCTCGGCTCCGACACCCGGTCTGCGAGCGCCATGATGCCGGCGTTGAAACGCTCCAGATGACCGATCAACAACGCCACGCCGGCGCGGTCAGCGCGGTCTACGATGACCTGGGCATCGGTCACCGTCGACGCGATCGGCTTCTCGAGCAGTACATGTTTTCCGGCCTCGATATACGGCAACGCGACCTCCTTGTGCGCGCTGGTCGGCACCGCGATGCTCACCGCGTCGACCTGATCGATCAGGGCGGAGGGATCGGTATAACCGGCGCACTGATACTGCCCGCTGATTTCACCGGCGGTGTGCGCATTGATGTCGGCAATACCCACCAGTTCCACATCCGGCATGTCGGCATAGATCTTGGCGTGGATTCGACCCAGGTATCCAACCCCGATAACCCCTATTCTCAGCGCATCTGACATGGGAAGCTGTGTCTCAACTCCAAGGTATTATATTGTTCGACGCGGACCGTGGTGACGGTAGGTTTTTTGCTGGCCCCATTATAAAGGACAATGCCCCGGGCGGTATGTCTTGCATGCGAAATGAGTCGTGGGTCGAATCCAGGTAGACTCATCGGCGTTCAAGCCATGGCGAGGAACTCACTACGACCGCATGACTGCGCACGCTGACAAATCCGTGCTGGTGACCGGCTGTTCATCGGGAATCGGCCACTGTATCGCCTTGGGTCTTGCGAACCGGGGCTACCGGGTATTCGCCACCGTCCGCCAACAGAAGGACATCGAGGCGCTGACGCGAGACGGCCTGGAGAGCCTGCAGCTCGATCTCAGCGCCCCGGCATCCATCGACTTGGCGGTGTCCGAGGTCCTGCAGCGTACCGGCGGCGGGCTGTACGCATTGATCAACAACGGCGCCTACGGCCAATCGGGGGCGGTGGAGGACCTGTCCCGGGACGTGCTGCGCGCCCAATTTGAAGCCAACCTGTTCGGT
>CAMYNX010000206.1 GCA_947259875.1 uncultured Gammaproteobacteria bacterium | reverse complement strand
TGGGGTCCGTGTTTGCTAAAATGAAAATCGTGTCGGATGAACTTAAGAAATTGCGCCAACACCACAATGCGACGATTGGGTTGTTTGTCGCCTTTTGGCTTTTTGTATTGGTCGCTATCGGAATAATTGAGTTTTTCGAGATTTCCAAGCGAACCCAGCATAGCTTGATCGGCACTATCTTTGGCGCTGTTATCGTGTTGTGCCTACTCCAATTTGCGAAGCGTTGCCCAAATTGCCGGGCTAATCTCGGTTGGCAGGTGCGATTGGGTATCCCAATGAACTGCCGCAAGTGCGGAGTAAATTTACGGCGGATCTCACACGGACTGAACAAGTAGACTACGCCTCATCGAACGGAGAGAAGCGACCCATACCGATCTTTCGCATATGCTCTATAAAGCAACCATTCTCGGCGAATCGCAAAAACCCGAAAACAATCGGCGTTCGTGTTCGCTAGAATTATAATTGTTGGAGAAGTTTTATAACGAGCTGATTACATGAAGATAATCCCGAATTAACACGATTACTCATACTTTTAGACGCGGCGACAACGTTCTTTCCACTACCTGTTATCCACCATGAATGAAACCGATCCAAAATTGCTAGTCACAGGAAGCGAATTGATTTTGGATGAACAAGGTGGTTGGCCTAATTTTCACGATGCAGAAATAAATGATTTCAAGATTTGGCGTGGTGACATACGCCCTGAGGATAGTGTTTATATCGGACCTCGGATCACAATCCAGTTGGAGTTATGTGCTCTTAAGAACCCGTTCTGTGTGCTCTTTAGATTTGAAGACTGCGAAAACATCAAATTGTCAGGATTTAGCAATCAGAACCCGATCATGGATTTGGTATTTGATGTCGAGGAACGAGGCAATTTGAAAGACGGGACACCGATGACCCCTTACATTACAGTTCATTTCCTACCTGTCTGGGAATTTGAGCTTTCATTTAAGTGTTTCAGGGTCTCGGTA
The DNA here is from genome assembly GCA_947259875.1 of uncultured Gammaproteobacteria bacterium. Classification (GTDB taxonomy): domain Bacteria; phylum Pseudomonadota; class Gammaproteobacteria; order Arenicellales; family JAANXG01; genus CALZGZ01. The sequence continues at coordinate 6,976 of CAMYNX010000206.1, read as the reverse complement.
GAAAGGATCGCGGATCACGAAGGTGCCGCATAACACATATGAGGCCTCCGCCTGTCAATCCTTTGAACCGGACATCCCACCCTACTACATTTTTGTTCGTGCAAAAGTCACGCCAGGGATACAGTGTGCTGGTTAACGAAGACGTTAAATAACAACGTAAGGGAGGCCGAAGTAATCGAATTTATATCGCTATTGATTATATTCGCCGTAGTTTACTTTGGGGTGAGTTTGCCCTTATTTCAGCGCTTTAGTATGTGGAGGAAAGCTCGAAGGTTTGTAATTCGGTTAGGTACTCCGTGGAGTGCTCAAAACCCTGATCAAAGGTGGGATGTAGTGATGTCGTTTATATCATTTGTCGTTGCGCTTGCGATTTCGATTTTTTTGTTAGACCAGCTTTCGCCCTTTGAAGACGTGCAGAGTGTGTACTAGGTTTTAGAATTATGCCGCCACCTAACTCAAACCACTGGACAGCGACCGGAAAACTCGTTGTACGGCTTCCCTGGCGCGTCATCGGTAGCGTTCGGCTTGGAAGGTGTGTCAGCGAGGAATAGAAGAGTGCCTCCGCGGATCTACTGCATTCCGGCAACAAAGGCGCCGGTAGTGGCTGTGTTCCGACGCGGACCGACGACTTGGACCCATGTAGGCCGTTGGGATCTCGCAAAAAGACGGTACGAACCCGGCGCGTGGCTCGGCGGACGTATCTTTCCGCGACGTTCCGATATCTCCCCCGACGGTCGTTTCCTCAGCTACTTCGCGCACAAGCCCAGCGCCAACTGGGAACACGGCGAGGCTTACGTGGCACTGTCGAAGCTTCCCTGGCTCACGGCGCTCCATGCCTCCGGGACATGTAGCACCTGGACGCGCGGCTACCACTTCACAGAGGATAGAGACTGCGGGAACCCTGGGGATGCGAAACTCCCGATCCCCTACGGCTTGCGCTCCATTCCTGTGGTTCAATTTGCGAACGAACGGCGGCGCGGCTGGGAGGAAACCACGGACTCTCCCCCACGCGATCCCAGGGACGCCTGGGACCAGCGTCGCAACGCCCGCATCCAGAAACGCCAGCCCGGTGGCGACCGCCTACTTTGTGTGGAAAGTGTCGGCTGGGCTGGAGGCGAGTTCGGCGTCGATCAGGCGGTAGATGGCCTGCGTGTCAGCTACTGGCTGGAGATGGACGGAGAGATCGAACTCTTGAATCACCTCCAATGGGCGGACTGGGATCAAGAAGGACAGCTGTTGGTCGCCACGCGCAGCGGGAAGATCCAAATCTGGCATCTCGATGGCGATGACTCGAAGATGCTGTTTGAAGAAGATCTGTCTCTCCTCGAGCCGAATCCTGTTCCCGCGCCGGCATGGGCCCAGCGATGGTAAGGACCTGGAACGCCGCTCGACTACCGGTTACAGCGGACGGTGCTCCGGGTCGTCGTTGAACCGGACCGTTAGGATTCTATTGGGGCAATGACACAACCGACGATCAGATACTGGTCCTGGACACACGTAGTCCCTCAACTGATGTCATTAGCGTTTCTAATCTTATTATTTTGGATTTTCCTTCCTGCTCACGACGTCGGCGAGGCATTACTCTTCGGCGCTGCAATTTACGTGACCTATTCCTTTGGGTCGAGGTACTTGATCCCGGCCGCGCACCGCCGCGGGATGAAAGCCATGTCGCTGAAAGACTATGATACGGCGATAGATCAATTTCAGCGAAGTTACGAGTTCTTTTCAAAGCACTATTGGCTCGATAAGTACCGCGGTGTAACGATGATGTCGCCGTCAATCTGGTCATACCAGGAAATGGCGCTGATGAACGTAGCTTCTGCGCATGTAGCACGAAAAGATTTCGTGGCTGCAGAAGCGGCTTGCTTTAGAGTTTTAGAGGAATTCCCGCAGAATGAAATAGCTTCGAGTACTATAGAAATGATTCAGGCAACTTCGGGCGCAAGTGAAACCTAAAAGGGTTGGATGGAGAGGAGCCTGATTTCAGAAAAACATCTGTAGCTCGATTTCTGACGTGCGCCACCAGAACAAATGACCGGCTGCTTATGGCCGACAGCTGCCTATCAGTTTGAAATTTTCAAAATTCCAGTCCGTCGTGAAGCTGAATAGCAACTCTCGACCGATACTGTTGAAAAAGTGCTTTTTTTCTACAAGACAAAATGAATTCCCCTACAAGCAATTTTTAGATCCCAACACCGGAAGGGGATCTTGTAATCAGCGATCTCTTCCTAAAACACCACTGGTGAGCTCATGTGCTAAATGACAACAGACGTTCAGGACGTTTTTGTTTTCATCAGAAAAATCGCCCTTCCAATTTCTCGACTTTTTCAACAGTATCGGCCGACGGGAGCCCTTCCCACGAAGTTGCGCTATCCCAAAGATCGAAACGTCACGCCGGGCATCAGCTCGTGAAGAAAGCGCAACCTTTAAACGGCTCAGCCGAGTAACTTGGCCTTGTGAGCTTCCAGTTCAGCATCAGTAATGACGCCTTTGTCCCTCAGTTCCGCCAGTTTGGCGAGCTCGTCGGCGGTTGACGTGCCTACAACTCCCTGGATATACGCACGCTTTGCTTCCTCCACCTCCGCCAGCGCTTGTGCGTTGCGCTCCGCCATCCCATCGCCGCGAAGAACGAAATAGGCCAGTACGCCTAGCCAGGGCACTACAATTATGCCCAACACCCACAATCCCTTTGCTAAGCCATCTAGGTCTTTGCTGCGCAGCACGTCGCTGATGACTCCGACGATGACCCAGATCCACGCAACAAAGAGAAAAAATACAAATATCGACCATAAGATATTTAGCAATGGCATTTGGCTTTCCTCCTTTGTGTTCTTATTCAGATTTGCGGTTCATCAGTGCGGAGACGGAAACCTTCTCCGCAGCACCGCAGCTGATCTCTGGTTATCATGCACGTTCACCGTGCACCAATCAATCCCCAGCCAAGGCTGGCGGCCATCTCCCACGGTTTAAGAGTATAAGATGTTTCGGTTTTCCCAGAACCGACTCAGTCTTAATGCTGTAAATAGTAATTCAGAAGTCGGCATAAGCGAAACTACTTTTGACCTAGCGGGTGTCCGGACAACAATCTACACCAGTCCTTCAGGCGCAATAAATACTACATAACTGAGTGGCGGGAAGTGGCCGGTAAGAGACAAAGAGGAATTCAATCCGGATTCAATGGAGTGGAGTACAAACCCGTCTAATTCTCCCAATCATCAATTGGCCATAATGCGATGTACAAGTCGACAGCATTTGGCTTTTCCTATGGAACCACTCGGTGCACGTTCGAACTGCGCTTTGAAGCGATTGTCGCCCAGGGATATCGGAAAGTTCGATGCGATGTGGGAATCATGTATCGTTCCGCGACATAGATTCGGACACCTATAATCTCATTGAAATCGCGAAGCGGAATTCATAGCATGAGAGCTAGAAATAGGGGAATAGAAATCAGGAATGATTAATCCATATTCTGCTGTCATTGTGACTGCATTGGGATTAATTGTGGTCTGAACCTAAATAACGCATGAAAGTAAACACTTAACGAAGCGTGGTGCCCATGAAACTTGGAATAATGTTTGTTGCCGCTTTCCTTCTTGCTGCCATCGTGCCTGGGACACAAGCGGCGGGAGTAACCTGGGAGGAACGCATTGAGGTCGCTTCGGGCCACGCCTATCAGGGACCGTGGCGTATGAATGAATCGGAGTTTCATTATGTCGACGACCCAACCGTAGCCATCGATAATGAAGGTGTTATTGCCGTCGCTTGGGTCGATAATTCCAGGAAGAACATTTTTTTTCAGAGCTACACCGCCGACGGGCGAAAGCGGTTGCGGGCGCCGGTGGATGTCTCTCGGTCCCCGGCGATCTTTTCCTGGCTTCCGCGGATGCACGCCACCTCCGGCGACCGGCGCTCGGTGTACATCCTCTGGCAGGAGATCGTCTTTTCCGGGGGCACGCACGGCGGCGAGATCTTTTTCGCACGCTCAACCGACGGGGGAAAGACCTTCACTAATCCGGTCAATCTCTCGAACAGCATCGCCGGCGACGGCAAAGGACGCCTAACACGCAAGCACTGGCACAACGGCAGCCTGGACTTGGCCGTGGCGCCGGACGGTGCGCTCTACGCCGTCTGGACCGAGTACGAAGGGTTACTGTGGTTGAGCCGGTCCACAGACGGCGGTGCACAATTCTCTAAACCGATGCATATCGCCGGCGGTGATCGCGCGGATCCCGTGCGCGGGCCATCGATAGCCGTTGCTGGCGATAACACGGTCTATCTTGCCTGGACCGTGGGAGAGGACCGGGCCGCCGACATCCATGTGGCGAAGTCGGACGACGCAGGGCGGTCGTTCAGAGCGCCATGGATCGCCGTCGAAAGTGACGCCCACGCGGACGCGCCGAAAATCTCTGTGGACAGCACGGGTATCGTCCATCTCGTGTATGCGGAACGTGCGGGCGACCATTCCGGTCGCTATCATGTCCACTACACCCGGTCGAAGGATGGCGCGCGGACCTTCGACGCACCACGGAAAATCTCGACTCCGTTACCGGCTGGATTCGAGAGCGCAGGTTTCCCGGCACTGAGTGTCGATCGCGACGACAACCTGTACGTGCTTTGGGAACTCTTCCCGGTTCGGGGAGGCCGTTCGAGAGGACTCGAGTTGACCTATTCACTGGACGCAGGACAAACCTTTGCGACACCCTCCATAGTACCCGGCAACGCCGACCCGGAACTCGGTTACAACGGTAGTCGGCAAGGATTGTTGATGAAAAAACTGGCGGTCAATACTAGCGGAGCGATCGCCGTCGTCAATAGCACCTTCCGCAGTGGCAAGACAAGCCACATCTGGCTCTTTCGTGGACATCGCGATGCATCTCCTCGCTGAAAAAACCGGACAGCGATAAATTTTCGAGTGAAGCTATTACAAATATTCTTCACCTTGAGTTCAATGGAGTCAGGTACAAGAGAATGAGTTCAATGGGGGGATTAAGGGTGCTGACCTGTGTGTCTCGGATTCCTAATCACGCGGTCATTGGCAACTGGACGAGTCCGCGACAATGTATTTCCCAGCGAAACTTATCAAGTTCGGTTTGATCTTTGCTGGATTCACGGCAAACTTCAGCCGGCGGTTTACCGCCGAGTGAAGCGTGAACACGTTCCTGATTGTAATACTGTTGAAACTCCTGTCCGTCCCGAAAATTCATGCGGCCTTCGGCAGGTAGTAATGATGCAGTTGCCAGTCCCGAATATTCATGCAGCCTTCGGAAGATAGACATGGTGAAGGCCGTGGACGGCCGGGAATTCAACGACGTTGCAGGGTTCCGCTGCGCGTATGGGACGACCGTCCGGCGTATGGGACGACCGTCCGGCGCGTCGCGATCCAAGGACTGGTGTGTTCGCCACGGATGGTAGTAATCCAGATACGACGACATAAGTCTCTTGAGATGCCGCTCGTTGCGCACGATGACGTGGTCAAAAAGCTCTCGACGTAGCGTCCCAATCACTCGTTCCACATAAGCGTTTTGCCATGGCGAAGCGGGTGCCGTGACGACCTCATCGATACCCAGGTTTTCAATCCTCCGCGTAACGCGCTCGCCGTAAATGCCATCGCCGTCTCGAATCAGATAACTGGGAGCAGTATCAAACGGGAACGCTTCGACGATCTGTTGCGCCGTCCACTGCGCCGTAGGATGTTCCGTCACGTTGAAGTGAACAATTCGCCGTCGGTCGTGGGCAAGCACGATGAAGACGAACAACACCCGAAACGCAGCAGTCGGGACAATGAAGAAGTCGATCGAAACCAGTTCTCTAACATGTTGGTCGAGAAATGTTCTGCACGTGGGCGACGGAGGTCTGGCTCGTTTTGGCCGATACTTTTCTACCGTTGACTTGGCAACCTCGATTCCAAGCTTCGCCGGTTCAGCAACGATCTTGGGCGAGCCCCACGTCGGATTGGGTTGCCACATCCGCCCAATGAGCTTTCTGAGCTCTCGCGAGTTCCGACGTCGGCATGGCTCGGCCGACTGACTGAGCGCGCGCCAGTAGTCGCGGAATCGCTTTTTCTGCCAGGTCGTTACTGTCCCTGGGCTGGACAAAGTACAGGGCTGCGCGCCAGCCCGCCCAACATTTCGCTATGCAGCACCAGAGCAGCCGATCGGCAGGCCTAATTCGTGGTCTAGATCCCGATTTCCGATACAGGAACAACTGATTCCGCAGCGCCGCATTCTCCGCTTGCAAACACAACCGCGATCGGACAGATGTAGTCACCAACGTCAGCATGAATTGGATCAGCCGTACCATGGATCCAGGGATCAACCATCATCCAGTAATATGCAATAGAATCAACAGGCTCCTAATTTCGGGACCCACAGCCGCTTGGCTTGACGATCGAAAGGAAATATGGTCAGATTACGGAATTCTGATTCCTATTTTTCGACCGATTATGGAACTTATAGGTCGATTTTTCGAAGTTCCGGAGCAAAGCTGTTTCGTGTTCGGTCCACGGGGTACCGGGAAATCCACGTGGTTGCGGGACCGCTTGCCGGATTCGCTGTACCTGGATCTTTTGGCACCAGACCTCTATCGGTCGCTGACCGCCCGACCGGAGCGCTTGCGAGAGTTGCTCGGCGGTTCGCCACATGTCGATACCGTTGTGATCGACGAAGTACAACGGGCACCCGAACTGCTCACCGTTGTCCACGCCGTGATGGAGGAGCCTGCGGCACCTCGGTTCGTGCTGACAGGTTCCAGTGCACGAAAGTTACGTCGCGGTGGAATTGATCTGCTCGCTGGTCGCGCAATTCAGCGAACGCTGCATCCATTCATGGCTGCGGAGTTGCCTAGTTTCGATCTGACGCATGCGCTGAATATTGGTCTGCTCCCACTAGCTGTCAGCGCACTTGATCCACAAGCAGTTTTAAGTGCGTATGCAAATCTGTACATCGACGAGGAAGTCCGGGCCGAGGGATTAACGCGG
>CAMYNX010000205.1 GCA_947259875.1 uncultured Gammaproteobacteria bacterium | reverse complement strand
GGGATATCCCGGCTATATGTACTCGGATTTGGCAAGTATCTACGAACGGGCCGGCAGAATTTCCGGCCGCCCCGGATCGATTACCCAGATGCCGATTCTAAGCATGCCCAACGATGATATTACCCATCCGATCCCGGATCTGTCCGGATACATTACCGAAGGACAAATCGTCCTCGATCGGGATTTGGATCGTAGGGGCATCTTTCCACCGATTAAGTTGCTGCCCTGTCTGTCACGACTCATGAATCACGGCATTGGAAAGAATATGACCCATGTTGACCATCCCGCCTTTGCGCAGCAATTATATTCCTCCTACGCACAGGCTCATCATCTAAGGCTGTTATCGAGTGTCGTCGGTGAGGAGGGGCTGTCTGCGGCCGACCGGCAGCTGCTGCGATTCGGTGAACGCATGGACGACGTATTCATTCGTCAGGACGATCACCGGCGCACACTCGAGGAGACCTTTGACCTTGGTTGGATGCTGTTGGCCGAACTGCCGGATGAGAGCCTGGTTCGGTTGTCCGATAGTCAAATTGAAGGCCACATACAACCACACCGCCATGCCTTATGACACCGCGTCCAAGACCGAGTTACTCGAGCACCGCGTCGAGCGGGCGCTCATGCGCGAGGGAAAGTCGGTACTCGAGGAGCGCCGCGACTTACTCGCGCACATGATGCTCGATCAGATTCGAATTACCGAACAATTGGTCAAACAGAGTAATCAGTTGTTTACACGTGTCCGGAAGCAGGTCCGGCAAGCGATGCTGCGTCACGGAATTGACGGGATAAAACGATTCACGAAAACTGAAACCGATTTACCCAACGCCGAGTGGTCCATTGCGAATCGTTTGGGTACGCCGTGGCTCGAGCATATGGCTACCGAGGCATCGTCCGCTCATGTTCGCCCTCAGGGGGGGTGGGAAGTATCCGTGGAGCTCGAGTTGGCGGCGGCGGGTCTCGACGTCTTGTTACGGCACCTGGCTGAACTCGCGGTCACGCAAAACAACTTATCGCGGTTAGTTGATGTGTTCCGCCGCACGCAACGCCGGGTTAATGCGCTGGACTATATCCTGTTACCCGAGATTGATGACCGAATTCGTGGCATGGAGGAGGCGATGGATGAGATGGACCGCGATGATCTGGTGCGGACGCTATTGATTAAAAGACGGCAAGCCCAGTGATCAAACGGGATCACTGCGCTGATCGCCGGCATCATCGCAACACCGCTAGGGCTCGCAAAACATCGCGGCGGCTAATCTGCCCCACGACTCGATTCCCAGCGACTACCGGGTATCGACGGTAGGGAGCGGTCATGAACATCGCTGCGACGTCGGCGATACTGGCGTCGGCGTCGATGGTGCTTACTTCATGGTTCATGAATTCTGAGACCTTACCGCCCAGCTCGCCGTGATAGGCGGCGTTTAGAGCTGCTTTCATACAATCCTGTTCGGATAGCATGCCGATGAGATCGCCACGCTCGTCAATGACGGGCGCGCCGGAAATCCTTTGTTCAACCAGCGCATGAATCGCTTGCAGTATCTCCATATCCGCAGTAAAGGTGACTGGATTTTCTACCATATAATCTTTAACCGTTATGTCCTTGAGCATGTCATTCTCCGCTGCTTTGCCTATATGTGTTTGCGGCTCGATCTCGGTCGGAAGTTTGGTTGCCGCATCCACCACAGCAAACCGCGCACCGTCTCCTCGATGCCGCGTGATTGCCCAATCCACCGCAGCTGCCGCGGATTGGTGGCCGTCCAAACAGCACGCCGATGGACATGCCCAACATGGCTAGCACAAGAATTCCGAAGCTAATTGCGAATATCGCCATTACTGATGAGGCTTAGGAGACAACTGTTGGCCAAGATCCAGCGTGCTCTTTTCCACAAAACCATTGTCGGTTCTGACTACGAAGTATGCACCAAGCTTTCGGCTTTGGGCCAGTTCATACCCGGTTTTCGGGCCTAACACCATTAATGCGGTGGCCATTGCATCGGCGTCCATCGCCGTAGCGCTCAATACCGTCACCGACGCGAGATTGTGCGACACGGGTATCCCGTTAATTGGGTTGATGGTATGGGAAAAACGCTGCCCATTGTGCTCGAAGTAGTTCCGGTAATCGCCCGACGTCGCCATCGCCTGATCGGTGATGTGCACGACGCGTTGTACCTCGCGGCCTTCGGCGCCTGGCTTCTCGATGGCTATGGTCCACGGGACATCGTTGACGTTGTGACCGTTTACCCTTAGGTCACCGCCGATCTCAACCATAAAATTAACCAGCCTCTGTGAAGCTAGGTACTCCGCGACTCTGTCCACGGCGTACCCTTTGGCAATAGCAGACAGGTCGATATATACATTAGCTTGCGACTTTCTAATCGCCGGTGGTGATCGCCGGATTGAGACTTTCTCGTAGCCTACGCGAGAGAGCACCTCACGGATTTCGCGGTTGCTAGGTGGATCGTCGCCCCGTTCGCCGGGTCCAAAGCCCCATAGGTTCACTAACGGGCCGACAGTCACGTCGAATGCTCCCTTAGTCAGCCGGCTGACATGAAACGCGGCCTCGATGACATCGAGCAATTCCGTCGAGGCGTCGATCCAATCGGTGGTTATATTGTCGTTCAGCCGAGTGAGCTCCGAATCTGTACGGTACGTCGACATCTGTCTGTTGACATGATCCAGTATTGACTCGATCTCAGTCTTTATTAATGCGGTGTTCAGGTCTGCCGGCGCATCGACGATTTTTATGTTGTACTGCGTGCCCATCGTCGGCCCGGCGATATGCAGCAACGGATTGCCGTTACTGCTACTGCACGCCGTCAGTACCGCGATGACCAACACCACAGGGACATTGTGGGCGAGCACATTGATCCCAAATCTAGCCGGTAAATTGCACCCAGGCGCTTTGCCCCTATTCACGGTTATACACCGACGAGCCCCATCGTATGGTGTTCAGTAAATGGTGACATTCTATGCTCCGAGTTGCCTAGTATGAATAGGGCGGGATCCCGAGGTGCGGTAAACGGATTAACCGCCAAAATCATCGAGCAAGATATTTTCTTTTTCCACGCCCAGGTCTTCTATCATCTTGATAACCGCACCATTCATCATTGGTGGACCGCACAAATAGTATTCACAATCCTCCGGTGCCGGATGATTCGCCAGATAGTTATCCAGCAGTACCTGGTGGATAAAACCGGTGTATCCGCTCCAGTCGTCCTCAGGTCGAGGGTCGGAAAGCGCTACGAACCAACTAAAGTTATCGTGTTTTTCTTGTAAGGTGTCAAAGTCCTTCACGTAGAACATCTCCTGTCGGCTTCTTGCGCCATACCAGAAAGTAATTTTCCGCCGTGTATGGATACGTTCCAATTGATCAAAAATATGGGAGCGCATCGGCGCCATCCCGGCGCCCCCGCCGACGAATATCATTTCGTTGTCGGAATCGCGGGCGAAAAACTCTCCGAACGGGCCGGATACGGTAATGGAATCACCAGGTTTGAGGTGGAAGAGATACGAAGACATTGCACCGGGTGGGGCGTCCGGCAATCCGGGTGGTGGTGTTGCAATCCGTACGTTTAATATGATGATTCCCGTTTCGTCGGGATAATTAGCCATCGAATAAGCCCGTGACACGCCTTGCTTTACCACTGATTCATATCGCCATAAGTCATATCGTTCCCATTCTTCATGGAACTGAGGGTCGATGTCGAAGTCCGCAAATCGAGCGTGGTACGGGGGGCACTCTGTCTGCACGTAGCCGCCCGCGCGAAAATTGAGAGTTTCGCCTTTGGGTAATTCCAGAACGAGTTCTTTAATAAATGTCGCCACATTCCGGTTCGAGCGCACCACACATTCCCATTTTTTAACGCCGAACACTTCGTCGGGAACTTGGATAGTCATATCTTGCTTGACTGTCACTTGGCATGACAGGCGCTCCCCTGCGGCGGCTTCGCGCTTTGTAATTAATGACATTTCGGTCGGCACCAGCAATTTAGCGCCCACCGGTGTCTTGATGCACCGCTCATCGTTGACAGTGATCTCCACGCTTCCCGATGCCACCAGCTTGGATCTGGCGATCAGTATCACCAGCACCAAGGTCACCACAATGGCGGTAAAAAGCGCGACACCTAGGCCAATTTCTAGCATCCATTCATCCTGCGAACGAGATCGTAAGTCATTAAAGTTGTATGCCGGAGAAAGCCATGAAGCCCAGTGACATCAATCCCACCGTGATGAAGGTAATGCCGAGCCCCTGCAGGCCATCCGGAACGTCGCTGTATTTTAGTTTCTCGCGCAGCCCGGCAAGTGCAGTAATCGCCAACGCCCAGCCGAACCCGCTCCCCAACCCGTAAACGACGCTTTCCCCGAACGTATAGTCACGTTCGACCATGAACAAACTGCCTCCTAGAATGGCGCAGTTAACGGTGATCAAAGGAAGAAAGATTCCAAGCGCGTTGTAAAGGGCAGGAAAGTGTCGATCCAAGGTCATCTCCAGGATCTGTACCATCGCGGCAATTACACCGATATAGGTGATCAGGCCGAGAAAGCTCAGGTCGATCTCGGGAAGACCCGCCCAGGTCAACGCTCCCTCGCTGAGCAGGTAATGAAATATTAGATTGTTGACCGGGACGGTGATGATTTGCACCACCACGACCGCCACGCCCAACCCGATCGCCGTCTCGATCTTGTTGGATATCGCCAGGAATGTGCACATACCCAGGAAGAACGCCAGCGCAAGATTTTCCACGAACACCGCTCGGACAAACAGGCCAAGATACGCTTCCATCAGATGAGCTCCGTTCTGTGTACTTGATGAATCTGGTATTGAGGTTTTTCGACCTGTTCAGTTTTCCAGGTCCGTAAAGCCCATATCAAAAGGCCGATAATGAAAAATGCACTGGGTGGTAACAACATGATACCAATCGGGGTAAACCAACCACCGGCGGTGATCAACGGTAGAACTTGATAACCAAAAAGTGTCCCCGAACCCAGCAACTCGCGCAGTGTGGCGATGACAATAAGGATCAGACTGTATCCCATTGCATTTCCAAGACCATCGAGTACGCTCAATCCGACAGGATTTTTCATCGCAAACGCCTCCGCGCGACCCAGCACGATACAATTTGTAATGATCAGCCCGACGAATACCGATAATTGTTTGCTGGTCTCAGCGGCGAAGGTCTTTAAGAATTGATCCGTCACGATCACCAGTGACGCGATGATGGTCATTTGCACTATGATTCGGATGTTGCTCGGTATGTGATTCCGGATCATGCTGATCGCGCCGCTCGCAAGTATCAGTACCGCGGTGAGCGCCAGACACATCAGCGCCGAGGCTTTCAGCGTGGTGGTGACGGCCAGGGCGGAACATATTCCAAGGATCTGCAAAGTGATCGGGTTGTTGTTAACTAAAGGATCGACTAATACTTTTACCGTGGGTCCCGCCATGATTATCCTCTTGCTGATCTAAGTTTTTTTAAATATGGACCATAACCATCGTCACCGAGCCAGTAGCGGAGTATATTGTTGACACCGCGACTGGTGTTGGTGGCGCCGGTCAATCCATCAACTTCATACTTGGCGTCAGGTTTATACACATCAACGGATCCTTTGATCACTTGGATCCTCAGGGCGTCGGATTCGTCGTAGATCGCCTTGCCTTTCCAGAGCGCGCGCCACTTGGGATCATCGACTTTGCCACCCAATCCGGGTGTTTCTGCGTGCTGGTAGACGCTAAACCCGAAGATTGTATTGGCATCTGCCTCGAGCGCCAGCAGTCCGTGGAGGGTGGAGTACATTCCCAGCCCGCGAACCGGTAGGATCAAATAATCCATTGTGTCATCGCGCTTAACCACATATACGGCGGCGTATTTTTCCCGTGAACCGATGTTTGCGACATCTCGTTCGGGCGGCACCGGGCTGCTTAACTCCGGAATCGCCGTCGCCTTAATAGGGTCATATGAATTTGGATCAATATTTTCAACTTGCACATAATCGCCGCTCGCGAGATCGACGAGCTTGGTCTCAATACCGTGGAACAGCACATCCATGTTCTTGTCGTCTTCGAGCATCCCAATGACTTCGAGAATATTCCGTTTTTTCTCTCTTGAGACATCGCTTTGTTGCAACGGTTTGAGCAGTACAACCGTGCTGGTCACCACCACAGAACAGACCAGGGACACGGCCAATGCGACGATAAGGGTTTTGTGCACACTATCGTTGGGCAAATCCAACACGCCGCGGAACCAGGTGGCGGGTCTGTGCCAGACTCGCGCGATTAACTCCTGGTTAAGCATTACGGCGCATCCTTCTGCCGATATTTGTTCGACCCACAAAGTAGTCGATTAACGGAGCGAAGATGTTCGCGAATAGAATCGCCAGCATGATGCCTTCTGGATAGGCGGGATTGACAACCCGTATCGCGATGGTCAGAAAACCGATCAGCAGACCATAGATCCATCTCCCTGTATCGGTCATCGCCGCGGTGACCGGGTCGGTGGCCATGAACACCATGCCGAAGGCAAAGCCTCCAAGGACCAAGTGCCAATGCCAAGGTAGTGCAAACATCGGATTGGTCGGGCTGTTGATTAAATTGAACAACAGGGACGTGATGATCGTTCCGATGAGCACACCGGCCATGATCCGCCACGATGCCACCCGCGTATAGAGCAGAAATACGGCGCCAAGCAGGACCGCGAGCGTCGAAGTCTCTCCTAGGGATCCTTGCAGTTGGCCGAAAAACGATTGCGACCAGGTGATACCAGCATTCATGACCGCTTCCAGCCCGCCCACTGCCGCCAGCGCCAACGGCGTCGCGCCGCTGAATCCATCAACCACGGTCCACACACTGTCGCCGGACATCTGCGCCGGAAACGCAAAGAAAATAAACGCTCGACCCGCCAACGCTGGATTGAGGAAGTTCTTACCCGTGCCGCCGAACACCTCTTTGGCGATCACTACACCGAAGGAGATGCCCAACGCGACCTGCCATAAGGGAACGGCAGGCGGCAGGGTTAGCGTAAACAGCATGGAGGTAACCAAGAAGTCTTCGTTGATTTCGTGATTTCGCACGGCGGCAAAAATCACTTCCCACAATCCACCTACTAGCAACGTGATCAGATAGATCGGCAGAAAATACAACAGTCCATGCCACGCGCTCGCCCATATGCTTTGCGGGTCGTAACCGATACCCAGCCCGTCGATGACAGCGCCCCGCCAACCCGGCGCCGATTCCATCGCCATTAGTCCGATAACGTTGTTGGCCTGATAGCCGGTATTCCATAACGCCATCAATACACACGGCAGGGCGGCGATCACCACGCAGGCCATCACCCGTTTGACATTGATACCATCACGAACATGAGGGGCGTGGCCGGTAACGTCCGCTGGTGTGTAAAGGAACGTGTCGATCAATTCGAACAGCGCGTTAAACCGTTCGTAAGGGCCGCCCTTCGTAAACAACGGCTGGGCTCGGTCGAGTAGTCTTCTTAAACGTGACATCAGCCTTGCCTTTCGATTTGTTCGAGGTTGGCCCTGAGCACGGCGCCGTAATCGTATTTACTTGGGCACACGAAAGAACAAAGTGCGAGATCCTCTTCATCCAGTTCCAAGCACCCAAGGGCCTGGGCGCTATCGGTGTCATGGACCAACAGTGCCCGCAACAATTGTGTCGGTAGAATGTCCAAGGGCATGATTTTCTCGTAGACGCCAATCGGTATCATGGCGCGTGGTCGTCCTTCTTGAGACGTGGTGAAGGCAAATATTTTTGTTCTTCTAAACACGCTGGACGCAAACACGTTCATTACCGAGAACTTGCTCGTACCAGGTTTTACCCAACCCAAGAACTCGCGCTCCCGCCCCTCGGCGATGACGGTGATCTGACTATGGTAACGGCCCAGAAAGCTCGCCCAACCCGCGGCACGGTGACCGGAAAACACCGAGCCGGAGATCACGCGAGACTCGCCGTGACGTAACTCGCCTTCCACTAAATCCTTGGTATTGGCACCGAGACGGGTACGGATGAGGCGGGGCTTGAGCGTCATCGGTCCGCCCAGGGCCACAATTCTGCTAACGTTGAGCCGGCCGGAGGTGAACAGTTGCCCGATCGCGATCACGTCTTGGTAGTTTAGATGCCAAACTGTTTTGGTCGCGCTCACTGGATCGAGGAAATGGATATGCGTGCCTACCAGACCCGCGGGGTGCGGGCCGGAGAATTCGGTTACCGAGATCTGTTGCGAGTCACCGGTCGGAACATTCGCGTTGGGACTTTTACAGACAAAAATCTTCCCTTCGGTTAATTGGGAGATAATCGTTAGTCCATCCACAAAATCCTGTCCGCTTGCGTTGATGATGGTCTCCGGATTGCCCGCCAGTGGATCTGTATCCATGGCCGTCACGAAGATTGAATCCGGCGCCGAACCTGGCCTTGGAACCTTGCTGTACGGTCGCGCGCGTATTGCGGTCCATAGGCCTGATGCGATTAAATTTTGTTTTACTTGATCGGTATTCAAGCGGCCCAAGTCAGATCGAGAGTAAGCGTTGAATGTTTCCTGTTCGTTACCATCGAGACTGATTACTACGGACTGAAGGGCACGCTTGGCGCCACGATTGATTGCGGCAACGGTACCGCAGCCAGGTGAGGTGTAACTCACACCGGCGGTCTTCTTATCCGTGAACAATTCCTGTCCCAGTTTCACTCGATCGCCCTCGCGAACTAACATAGTTGGCTTCATGCCGACATAGTCGCCACCAATCAGCGCGACCGATGAGACTGGGGCACCATCTTCGATATTTTGTTGTGGAGACCCCGATATAGGAAGGTCCAAGCCTTTTACAATTTTTATTTGCACTTTTTTAATCCGAGCAGCGGCCGACTCCTAGCGATCACTGGGGATGTGTATCCCATGTTATGTCGAAGCAATGGGGCGGTGACTAACCGGACACGGCACAGCGATGACATCGCCGATGAGATCTTTAGCGGCTCAAGGCGTGTGGCGGGTTAGATACCTTTGTTGCGGAGGATCTAGTGTATCTGCGCAACGAAAGTCAATATTTTCCTAATTATAAGGAATATCCTTCAACTATTGAACGGGAGCCTACGTAACGTGCCGGGGACATAAACGAGGTGACGTTATGGAGGTAAGCAAGGCATCCCGTCAGTCCTGTTCGTAGGAAAATAGATGTTCTTGAATACCGTTTTTTAGTAGTACCAGCTTGTTGATCTGAAAGCCCTTCAGCAAACCTTCCAGTACCTTTGGCGGATATCGGGCCCCTTCCCGGGTAGCGGGTCCGCATGCGTAGCGGATGTACTCGCCGGAAAGCAAGTCAATCGTGGCGGGCCGGTCTGGAATCTTGCTGTGTTGGGCCATGAGAAAATAGATCCAGGTGCCGGGTCGGCTACGTTGCGTTAGTTGATCGGTTACTACGCGCAGATTTTCCGGATTAAGATAGTCGAGATAATCCCAGGCCAATATAAGGTCATATTTGACGCTGCTGTCAGGTAGCATACGTTGAAAATCTGACGCGGACAGATTGGTCTGAGGCTTTGGACCGAGAAGCTGCTCACACAGGCTGTCGGGAAAATTATTGTAGTACAGCCTGGTCCTTAATCGGCTAAAAAATATAAACTTCCGCTCTGTAGGGGGGCCCAAGTCCAGCACCCGGCTCCCGGGCTGCTGGTAGAGCCGCTCCTCTATCAAAGGCACGATCCCGGTGCCTAGTCGTTCGGAATAGTAACGACCGCGATCGTCCGGATTGCTCAGTCTTAAGGCGGCGTCTGTGATGGTGGCACCTTAATTACTTGTTGAGATACCCACGCGTTTGACTTCGGTTACCGTGTCTTTGTCGCTTTGGGTGGACACTTGAGCTTTACCCGCGGGTTTGCCCTCGCCCATTTCCATATCAACAGCGCCTTTGAATTTAGCGCCATCTTCCAATACAACCCTGGGTGCCTTGATATTGCCCTGCACACGGCCAGAGCTGGTAATCACGATTCGTTCGCTTCCGGTCAGGTCTCCAACCACCGTGCCTTCCACCGATATGCTCATAGCGTTCACATTTGCTTGCACTACGCCGTCTGAACCGACCACCACGTTGTTCTTGGGTAGGCTAAGGGTTCCTTCGACTTTTCCGTGTACCACGAGGTCTTCGTTTCCGGAGATATCGCCTTTGATTTGAATCGATGGGCCGATCGATGCCGCTTGACGCGATGATGTTCGACCGGTAGTTGAGGGTGAATCGACACGAGTATCACTGGTCATAACAGGGGTCTCCGTATGTGTTTCTTCGTCGCCGGTTTTCTTCCACATGCTCATACCATGCCTCCGAGATTTCATGCAGACTTTAATATGATAACGTTATTTCTTGTTTCATGTGACCCTATAGTAGATCAATCCTGTTCCA
>CAMYNX010000204.1 GCA_947259875.1 uncultured Gammaproteobacteria bacterium | reverse complement strand
CGGAACGACCGCGAGCATTATCAGACGGGCAATGACCGGCGCAAACTGCTGGTATGCACCGCTTCGCAGCCCAGTGTAAAGCTTGACACCGAGCGCCGCACCGATGCCCCGAGTCACAACGGAGAGCCCCTGACTGACACCCGAAGCCATGAAAAATTGCATCGTTTCCACGAACACCCCGAGCAGAGCGCCGTACAGCGCGGCTTGCCACAGCGAAATTCTGGCCTGGCGCATCGCGACAAGCACACCCAAGGGCAACATGACGATGACTTCTGCCGCCAGCTTGGCAACACAACGCAGCGCGTCGGGGCATGAAGCCGGCGCTAAAAACAGATGTTGCCGGGCGGTAGAAAGCTTCCAGGACAGCTCTTTTGCCGAGATCAGAAAGTCATAGGGAAACAGGCTCAACCCAATGTAAATCAGCAGATAGAAAGTCAGCGCGGCCGCCAACGCCCGGTGGCCGTCGCCGGCAATTGCTATCAAGCCCTGCCCTAACCGGGTGCGCGTCGCATACCACAGGGTGATGCCCATCGCGCTGCCGAGCGTCTCCGCAACCAGATCGTTGATGGAGACCGTGCGCGGTTTAACGAACACCTGTAGAAACTCAACGCCGAACGCAACCAGCACACAGCCGATCAGAACAGCCGCCATGCGCAATGCGGACACCCGATGCGCGGGCATGTTTCGATGCGCCCACACGACGCCGAGGAAAGCGAGGGGTATGTAGAGTAGGATGTTCGCAATCCAATCCGCTCTCGATACGACGCCGAGGTTGAGATAACGGATATCGACGAAACGATCCCATCCCTGGTCAAAGGTGATTGGCCTAAACTCGAAAGGAATCAGACTGCCGTAAACGACAAAGATCAAATACGCAAAAGCAATCCAACCCAAAGACGATGTCTGGGTTAGGGGAATACCACTGCGGGGATTACGAGACGCGACCGGCGGGTTATCTGATGGCGCGGACATCAGGGTAAATAAATCGACAACGATATGTACTGCGAGGGATTGATACTAGAATAAAGTGAACTACGCGGATCCGATACAACACCAACGCGTTCATAGCATGTTGCGCACGACACCTTTTTACTCATTAAATAATTTTCTACAGGCCTCTTTGATTCTCGAGTGTGTTGGATTTACTGGCAGTACACGCCGCGTCTCCGGTGTCGATATCTCTCCAGCCATTAAGTGCTGTGGATCGGCGCGCTTACAGAGAGAAAATCGCATTCAAAGCTGACCGATATGAAGACTAACACATTGAGTAGGCTCCTAATCACCATTGGTGTCTTTGTCTTAGTCGCGGTGGGGACCTACTCATATGTACACTGGTTCTCGGTGAGCGAGCAGCCCGCGTACGAATCCATCATGCCAACGTTTCCACGGCCCGAGGATCTGCCCCCGGTAGCACTGGCCGACTTTCGTTACTCTCATCCCCGCCTCCCACATCCGAGCCCCGAAGACATCCGCCTCTTGCGAACCCAAAACCCGGGATTTCTCCGAACGCACAAGGCGCGTGCAAAGAACGGTTCGGGTGCGCTTTACTCGAGCATCCTGACCGCCCTGGTCGACCCCGGGTCTCAGGATTTGCAAACGCTGTTGGCCCAGCTGCTCAGTACCGATCCCGGTTATCGCGGCAATAAGACCGGGCTGATCGCCCTCGGCTTCGACTGGCTATACCATGATTGGGATGCGATCCAACGCCGGAGCCTTCGCGAAAAAGTCGTTGCGAGTTGCCGCTTTAACATCGAGGTCATTCGTGGCCAGCGCCTATCACCCTACAACGTGTTCCTGTATAACCGGCCGCTGCAAAATCTCATGGCTTGTGCGTTGGCCGTCTACGGTCATGGACACGAAGCCGACCTGGTGATGCGTTTCACCGCCGATTATTGGAAACATCGCGTGCTGCCGGTGTGGCGGCAGATTATGGGAAAAAACGGCGGCTGGCACGAAGGCGGTGAATACGTCGGCATCGGGATTGGCCAGGCCATCTATCAGCTGCCCGCGATGTGGCGCTATGCTACAGGCGAGGACTACTTCAAGTCCGAACCCGGTATTCGAGGTTTCTTAGATTTTCTTATCTATCGTACCCGTCCGGACGGTACGCATTTTCGCTGGGGCGATGCCGCCCACTTCGCCAGAGCAATCCCGGACCGCATGGCACTGGCTCTCGAGTATCGCCACCAAGCGGCTTTTTCACTCAAGGGCAAACCCCGCGTGCGCCCATCCTCGTGGCCTTGGGGTCCGCTGACCACGCCCGATTTCTACGATCCTAGTGCTCTACCCACGTTGCCGTTGCATCGTTATTTCGACGGCATTGGCCTGCTGGTCGTTCGCAGCGATTGGTCCGAGAACACCACGTCTGTCAATTTCAAAGTGGGCGATAACTACTGGTCCCACAGCCACCTGGATCAAGGCGCCTTCACCATCTATAAAGGAGGTGCGTTGGCGATCGACAGCGGTCTATACGGGCCGAAGTACGGCTCCGATCACCACATGAATTACACCTATCAGACGATCGCACACAATACTATTACGGTGACCGATCCGGATGATGACGTGTTACTGCCGACCAAAAAAGATCCGCGCCGTATTGCAAATGATGGGGGCCAACGACGGGTGGGATCCGGCTGGGGTTTGCAACCGGCACCGTTGGATATCGATGAGTGGCAGACGAAACGGCAGATTTATCACACCGGACGTATGCACAAGGTGGTCGCAGCCCACGATCTGGTGGTGGCGGTCGGCGACGTTACACCAGCGTATACAAACAGTCTCTCCGGCAGAGGAACGTTTTCCGACCGCACGCGCCGCGTCGAGCGGTTCTGGCGAACATTGGCTTACGATCGAGTCGACGATGTCATCGTCATTTACGATCAGGTCGCAGCCACCCAACCACGGTTCACCAAGCGTTGGCTCCTGCACACGCAGGACCGGCCAATGCGCACGGACGAGGGCTTTAAGGTCGAGGTCGCACCCCAGGATCAAAAAGGTAGAGCCGGAGGGCGGTTGACGGCGTCTGTCCTGCTACCGAAACAGCGCCAGATTAATTTTGTCGGTGGTCCGGGCTTTGAGTTCTTTGTCGATGGCCAGAATTTCAATGAAGGGGGACAGTTAAGCAAGCCGGAAGCCCGCGGCAAAATGCAGAACAGGGAGCCCGGCGCTTGGCGGGTCGAGGTCATTCCCGCGCAACAGTCGTTGGATGACCGATTCCTGGTGGTGCTGCTACCGACTCTGGCTAACGGCACCCCGGAACATCGCATCCGCCTGCTCGAGGACAAGGATCGCATTGGATGTGAAGTAGTGGGGTCCGCCCGCACCACTCGCTGGTGGTTCGATCATCGACACGCCGGCGCACAAATTGAGGTGCAGACGCATGGCACTGCTGACACGCATCGGCTTGACGCTCGTGTACCCTTTGCCGCCGGTGGGTCCATTCAGTAAACGCCCCCTGGGCCGTATCTATTGGGAAACTACGGTTTGCGCCATCGCTACGAAAGAGCGGTTATAAGACTTTAATGACCAATAAAGGACTGAATGACAGGCGTCTCTACTGTCTCTCGCCCAAAATTCTCGATATTACGATGCCAGCTACGCCTCGATTGAATATAGTTAATCCTATTACCTACAGAAACGCCGATCGGAAAGTCGGTCCTAGACTGCTTTTCTACCAATCACATCGAACAACGCCCCTTCGCGAGATATATTGGCTAGCCAAGAAATTTGGGTGGTAAGTCGTTTGTATTTGTCACCCTGATTCGTGCTCGCAAATAGATCCTCGCTATCCTCTCCGTCAGTTTCCAGTATGGGGGGATAACAATTTAAATACTGGATGTTATTTTCGTCAAACCAGGACAATACTTCGTCAATTGTGTGCCATGTCTCATGAGGATTGAAGTATTGGTCTTTTATCCAGACGTCCGCCTTGCGAACATCCTGGATGCGATTACGGACTACGTAGTCAATCCTTGGCCCAAGGAATTTTATCAGCTTGCCACGCACCCAAGTTGGGATACGGGCATAACGGTTGTAGAGCCCCACAACGACAATTCCTTCAGGTCTAAGCTTTTTCACGATATGACGAAATGCTCCCAGCGCGTCAAACGTGTGATGCAACACTCCGTGCGATATAACGACATCAAACGCGTCATCTTTAATCGCTAAATCAAATATATTCATCTGCGCAAAGCTACTCCGCACCAGCTCATTACGTTTCTTATGCTCGATAGCCAACTCAAGACTATTCAGGGACATGTCGATACCAAGTACATGATTATTATTGAGTTGTAGATAATGCGACAGCTGTCCTGTTCCACATCCACATTCGAGAATCACCTTGTTATATCCGATCGCTCGCAATAGCGAATTCGCAAAGGGACTTGAATTTCCTTTCGTAACCAGATCCCCGTACTCCTCGAGTCCTTCATAGTTGGGAAACGGATTCTGCTCATAAAATGACTTTACGCGCTCAGTCAAGTCGCGACCATCTCCGCTTAACGGTGTTAATAACGATGGCACACCATCAAAATACGGATAGACGATATTGGTCTCTGTACATCGCAGGCCTTCAGTGGTCATTTCCATGCTCGTGTCGTCATCCTGACCCGGTGCCTTGAGACACGCTAGTATTTTATTTGAAAACATAGAACCGTTACGCCTGCTCTTCCTTAACAAGCACCGTATTGCCCAGCACCAGCAAATCCATTTCTGTACCCATGAAGCAACGGTAAGCGTCCTCTGGCGTACATACGATAGGTTCGTCACGGATATTAAAGCTCGTGTTGACGAGCAGCCCGTAGCCGGTCTGTTCGTAAAACGATTTAAGTAAACGATAAAATCGAGGATTTGTATCTTTGTGCACGGTTTGAATGCGGGCCGAGTAGTCGACATGCGTTACCGAAGGAATATCACTCCGGTTTATTTGCAATCGATCAATCCCCTCCAGGCCGCTGTCTTCAGCGGTCAACTCAAGTCTGCGGTCGGGACGCACAAAATCGACCAACAACATGTACGGGCTGGCTGATTCGAGTCCAAAATAGTCAGCCATCCTTTCATCAAGCACTGCGGGCGCGAACGGTCGAAAGCTCTCCCGATACTTGATCTTCATATTAAGCATGCTCTGCATCCGCGATGACCGTGCATCACCGAGAATAGACCGATTCCCTAGTGCGCGTGGGCCAAATTCCATCCTGCCCTGGAACCACCCAACGACATTCTCACTTGCAAGCGCCTGCGCCACACGATCAAAAAGTTCGTCGTCCGAGAATTCATGGTAAACCGCCCCGTGACGAGATAGTGTCGCTTCAATATCATTGACCGCAAAATCAGGGCCTAAGTAAGTACCTTTCATGCCATCCCGCAAACCGTTCAACTTTATCCTTGGCTGACCCTTCAGATGGGTTACGGCAAGCGCAACCCCAAGCGCGCTACCCGAATCTCCCGCAGCTGGTTGGATCCACAGATTTGCGAATGGTCCTTCGCGCAAAACACGCCCATTGGCGACGCAGTTCAAAGCAACACCACCTGCCATACATAGATTCCGTTCGTTCGTTTCCTTTTTCAAGGTCCGGACAAGACGCAATACGATGTCTTCGGTAACCGCTTGTACAGAACAAGCGATATTCATATCCCTCTGCGACAACCTCGCGCTTGATTTCCTCGGCGGTATACCATCAAACAACTCGTCGAAATACTGATTCGTCATCGTCAATCCGGTACAGTAATTAAAATATTTCATATTGAGCCGGAAGGATCCATCTTCCTTTATGTCAATCAAGTTATCGCGAATCTTCTGCAAGTACTTCGGTTCACCGTAGGGCGCGAGTCCCATCATCTTGTACTCTCCTTCATTCACCTTAAACCCGAGATAGTAAGTGAACGCGGAATACAACATGCCGAGCGAGTGAGGAAAGCGGATCTCACTGAGCAATGTGACCTCGGTTCCAGCCCCACGACCTAGTGACGCGGTGGCCCATTCACCTACGCCGTCCATGACCAAGATAGCAGCGCTTTCGAAGGGCGAGGGATAGAACGCCGCTGCGGCATGCGAGTGATGATGAAATCCGAAAAGCAGCTTCTTTTCCGGCAAAGTGCCGCGACCCAGGTTTTCGATCTGCTTGCGAATCAGTGTTTGCAGCAGCAGTTTTTCTTTAACCCAAATAGGGATAGATTTCCTAAATGATGGCAGTCCTCTGGGGGCGAATGCGAGATAAGTCTCTAGCAACCGATCGAACGTCAACAGCGGCTTATCGTAAAAGGCGACAAAATCCAACTCATCTACCGACAGCCCGGTCTTATCCAAACAAAACGCGATCGCTTTTGAGGGAAAGTTTGAATCTCCTTTATTACGCGAAAACCGCTCTTCTTGGGCCGCGGCCAAAAATATTGCGTATATGAATGGTGCGAATGCCGTACCCTCGGCGAGGATCAAAATCCCGCCCAAGGTGAGCAACAACAAAATAATTGGAATCATCCAAATTTTTTTGGATACCCATACATATTTAAGAATTTGGCGGAGCAAGGAAATCATCAAGACCTCACAACGGTTTAAAACATGTCACTTAGATTCTCCTTATTCATCTGTCTTTTCACCGGAGAAAAATAGCTGATAACCTCCGGATCCGATTTCCGACACATAGAATCACGTCGAAACAATCGAAATATCAAAGACATCGGTGCAAATACTAGATACCAGACCGTACCAAGAATAATGTAGTTACTGACTACACCTATTCTTACAGCAAACCAGCTCCATAGCCGGTTTAGGGGGAACAACAGTTGAGGCTTGAGGTACGCCACAAGTAGAAACAGCACTGCGACTATAAGCGCCCAAATCAATAACCGATCAAAGAACCACCATCCAATTATCGTGACCACGCCGAACACACCGGAGAACATCAACGCAAAACTTCGATTGCTCTGACGAGCGGGCTTAGTCATGGATTCTCCGAACTGAGGTCACGCATTGCG
>CAMYNX010000203.1 GCA_947259875.1 uncultured Gammaproteobacteria bacterium | reverse complement strand
AGCTTAGATGAAATAACCGTCGCACAACAACAGTTCAAGGAAGAACAAGCTGCAACCCGAGGACAACTACAGTCAATAGAAACTTCGCTGCAAGAGTTACAAACCGGAGGTCAAAACTTTGCATCAGAGCTGAATAAGTTGAGCCAAGAGTTCGACAATCAGCGCGAAGCTAATACTCAATCCAATGCCGCCCGCAAGTCGCTTGTTGACGAGCTTGCTAATGTCCGCAGCAAGACCGTTATCGCTGACGAGGCGATAAAATCGGAACAGGCAGACCGCAAAAAACTAGATTCTGAATTGGTCGCGCTGCAACAGCAAATAGCGAAACAAACCGAATCCTTTGCTAAATCTGACTTCGAAATTGCAGCAATGCGAACCGAACTGGCATCCATTAGTGATCAAGTGAAGATGTTACGCGAGGTCCAGCAGAACACTGTCGATCAGACGGCACAGTCACAAACAAAACTGAAACAAGAGCTCAGCTCGGCGCGCGAAGAACTCGCAGCAATCACAAAGTCGTTACAGCCTGCTGCGGATGATACGCAAGATCTTGTATCGGATCTGGCAAAGAAAATGGCGCAAGAACTAGAAAAACAACGTCAGCTATTTGCGCAGTCCGATACGAATCGCCGCAAGCTGGAGTCCGAGCTTTCCGAACTACGCAACAAGCTCGGCGCACTGGATGAGGCGGAACAAGTTGCGCAGGTCAACCGCAATAAGCTAAGCGCCGAGTTCAATGCCCTGCGTCAAGAGGTGGCCGCGACTACAAATGCGAACGTACAGTCGAGCACAATTTCAGCGTTGAAGGGGGTCGAGATCACCCCCAAGCAAGCCGCAAAAGGAGATAACGCATCGCCAAAATCGGACCAGCGTCCTGATCTACAGCTAGCGGCTGTACCGTCCCGTGATGAGCGAGAGCCCGCCACGGCTCCCCATCCACCAATACCCCGGACACAGCGAGGATCAAGCGGCACGTGGATAATAACGCCAGGGCTGGAAGGTTCTGATGAACAGCTTACCCATCGGGCATCAGGGACAATCATGCGGCTGCCTTCCCGCGTCACCGTCCCCGATACACGCGGTGCACCGAAAACAACGGGTGAGGACACGCAAGCATCATCCGACCGCAACGCCACCGATGACACACCTAAGGCAATCACTGCCATCGACCTGCCTGCCAAATCACCGGAGCCACCCGAAAGTCCACAAGTTGCCAGCGTCACCAACGCCGCGACTATCGCGGCCTTCAACACCTTGTCCGACTTCGACGCCATCGATCCTTTCCTGCAGGCGTGGACCGAGGATTGGGAGCACAAAGACCTCGAGGCCTATCTGGCCCATTACTCCCGTAACTTTCAACCGTCTGGGGGTGTTAATCGTGCCTTATGGCGTGATCAACGCCGCAATAGTCTTCTCAAACCAGTATTTATCGAGGTGGAGATCGACAATGTTCAGAAACAGCCGACTGGCGGCTCAAGTGCGCAACTCACTTTTAATCAAACCTACCGTTCAAATCTCTATAGCGATCAAGTAGTCAAAATCCTCGAATTGCGGTGGGAAGATGAACGCTGGAAAATTGTAAGAGAGGAGAGCCGTTCGAATAACTAACCCGCACAACGCTACCAAAGAAGTACGCCGCGATACACAAGGTATTCGCGGCGCAATAAAATTATGGTCTTATCCGTTGACGAATCCGCCAACGACAGTCGCTACTCCCCGGTGAACGGGATCACCCCTGGAAGCAGCCACTTGTCCCACATCGCATCAATCTTACCCTGAAAGTAATCAATGTCTTCATCGGTGAAATGAGCGAAGCGGCCCTGTCTCAGTAAATACTCTCTGACCGGTTTACGCTCCACCCGTCTTTTCGCGATGTGCTTACTCTTTCCATACATCTTGAGCTTGCCCTCTTCGACCTCGTAGAGTGGCCAGATGCCAGTCTCCACTGCGAGTTCGCCGAGTTCATGAGAATACTTCGGATCGTAGTCCCAGCCTTTGGGGCAAGGATCCAGCGAATGGATGAACGTCGGCCCGCCGATGGTCAATGCCCTGCGCACTTTATTGATCGTATCGACCGCGTTCCCGGCACAGACCGTCGCGACATATTTGCAATCGGGATGGCCCGCAGCCAGCATCGCCGCGGTGTTCTTTTTCCAGCGCTTGTGCATGATCCGGTGCACCTTGCCCGGAGGGCTGAACGTGGAGTTGGCGCCATACGGTGATAACCCAGACACCTGGATGTCGGTGTTGGCGTAGGACTCGTTGTCGTACAGGAAAATCAAAAGGTTGTATTGCGTATGTTGGAGCGCCGCCGAAATGGCCGACAACCCCATATCGGCCCCACCGCCATCGCCGCAAAACGCGATCACGTTGATTGGCTCTTTCGCCATTTTGCCCTTGCGCATCAACGCCGTTAGTGCCGCCGCAGTACCCGTGGCAGCAGATCCTGAGGACCCAAGCTGCGTGTGCATCCAGGGCACCACCCACGGCGTAGAATAATACGTGGTGTTGGCCACATACATACAACCCGTGGCGCCCAGGACGATGGTACGCGGTCCCGCCGCCTTGATCATCAGACGCATGACTAAGGCCGACTCACAACCCTGGCAGGTGCGGTGACCGGATGTGAAATACTCGTCGTGAGCGACTTTCTTAATGCCCTTCCAAGGTTCGAGAACTTGGGTTTCGAGATAGTCGCCCAGTGCTTGTATGTTAATGTCTTGCATGATTGTTACTCCCGCACTCCAATCCAGTAGGTGTCTTGATCATCAATGTCGCCACCGTTCGCGGCCGCGAACACGCTATTGGTTATATCGATGACATTGTCGGTGCTCACTTCCCGTCCACCCAGGCCGGCAATGAATGAAACAACTTTCGGCCGGGTTGCCAAAGGATAGAGGGCGGAGCGCAGCTCGTTGGCCAGTACCCCGCTGTGGAAGCTGGAACCGAAGCCGTAGTCACGGTCGATGACGCCCACCGCGTGTACCCCGGACAGCGCCTCCTGCAACTCTATGCTGGGAAATGGCCGGAACCACCTCACGCGGACAAAACCGACCTTCTTACCCTCCTCTCGCATCTTACGGACGGCAACCTTTACCGGCATCGCAAGGGTGCCCATTCCCACCAGGGCGACCTCAGCGTCTTCCATCATGTAGCGCTCTATGAAGGGTTCACCGCCGCGTCCAAATTGACCGTTGAAGTCGTCGTAGGCTTCTATGATCACCTCTCGCGCACGGCGCGCCGCCATGTCGCTCTGGCGGCGGATTTCCATAACCCAATCCTCATTTGCCTGCGGGGCGATCGTAATTGGATTGTCCGGATGCAACTGTTTGTCGCCGCGATCGTAAGGCGGTAGGAAATTATCAACCATCTGTTGACTGGGCACCTTGACGATCGACTGGGAGTGAGTGAGAAAGGCGCCGTCACAGCTGATTGCGCAGGGCAAAAAGACGCGCGAATCTTCCGCCACCCGATAGGCGATCAGCGCGGTGTCCAATGCCTCTTGTGCGGTCGCCACCCAGGCAAGCATCCAGCCCAAGTCTCGCACCGACAGCGCATCGTTGTGCTCCACCCCGAATGCGCCCGGATCGTCGAGCGCCCGGTTGCCGACCATCGCCACCATCGGCAGGCGCAGCCCGGCGGTGACCGCCAATGCCTCGAAGGCGTATAACCAGCCCACACCGCTGGAGCCGCAAAACACGCGGGCTCCAACCGCCGATGCATGCTTGACGATCTCAAACTGCGAGTGTTCGCTTTCGGCAACGATGTATTCACAGTCGAACTCTCCGTCGGCTATCATCTGCGATACATACTGCATCACCGTGTCGTAAGGACGTATCGGATATGCGGTAATCACATCGACGTCGGCTAGCTTGACGGCATGGGAGATGGCTTCGCTACCGCTGATAAGCTCTTCTGATTCACCACGCGGCGCGCTTGCAGCCTGAATATCTACTTTTTTCGCAGTAGCTGATTTAGGTGGATTCATGAGCGATCTCCTCGGCATATTGGCCTACGTGATGAAACCCGTGTGAACGGGCCGGTTGTGCAGAAATTTTTTCAGACAACCACTCAGAATATTTTTCTTTGTCTTTGGTCCACAGTTCCCATTGGCTGGCGTTATCGGTGAACGCTTCCTCGTTGATCATAGTGATGCACTTGTCCACCGGACACACCGCCTCACACACACCACAACCACAACAAGCCTCCATGTTGGCATCGTAGTACCCATCCGGCGTGACATCAAAGCAGGTGTCGGGACACTGCAACCAGCAGATCGTACACTTGGTACAGGTCTCGAAGTTGATCACCGGACGCATGGTGCGCGTCGCATACTTCTTGAAGTTGGGATTGCGCGCCGGCACATAACCACCGTCCCGCCCGGGAACGTCTTGCTGCTTCTCCATGCCGCGAATCACCAGACACTCTTCCATGGTCGTGTAGCCCGGCAGATCAAACTCGTAGGGCACTTCGTCGTTGCCCTGATCCGCCGCCACCGGTATCGACTCAACCATGTCATAGGCCTTTTTCGCAGAGGCCTGTTTCACAGAATCGCCGATCCCCTCGACAATGGCTTCGAGGCTCACAACATCTGGCGCTACTTTTGCTAATGCCCCCAGCAGCCGCACATCGGTATGATCATCCTTGTACACCCACAAACCCGAAAAACTGGCCGTGCCTTTGACAGTGGCCAGATTGTACGGCACTCCCTTACGATGGATGTCTCTGATTAAACTGTCCGCCGGTCGCATCGATGTGACCAACAATGTGCCACCTGGCTTCACCAACTTATTGATCGGCTGCAGACCGTACCAGGCCCAGGACTCCACACCCTTGCACAACGTGTCGTCGGCACAAATGGTGACATCGTTGTTGTCGGGCTCATACCTCGAGAGGTGTTCCTCCAACTCTTCTTCGGTATCCGACACCACAGCGAACTGTTTGGCGGGGATGCCATTACGCTCTGGGGAATCGCTATAGCGCCCGAAGGCGATACCGATCCTCCCTTGTTTTTTGGCAGCAAAAACAATGCCGCGGCAGATATTCTTCGCCAACGTCTTTTGGAAGATACCGCGGTATACGACCTCTACAGAACTGGTGCTCATACGCATTCCTCCTCTGGTGCGGGCCGCCAAATTGCGCAGCCCAAAATAACAACTTGGAACATTTTCCGCCACTTCGCGCCGCGCTGGGACGGGGTATTGCACCCGCCCACCGACATGGCATCGCTTATTCCGTATATAGGTATCATCTCCAATTGCGTCCTAACCATTTAGGGCAGTCCTTCACCAAGCGCGATGGCGATTCAAAGATTCGTATCGCGCCACTTTACGTACTCTCCCCAAGTACGGCCAACATCTCCGCCACCCGGGTGAACTTCTCCCGCGGTTTTCCCACCGCCTCACCGCTTCGCACTTCTGCGGCATTAATCTTCTGCCAATCAGCATAGCTCACCACACGCACACCGCGGCCGGCCAACAACGGCTCCAGTCGTTCGGCGCCCGGTTTCTTGGTGGCGTCCAGCTTTGGCAAGTCGTCCAGCAATGATTGGACTGTGGCTACACTATCGGCCCGATTGGTGCCGATGATTCCGGTCGGTCCACGCTTGATCCAGCCGGCAACATACATACCGGAAACCACGTCACCGCCATTTACGATGCGTCCATCCTGGTTGGGAAAGACACCGCGATGATCGTCGAAAGGTACCTCCGGAATGGGAACACCGCGGTAACCGATACTGCGAAACAGCACACCGCATGGGAGCTCTTCCATCTCGCCGGTCGGGCCTGCCACCTGATGCGACGGTTCCCCTTCCAGTCGATTTTTTGCTAACACCACTGTTTCCAGTCTTCCCTCGCCTTTGAGCTCTACCGGGCTCTTGAGAAAGTGAAGATGGCAGCGTCGGCGCCGTGTCGGCGGCGGTCGAGCGGCAAACTGTTGTAACACTTCATAGCTCTTGATATTGGCCCGGTTACGCCGGTTGGTGAGTTCCTCGCGGCTCGCTGGATTCAATTCCAGGTCGTCAGGATCAACGACCGGCTCACAGTCCGCTAGTTCGCCGAGTTCCCGTAACTCCTGATGGGTAAATTTGGCTTGCGCGGCACCGCGGCGGCCGATCATGTAGATGTCACGAATCCTGCTGTCTGCCAACACCTCCAGGGCGTGTTGAGTTATGTCCGAATGTTTGAGTTCGTCGACCGTCTTAGCGAGGATTCGGCAGACATCGACAGCGACATTTCCCTGCCCGATGACTACCGCGGTTGTATTAGACAAGTCGAACGAGAGATTACGGTAATCAGGATGACCGTTGTACCAACCGACTAATTCCGTGGCGGTGTGGCTACCGGTTAGATGCTCTCCAGGAATTCCGAGTTGCCGATCAGTCTCCGCACCACACGTAAACACAATAACGTGGTAGCACCCCTTCAACTCCGCGACGCTGACG
>CAMYNX010000202.1 GCA_947259875.1 uncultured Gammaproteobacteria bacterium | reverse complement strand
TATTTTCTTTGCAGGGCTTGCGAAATCTCGGACCAACGCTTAGAAGCTGGCGTAAAGGCTGGAGGGAGAGGTTGGAAAAGAATCCGGATGGTAGCCTGACATTGCCCAAAGGTAGCATGATGCCGATAGGCTACATTGTTATGCAGCATTCCGTACGCAGAGATCGCCCTGTAAAATCTTATGATAAGTGGATTAGCCGAATGCCAAGTACCTACAGCAGGTTCGTGGTTGATGAGCAAGCCAAAAAGAATCAAACGGTTGTCGAT
This sequence comes from uncultured Gammaproteobacteria bacterium, assembly GCA_947259875.1. Taxonomy (GTDB): domain Bacteria; phylum Pseudomonadota; class Gammaproteobacteria; order Arenicellales; family JAANXG01; genus CALZGZ01. The sequence goes on along the minus strand of CAMYNX010000202.1, from coordinate 9,026 downwards.
GACCCGCGTTGTTTTGCCACTCTCAAACACTATCGTAGCTTGATGCCAATGGCTCAGGAGGCGCGTAAGCCAATTTTCCATCTTAAACCCGCGGACGGTGCGTTGGGCGCACATACAGCTTCCGTTAAGGATGCTTACCGTGACTTTAGTAAATTGGCCAATGCTATCGCCACTCGCGCCAATTTGGTGATGCCACACAAGGAAGTATCTGCATGAGATATTTATTTGCGCGCTACCCTTGTTTGGTGATTTTTTGATAGGTTGAGGAACCGGGGGAGCGGAGATCCGGTGGCTCGGAAAGCCTATGAACAGTAAAGATGACGAAATGCGCGACGAGTATCCTGAAGAGCTGATCAAATCGGGTGTTCGTGGGAAGAATGTGGAGCGGTATCGGGAAGGCACCAATGTCGTCTTGATCGATCCTGATCTTCATGAACTGTTCCCGGATTCTGAATCGATTAACAAAGCTCTGAGGGAATACGTTTCTCAGCGGCAGGGCACAACTTAGTCTTTCGGTTAAGCCGCCAGGGCGCGGCTTGGCTGTGTCGGCCCGGCATGTTCGACAGTCACAAGGCCCGATTAAAACGTCATACTAATTCACTCTGCGGGAGTTTTGCGGGAATCAGTAGTGCACGGTGAGGCACTGTACTGCAAATTTACGCAACGGGCATCCCGGAAGTTGACGTCATTACAACAAGTTACGATCTAGTGTTCTAACTACGAACCAGGCGGTCGGGAGTTCGAGGCCGCTCTCGCACTTCCCTGTGCTCCGCGGCACTTGTCCGTCCTGTACATCGTCTCTCCGGGCGCGCCAAATTCTCAACGAGTTAGCTGACGCTTTTGTCCAATATATTCACAAATAAGTAAACTGTCCCCGGAACTCCGGCGCAAAACTCCCCCCAAAACTCCCTCAGGAATTGGAGGCTCGCTTTGAGCCATTCACCCTTGGTAACTCCGCGATTTGCTCTCCAGAAAAGCCACTATTCGTTTGGCGGAAGGCCCAGCCGACTAAGGCTATCCATTGTTCTTCGGAAGTTGTCGCCGGATCCGAGCAATTGCGTTAACCACTTTTCAACCGGAAAGCCGGGATGTGACAGGAGCATTTGATCAACCAACTCTTGCGCCTTTCGCTCTTGTCCGAGTTCGACATATGCTGCGGCCCGGAAAACTTCCATGTGAGGGCCGGCGGGACCTCCGCGCTTAAGGTTTTGTTCGAGTATCTGGGCGGCAGTTGCATACTCCCCGGTAGCATAGTGGGCGATGCCGAGCACGTTTTGATAGGGTGTACGGGGCTCAACCGGATCGAGCCGGAGAGCTAGCGTCAATGGTGCGATAGCTTCATCCGGCTTGCCAGTAAGGATAAGGTTTACGCCGAACAGCCACTGACCGAAGGCATCGCCCGGTTGAACGGCAACCGCCCGCCGTGCATTAACTAATCCTTCCCCTGGCCTGCCGGAAAGCGCATATGCGAAGGCGAGGGTCGCGTAACCCATACCAAAGTCGGGGTCAGTTTCGATCGCTGTTGTCGCCAAGGCGATTGCCTTTTCTAGCGATTTCGCCGGCTCCGCTGCTTTTAGAAAAATTACGGAAATCGAATGCGTGAAACTTTCACCCGCGTATCCGCCGGCAAACTTGGGATCAAGTTCGCTGGCCCGACGGAACAAGCGCCGCGCAGTAAGAACCCGGGTCATGTCGTTAGGGGGCATGATGAGCACGAGTGCCTGGCGGAAAAAAAGAAGGGCCTCAGGATCACTGGTGTGTCGGTGCAAAAATCGGGTTCGTTCATCCGGATTGATCTGAATCAAGAGCTCAGTCGTAACCTGCCTCGCGACTGCGTCCTCGAGGTCGAACAATTTGTCCACTGTGTCCTCCAACTGGTCGGCCCATACTGTAGCCACGGTGGAGGTGTCGATGAGCTGGATGTTCGCGCGGACTTTGTTCCCCTCCCTTTCCAGACTGCCTCTCAAGACGTGAGTCGCACCAAATTCGTTACGGATCGAGCCGATGCTCATCGAGCGACTCTCCAACTTCAACATAGAGGCATGAGCCATCACGGACAATCCCGATAGCTTCGAAAGCTTGGTGATGATCGCTTCAACGATCCCAGCAGCCAAGCGTCCTGCCAGTGGATCGTCGGAGATCGGCGACAGCGGCAATACGGCTATGAATGGGGTAGAGGTCATGCCAGGATTCAGCTCAGGCGACATCGGTTGATGAGTTTTCAAGAACAACCCGCCTGTGATCACTAGGAGCATCAATAGCGTGATCCCAACGGCCAGCGTCGTCTTTCGGGTGGAGTCACTCACCCGGGCACGATTGGATTCAGGAATACTGGTTTTCAATTCCGGTGGACGGCCGCGGTTCCAACTGAACTTGGGCTCATATCTGCCCTTCGGAACGTCGATCATGATGGGGTCATCACGCCCACTCGTCAGGTAGTAGTGTTCCAGGCGGCGGCGCAACGCACCCGCCTCCACACGGACGATAGTGTCGGTCTGGGGGTCGAAGCTCTCGTCGCGGGCGATCGTAAACGCCTTGAGGCGGTCCGCGCGGCCTTCGAGCGCCTCATCTACGATAAAGCGCAAAAACGCCCGTGCGCGATCCGCTCGCTCGAAATCGGGAGACGCGAGTACCCGCTCCAGCTCTGTTTGGATGAGTTCTGGCTGCAAATTATCTTCTGCGGACGCCGCCGGTCCCACCCTTGCCTGAGTCCTGCTTCCTGCGGCAGCGTCAACGGTCGTTCGGTTTTGATTCAAAGATCTTTAACTCACTGATAATAAGAAATATTTCGGTGCAACGAAGCCGGGCCCGTCCTCCCTTCTGAGCCGCGATTTACATGTTAATCACCGTTTATTACTTCTTAAGGCCAGTGTAACCCGTCTAAGTACAAGTCGTCGATTATCGGCGTTAGCACGCCGAGCCATACCTTATGATTAGAAAAGAGGCGACCTAAAGTGAAAATGCGTAATACGGTTATTGCAACGGCATTTATAGTGGGAACCGGAGTTGGTGTGTATTTTGCCAATCATGAACTGTCATCACCGCTTTCGTCGGCCAATGCTGCACTAGTTGGAAAAGACAAGCCCATGGTTTCTCCGACAAAGCCACGCGAGCGGGACTTCTACGCGCCTAACAGCGAGAAACTCGCTTCTGATGAGATGCGGGTCATCGCCTGCGGCACAGGGATGCCGACGCCCCGCCCGGCGCAGGCTGCCGCCTGCTTCCTTGTCGAGCTGGGCAACGGCGACAAGTTTCTCTTTGACATCGGTGATGGCTCGGTCGAGCGTCTGTTTGGCCTGCAAATTCCGACGGCCTTCCTGGATAAAGTGTTCATCGGGCACTTGCACGGCGACCACTTCGGCGGCATCGGTGCGCTTTACGTGGCAGGCGGTATTGCTGGGCGATTTTCCCCGCTACGTATCTGGGGCCCGAGCGGAGCTGAGCCGTACCTCGGTACCAAGGCTGCGATCGAGGCCATGGAAAAAATGTACGCCTGGGATCTGGCAGGGCGGCTGGGTCAGACGGACGTTCGCGGGTTCGCAACAGAAGTCACCGAATTCGACTACAAGAAAGTGCAGGTCGTCTACGAGGAAAACGGCGTCAAGATCACCGCGTTTCCGGCCATTCATGCGATCGATGGTTCGGTCAGCTACAGGCTGGACTGGAACGGACTGTCGTTTGTCTTCTCCAGCGACACCTACCCGAACAAGTGGTTCGTGGAACTAGCCAAGGACGCGGACTTAGTGGTTCATGAATGCTTCATCGCCGTCCCGGACCTTGTGGCCAAGTATGGGCTGACCCCTGAGGCGGCACTTCAGGTCGGAACCCAGATTCACACAGCCCCCGAAGCCTTCGGCAAGATTATGAGCCTGGTCAAGCCGCGTCACGCCGTGGCCTATCACTTCTGGAACGGACCCGACTCGACCCCAGCTGTTCATGAGCGGATCCTCAAGACCTATGATGGCCCCCTCAGCCTCGCGCAGGATTACATGGTCTGGAATGTAACCAAAGACGAAATCCGCGAGCGCATGGCGGTGATTAACCATCACAGCTGGAACCCGCCGGCGGCCTATCCGCCCGAGCCGGTCAAAGCCGAGGACCGTGTTGGCTATTCACCGGAGATCGAGGCTGGGCGTTACGACGTGGACGATGTAATCAAGCCCATCTATGAAGAAGCAGAGCAAGCCCTGGGCAGAAAGTTCGAGTATCCAACGAATTAGCTAAGCACAACCTACAAGCCGATGGAGACGGACCGGGAAAGCACTGGCGCGCTTTCCCGGTCGCTCATCGTGTCGCTATGTGGCGCTCGCAAAATACTCCAAACCAAAACCTGGAGGAATGACATGAATAGAACAAGAGCGAAATGTCAGACAGCGCCTTTGTCTTTAGGATTGGCAAATATGTCTTATGGCTGGTCACTGCGGTGGGACTCGTGAGCACCTCATTTGCCGCCCAGTCCGACGCCCCGTACTACTTTCGACTTAACTGCATGTAATGAATCATAAACTGTGTCTGATTTACCGAGGTGTGGACTCGAGGGCAAAGCATCCGCAGTTTATTGGCGGGAGCGAAGGTAATCGCGGTATGACGGTTACCGCGGGCCTTTTATTGCTATGCGCTAGTCTGTTGCTTCCGATGACTTGTCTGGCAAGCGAAGAAGGTCAAGGACATCGTCATCACGTAGCGGTATTCGTTGGCGCGACACACGCCGAAGGAACGGACGAGCCAACCGTGGGTGTGGATTACGAGTACCTGCTTACTCCGAAGATCGGTGTGGGGGCGCTGGTGGATCATGCCGGCGGTGATTTGGATGCAACAATCGTGGCGGGTGCGCTGTTCTTTCACCCGCATAAGGGGTTAATAGTGATCGCTGCGGCCGGCAATGAAAACACGGACCACGGAGATGAGTTCCTTGCCAGGGCCGGCATCGGTTATGAGTTTGAGTTAAAAGGGGACTGGACACTGACACCGCAGCTTAATTTCGATTTCGTTAAAGATGAGGAGACCAAGGAAGTCTATGGGATCGGCATCGGCAAGGGCTTTTGACGTTGGCGTATCCCACCAATCCGGTATCTGCTGCGGACCGCGTTGCCTACTCGCCGGAGATCGAGGCCGTGAGGCCTAGAGTGCTCGCGCACTTTCACGGCTGGTTAAGTGACTAGGCGAACCGTAATGAAACGGTTGACTTTATTGGTGACGGTTTTCATTGCCCTGGTTGGCGTCAACCGGAGCTACGGAGGTGAAAACGCCTCGAACCCGCTGGCGGCTGTGAATAATACGGACGTGCGTGCGCAGTATTTTGATCTCGATGGACCGGAGCGCAGTGACTACTTCCTGGACGGGGCGTACATGCTGACGCCAAAGCTAAAGCTCAAATATGAGCTTCACTACTGGGATACGGATGTGACCGGGTCAAGTGAGAGCGACTGGGAGTCGCTCCATATAAAACCCATTTATTTTCCGAAACAGGGAGAGTGGGGTGCATGGAAGTACAAACTGGCTATCGGCGGCGAGTTGATTGTGGGATTCGGGAATGAAGACAAAGGCATTGGAACCGGTTCGGATCAGATTGCTCCGTTGGTCGGTGTGGCGCTGGTGAAAGGAGGCACGGTTCTGGTTCCGCTGGTACAGCACTTCGTGGAATACGATGGTCCGGCGGTAAACCAAACGGCGTTTCGCCTGATTGCCATTCAGTCGTTTCCCAATGAGGTCTGGGGCAAGTTGGATGCCAAGATACCGGTGGACTGGGAAAACGACAATGTGGTTCCCGCAACCGCCGAAGTCCAGCTCGGGAAAATGTTCACGCCATCGTTCGGTACTTACGTGGACGGTCTTGTCGGTATCGGTAGCGACAGACCCTATGACTGGGGAGTGGGAGTGGGTGTTCGCTTAAATTACTAATAAAGATACAGGTGTCTGCTGTCAGGTTTTCGGGGTTGGGTCTGACACCAGAAACCTGAAGTCCATGATTGAGATAAGGAGGTTCATCATGAAAAGGGTTGATAGAAGGCTAGGACTTGAACGGAGGGACATTTAAGTATTCTGTCCCCAAAAATTTATTCTTCGTTGAGTGAGTTCGATGACGTCGGGCACACCGACCGCTTCAGACTTTAATTGGAGGGATATTTACCATGATTAGACGTACTTCGCTGGGATTTTTAGCGATCCTGGTTTCCTTGAGCCTATCGCATACCGCCCGAAGCGCTGAATCTTCGGTAGTAGAGCCCGAAGCGGCGCAGATCCTGCGACAGATGAGTGATTATTTGGGCTCGCTTGAGCAATTTACGTTTCGCGCCGACAACACCATCGACAAGGTGATGCGGTCGGGACAGCAGTTACAGTCGGGCGCCAGCGTTGATATCGCGATCCAACGGCCGAACCGGTTCCACGTGAACCGCAAAGGGGACATTGTCGACCAAGAGTTCTATTTTGACGGTAAAACGCTGACGTTATATGGGAAGGTGGTGAACTACTACGCCAACATGAACGTGTCGAAAACCGTCGACATCAACACCGCGCTCGATTTGGCCAAGGAGGAAGTAGGGGTCATCCTGCCCGCCTCCGACCTGGTCTATCAGGACACTTACCAGGTACTGATGGAAGATGTGGAGTCCGGGATGGTGGTCGGTACCAGTACCGTCGGCGGGGTCGAAGTCCACCATCTGGCGTTTCGCGGCAGTGAGGTGGACTGGCAGATCTGGATCGAGAAGGGCGACAAGCCGTTGCCCAGAAAATATCTGATCACCTCGAAGTGGATTACAGGAGCGCCGCAGTTTACCGCCGTGTTTTCGGATTGGGACACGTCGGCGCAGCTGGACGACGCGCTGTTCACCTTCTCACCGCCGCCGGAGGCCAAGGAGATCGGATTTATTCCGCTGCGCGGCGCCACCGCACCCGGCACAGGAGGAACCCGATGATGAAACGCATGAAAACCATTGCCATCGTAATGTCCGTGTACTTGCTGGGGACGGTCCTCGTCGGACTTCCCGGGGTGCCGATATCGGAGCTATCTCTCATTGATGCCGCGCACGCCGCGCGTCCGGCGGCGCACCGCAGCGCGCATCGGACTGCGCATCGAACGGCGCGGCCCGCCCGCGGCCACAGCAATGTCGACGTGGACGTCCGTGGTCGCGGCCGTGTCCGTGATGTCGACGTCGATGTCGATCGCCACGGTCGCCACCGCAGCGTGGATGTCGACGTTCGCCGCCGCCCCTCTGTCGGCGCGGTCGCCGCGGCGGTTGCGGTAGGGACCCGGGTCGCGAGGCTGCCAAGCGGCTGTACCACGGTAGTGACCGACGATGTAACCTACCACCATTGTGGTGGCGTCTATTATCGTCCCTACTATGAGGGCACGACGGTGGTATACGTTGTGGTGGACACGCCTTGAACGAGAGATGAAGCAGACGCCGGACCAGGGTTGGACAGTGGGAGCGAGTTGCGGACTTGCATCCTCAAGCGTGGAAATGGATAGATGGGGTCAGGTCCGAGCCAAACCGTGGCCTTTGTCGCGCGTTATTTGTTAGCGGCAACAACAAAAGGGATCCGCCTGCTATATTTGGTCGTCGCCACACGTCCCTTTTTCTACGATTTGTTTCATCGACTCAAACGTTTTTTGAGAGAGCCAAGAAACGACCGAATAGTGAAACGCCGCCACCATTGATGTTGGCGACCTTTTCGGCTGACTGGGTTTTGAGAATGCTGACTGCAGTGAGAACCCATTTGTTGTTCGCGGTTATCCTGACGCTGATGACAGCAGGGGCAGCGCACGCTGCCGAGCAGAATGATGTCAGCGCAACTCGTCCTGATCCGAAAGGACAACTTACGGAGGTCCGTGTTGGAATTTATGTGTTCGACGTGACGAGTATCGATGATGTGGAAGGGATTTTCACAGCCGACGTGATTGTTCATCTCCACTGGTCGGATCCAAGAATTGCCAGCTACTCAGATGAACAGCGAACCATCGATCTGGAGGAAATCTGGCATCCCCGAGTCCAAATAACAAACGAACGGCGCGTCTTTCGCCGGTTCACTGAAGAAGTGGACGTGAGTTCCGCTGGAAGCGTCAGGTACGTTCAGAGGTTCTCGGGCACGTTTGTCGTGTCGCTTGATCTGCGCGATTTTCCACTCGACGAACAGATACTGCCCATCCGGCTAGTGTTTCCAGACCACAAGCCGGGAGAATTAAAGGTTGAGATCGACAGCGAAACGAGCGGTCGTTCGCCCGAATTCCACATCCCCGACTGGGCGATTACTGACGGTGATTTACGTGTCGCTGCACTGGAGTTAACGCCAACGTTGTCGAGGGCCGGTGTGCTCTACGAATTGAAAGCAGGCCGACTCACTCATTACTATTACCTTAAGATTATGTTGCCTTTGGTGTTCATCGTTTGCATGTCCTGGGCGGTCTTCTGGATTCATCCTGAGCATGCAGACTCTCAAATCGGCGTGGCAGCCAGCGCCATCCTCACGCTGATCGCCTATCGATTCATACTGGGCAACCTTTTGCCGAAGGTCGCGTACATGACACGGCTGGATTACTTTATTCTGGCCTCAACCATTTTGGTCTTCATCGCGCTCATCGAAGTCTTGATCACGACCGCTCTGACCAAAGCCAATCGGGTGTCCGTAGCGAGAAAATGGGACCTGTGGTGCCGTTGGCTGTTCCCCGCGGTGTTCTTGCTACTCATACCGTTTTTGATGTTTTGATTTTTTGATTTGGTCGGCCGTGTGTCACCAAACCGCCACTGCATCGTGTTAGCGGCTGGAGTTGGCGCGAAAAAACACAAAAAATAAAATGGCTGTTGGGACGGTACTGCGCCACCCTAAAGGAAAAATGGGGTCAAAAAAAGGGTGGGTGACAAGTAAGAATCAATAGCGTTATCGTTTGTCACCGACCCCATTTAATACCATTCAGCGTTAAGCATGCACGTATCGTTGGACATCGATCTCGTTTTCATGCTGCCGGGCTTGGGCAAAATCGTAAGCTGCCTGGAGCCGAAACCAAGTATCAGCGCCGCCACCAAAAG
>CAMYNX010000201.1 GCA_947259875.1 uncultured Gammaproteobacteria bacterium | reverse complement strand
CGCGATTTCTTCAGCAGTGGCGAACCGGCCAAGGGGGATCTCCGCGATGCGTGCTGAGCGGCTTTGTTGATCTGGAAACACATCGACGAGCATGTCCGTCTCCGCTGGGGCAGGATGGACAGAATTACAGCGGATGCCGTTGGCCGCATATTGGACGGCGATGGATTTTGTCAACAATCGCACTGCGCCTTTTGAGGCGTTGTAGGCGGTCGAGTAGGTCCCTCCAGTCAAGCCCGAAACGGAAGACATATTCACAATACATCCGCCCCCTGCGCGTTTCATGCACGGAATCACCGCGCGGCATCCCAGGAAAACACCTTTGGCGTTTAGTTCCATCACCTGGTCCCAATCGTGGACACCGGTCTGATCGAGCGTGGCCCGTTGGTACATGCCGGCGTTGTTCACTAAGATGTCCAGTCGTCCAAACTGGTCTACTGTAGCGTTCACCGCGCAATTCCAATTTTCCTCGCTGGTGACATCGAGTTTGAGGAACACGGCTTGTCCGCCATCCTTGCGGATGATGTCCTCGACATGACGCCCGCCGTTCTCGGAAATGTCGGTGACAACGACTCGCGCGCCCTCGGTTGCAAACAACCGCGCTACCGCCGCACCGATGCCGCGCGATGCTCCGCTGATTAGCGCAATTTTATCTGTCAATCTCATAATGCAAAACGGAATGTGAGACCGCGTACTTTGTCTTCACGTTGCGGGATCGTGGACCATCCCCGGGCAGGCATGACTAGTCGGTGTTTTGTATTGGCTCAATCAGAAAAAGTACTTGATCGTATTCCACCAAGTCCCCATCCTCGGCACCGATTTCTACGATGCGGCCATCGAGCTCGGCGCGGATCGTGTTGAACAGTTTCATCACTTCTACCAGGCACAAAGAATCGCCCTTCTTGACCTTTGACCCAATTGACACAAAAGGCTCCACATCGGGCGACGGTTTTTGATAGAAGATGCCGCTCATCGGCGCACACACTTGTGCCAGACCGTCGGAACGTTCGCCACTGTCTTTTAGAGGTTCAGTTGGCGCTGTTTTTTCTCGGAAGGGGGCCGATGCCGCCGTTCGAGGTTGCGGTTGCGACGCCAACCCTTCTGACTTTGGGGTGCGGAGGAATATGTCGTTTCCCGAAGCCCCTGCTGATTTCCGCCGCACGGCCACCTTGATATCACCGACCTCAACAACGAATTCATCGATAGAGCTAGTGTCGATGATGCGAAGAATTTCTGCGATTTCTTGATAGGTTAGTGGCACGATCTGTATACACTCGAAGAATAGATGTTGTCTGAATGAAAATATCGTCGATCCTCGGTCAACCGCGAATCCGCTTGTCGGATTCACCGCACGCCTGTTATACAATGATCCCGATCACCGGCCAACAGATCCTCGCGGACCGACCGGATGACAGCCCGCGTGCTGAATCCATATGCCGGTTTTTGGCTGGTATTCCATAGGATCACCCGACCTCCGTGGCGACACATATTATCAATTTGGCTTAAGACATGCAGCGTGTTCTCATCGCAAACCGTGGAGAAGTGGCCCTTCGGGTGATCCGGGCATGCCGTAAAGCGGGTCTTGATACGGTAGCCGTCTACTCCGATGCAGACGCCAATTCGCCACACGTTTGGGCCGCCGACCGTGCTGTTTGCATCGGGCCGGCATCACCGCAGCGGAGTTATCTCGCCGGTGACACGATCATTACCGTTGCGCTTGGCAGTGGCTGCGATGCAATCCATCCTGGATACGGTTTTCTTGCCGAAAATGCCGATTTTGCGGACAAATGCCGCGAATCCGGGCTCGTATTTATCGGGCCGCCTGCGGAGGTCATTGCCCGGATGGGCGATAAACTGGAGGCCCGTCATACGGCCCAGCGGCTGGGTCTGCCGGTTGTACCGGGAGCAGCCGATGCCTTTACAGATGCCACCCAGGCCGCGACAGCGGCGGCAGACGTCGGCTTCCCTCTGATGTTGAAGGCCGCCGCGGGAGGTGGTGGGCGCGGAATGCGGATTATCCACTCACGGCGTGATTTCGATCTTTTGTTTACGCAGGCGACGAATGAGGCGAAAGCGGCATTTGATGACGCGCGCATCTATCTCGAACGATACTTCGATAAAGTTCGCCATATCGAGGTACAGGTCTATGGCGACTATCAGGGAAACTATCGCCACCTTGGAGAACGCGATTGCAGCGTACAGCGCCGCCACCAAAAACTGGTAGAGGAAGCGCCGTCACCGGTGCTGGACGACACCTGCCGCCGCGAGATGTGCGAAGCGGCGATCGCGTTGACGGAAGGTATCGAATATGTCAATGCCGGTACGGTGGAATTCATTTTCGATACGGAAAACGGGAAGTACTTCTTCATTGAAATGAACACCAGAATCCAGGTTGAACATCCCATCACCGAAGCGGTTACCGGCGTCGACCTGGTCCTGGAGCAGCTGCGTATCGCCGCAGGAGAGCCGCTATCGTTTCAGGATCGATCCCCCCAAATACTCGGGCATGCGGTTGAGTGGCGAATCAACGCCGAAGATCCGGACAATGGCTTTATGCCTCGGGCGGGCCGGATCACCCGTTGGGCACCGCCAAAAGGGTTGGGTATACGATTCGACGGTTACGCTTACCGGGGTTACGACGTTGTGCCGTTCTACGACTCACTGTTGGGCAAGCTGATTGTCTCGGGCAAGGATCGCGACCAGGTTATTAACCGGTCCGGCTCGGCGCTTTCGAGATTCGCCGTCGATGGGATCCCGACGACGTTACCGTTCCACCGCAGGCTTATTCGACACCCAAGTTTTATCCACGGTGAGATCGACACCCGTTGGGTGGAGGAGGAAATGGAGGACAGTGATGAGCAATAACCGCACAATTTCCGTTATTGACGTGACCCTGCGTGACGCACATCAATGCCTTTGGGCGACACGCATGACTACGGCAATGATGGCGGATGTCGCGCCTTTGCTGGACCGCGCAGGCTTCGAGGCGATCGATCTGGTGGGTGGAGCGGTGTTCGACGTTTGTGTTCGTTACCTGCGCGAAGATCCGTGGGAACGTATGCGCATCGTCAGCGGATGGGTGAAGAATACGCCATTGATCGTGCACCATCGCGGGCAAAGTTTGTTTACCTTTGAGTTGTTTCCCGACGATGTGGTGGAAATGACCGCACAGCGCATCGCCGCCAACGGTATTCGCTATCACACGACCTACGACGCCCTAAACGATATGCGCAACCTCGAGGTCCCGGTGCGAGCGGCAAAAAGCAACGAGCTCCACGTCGTGGGCGGATTCGTGTACACACACAGCCCCGTGCATACGGACACCTATTACATTAACAAGATCCGACAACTGGTAAAGTTGGGTGTCGACGGGGTGTTCTTGAAAGACCCTAGCGGCCTGCTCACTCCGGAGCGCGTCGCGACCCTGATTCCAGCCGCCAAGAAGGCCTGCGGCATACTCCCATTACAGATTCACACCCACTGCTTGTCAGGGCTGGCGCCGTATGTACTGGTCCGGGCAATTGAGCACGGGGCGGATGTGGTGCACACGGCGACGTCGGCCCTTGCGAACGGGGCCTCGCATCCGGCGACCGAGGTATTTGTAGACAATGCGCGCCACTTGGGATTCAATGTCAACGTCGACCTGGAATGCGTGAAGCAAGTGGCGGATCGTTTGCACTACATCGCTAGCCGCGAAAATAAGCCGCTGGGGACACTGCTCGAATACGACTCGTTTCACTTTCATCATCAAGTGCCGGGAGGGATGATTTCGAATCTCAAGCCCCAACTCGCCGAGCTCGGAATTGAGCACCGCCTGGAAGAGATACTTGAAGAAGCCGGACGGGTACGGGCTGACCTCGGTTATCCAATTGTGGTCAGTCCGTTTGCGCAGTTCATCGTCACCCAAGCGGTGCTGAATGTGATGGGCAAGGAGCGCTACGCGACCATTCCCGACGAAGTGCGAAAATACCTGCTTGGGCACTACGGCGAAATCGCCGGACCCGTTGAACCCGATTTGTACGACCGGGTGACAGACGGCGCACAGCCGGTTAACTGCCGACCCGCAGAATTGTTGGAGCCAGCCCTGGGCCGTATCCGTGCGGAGCGCGGGCCGTTCAAGACCGATGATGATGTTTTGCTCGCAGCCTATTACGGCGAGAAAGAGTATCAGGCCCTCAAGGCGGCGGGTCCGATCAACAGGGACTATCCGTTGGCCGGAACCCCGATCGTAACTCTGGTAAAAGAACTCGCTGCACGCGGTGACATCGCTTCGTTCCAGATCCGGTGCTCGTAGCCATAAGGTGTCTGTGGGTCGTTATTCCGCGCCGGCCTACATTTTTACATAACGTGAATCTAAGTCGATTACCAACCCTATGCCGATGCCCTTGACGTCAAGTGACATATGGTGTCCAGTAAACGATGGCGGCAGTGGTCTATCGTGTCGGATCGTCGCCGACAGGGATTGTGACTAACACCGTTAAGAAACAATAAATGGAGGAGATCCCTATGTTATTGCGAGCACTATTTCGTGTCGCCCGTCCCGTATTGTTGATCGTTGTGTGCGCTTTGCCGTTGATTAGCCATGCTCAATCGAAAGCAATTCCGGTGTTGCTGTGTCCCTTTGGATGCGGCCCCATGGCCGGTGACACCGTACTGATGAACCAAATGATTCAATCCGGTGTGCCGATTACCCTGTTGCCACAGGAAACCCCCGGATACATGTACAACGTCCGCGAGATGGCGGAGAAAAAGCATTGGAAACGGACGATATTTTCTACCGAGGACACCATCGTACAACTGGGTTTCTGGGGCGGAACGCCGGAACTGAAGGAATTTCTTCCCAAAAAAGTCCTCATTAAATATAAGCTGCTTTACGGCGAGGCATGGTGGGGACAGGGAAAGTTTTTCGTCACCTTCAATCCCGAGATCAAATCAGTGGCCGACCTCAAAGGCAAACGGATCTCCCTGGGGCTGCGCGGCCAGAGCGACTGGGGCGTGTTTTCGAGGTTGTTTCTTGAACACGGTTATGGCATTAACCCAGGCAATTCCGATATTCGGCACATGACACCGGGCGCCTTGACGCAGCAGTTGATTGACGGTACGACGGATGTCGCGGTGACCCCGTTCGGGACCGAACCCAATCTAAAGGCTTGGCTAATCCCGGGACCCCTACGTCAACTCGAGGCCGTGAATAAGCCCCTGTACTACCTCGGCGTAGAAAAAGAGGTGGTTGACAAAATCAACAAGAAATTCGGTACCACGTGGCTGCATCTGACCTTGCCGGCGGGCACCTTACCCAAGCAGACCGAGCCGCTTTCGGTGGCGGTTAATCGTGGGTTCAAGGCCTCCCATCCTGATTTTGCCGAAGAAAACGCCTACGAATTGGTCAAGGCGGTAGCAAAACTTGGCCCGAAGATGAAGGAACTCCATCCTCTATGGACCATCTGGTCGCCGGAATTGATGGTACACGGCCTGTCCGAAGAAAATGTGCATCCTGGTGCCAAACGCGCCTACGTGGAGCTCGGATGGTGGGATAAACACAAACAGTATCCCGCGGTAACCTATCCGCAGTAGACCGTGGACGATCGCCGACGCTGATCCCGGATGGCGTCGGCGATTTTCACCGAGAGTTGACCAAAGTTGCTTCGTTCGCGGACTAGTAACGCGCGCGACCAGGCCTACCGCGTCCTGTCATGGACGTTTTGGGCCGCAGGTGCTGCGTTAACGGCGTATGTGGGCATCGCCGTTTTCGGATTCATTCGCAGTTCGTCCCAGCATTATTCAAATTTCATACTCGCTATCGTTTTTTTGGCGGGCGTATTGGCGATTCGCAATCTCATCGATGATCGCCGCCCGCGCTACCGTCTGTTTCATATACGCATGGCAATCGCGATAGCCGGGACCCTGCTGGCGACGGTAGGCATGGCCTATATTCGTTGGCACGCCGATCGGCTGGAAAGCACAGCACCGTTTTTCGAAGACGCCGATTTGTATGCGGGCTACGCGATACTGGTCGGTATCCTATTATTGGCCTATTTGCACTGGGGGGCGTTGCTCACTTCGGTAATCGTTGCCGCCATTGTTTACTTCTTTTTTGGACACAAGATTGACAGTGTTTTATTCACACATCCGCACTACGAACCGAGCTTTGTGCTGCACTACATAGGGTTGGGGACAACACAGGGTTTCTTCTGGCTGGCGCAAGTAGCGGCCGACAGCATCTACTTTCTCATCGTCTACGCCGCTTTGCTGTTGGGCCTCGGGATGCTGCGTATGGTGCTGGAAGTCGGCAAGGTTAGCGGCCGGCATATTTCCGGAGGTGCGGCGTTCCCGGCGCTCATTGGCAGCGGCATCGTTGCGTCCGTCATGGGCCAGGCGGTGGCCAACGTTGTGATGACAGGGCGATTCACGATACCGATGATGAAGCGCCACGGTTTTCGAGCGCCCATGGCCGGGGCCATCGAGTCCGTAGCGTCGACCGCCGGTCAAATCATGCCTCCTATTCTGGGGCTCGCCGGCTTCATC
>CAMYNX010000200.1 GCA_947259875.1 uncultured Gammaproteobacteria bacterium | reverse complement strand
GGAGAAGGCCAGAACATTACCCACCAGCAGAAGAAGATGGACGAGGATTCGATACGTCAGTTTCGTGATCGATTCAAGATCCCGGTATCTGATGATCAGCTGAGCGAGATCCCGTTCTACCGGCCACCAGACGACAGCCCCGAAATCCAGTACCTGCACGAACGGCGAAAGGCATTGGGCGGCTTCTTGCCCAACCGGACCGAAGACGCTGAGCCGTTGCCGATGCCACCGCTGGAGACTTTCAAGACGCAACTTGAAGCAACCGGGGAGCGGGAGATATCCACTACCATGGCGTTTGTACGCATCCTCACTGCGCTGACCCGCGATAAACAGATAGGCAAGTATGTGGTCCCCATCGTGCCAGACGAATCGCGCACCTTCGGCATGGAGGGTCTGTTTCGCCAACTAGGCATCTACTCTTCCGTCGGTCAGTTATACAAACCGGAAGATGCCGATCTATTGATGTATTACCGCGAGGACAAGCAGGGACAGGTGCTACAGGAGGGAATCTGCGAGGCCGGTGGCATGTCATCCTGGCTGGCGGCTGGAACCGCATATTCCAATCACGGCATCAATGTGATCCCGTTTTATATCTTTTATTCGATGTTCGGTTTTCAACGGGTCGGGGATCTCGCGTGGGCCGCTGGTGACTCGCGATCGCGGGGTTTTCTGATCGGTGGGACCGCGGGGCGCACTACCTTGGCGGGCGAGGGACTGCAGCATCAGGATGGCCACAGCCAAATACAGGCGATGCTAATTCCAAACTGTATCGCCTATGATCCGACCTATGCGTATGAGCTGGCGGTGATTATTCATGATGGACTTCGACGCATGTTCGTGGATCAGGAAAACGTGTATTACTACATTACCGTCATGAACGAGAACTATGCCCATCCCGCACTTCCCGAGGGTGCGGAGGAAGGCATAATCAAAGGCATGTACCGCTTGCGTGGACCGACTTTGAAGACCGGTAGAAAAAAGCCATCAGTCCAATTGCTGGGCAGTGGTACGATTTTGCGCGAAGTGGAGGCCGCCGCAGTGATGCTGGAGGAGAATTATAATGTGGCGGCAGAAGTGTGGAGCGTCACCAGCTTCAATGAACTTAGACGCGACGGCCTGGAGAAAGAACGTTGGAATCTGCTGCATCCGGATCAACCTCGTCGGGTGAGTTATGTCGAGGAATGCCTGGATCGTTTTCCCGGTCCAGTGGTTGCTGCGACCGACTATATCAGATTGTTTGCGGACCAGATCCGGCCATTCATACACAAGCCTTATGTGGTATTGGGAACCAATGGCTATGGGCGCAGCGACACCCGCAAGAACTTGCGTCATCATTTTGAAATCGATCGGAATTTTGTGACCGTGGCGGCACTCAATGCCTTGGCCGAGCAGGGGGATATCGACGTGAGCCAAGCTCACGAAGCGATTCAGCGCCTCGGAATAGATCCAGAAAAGCCGTATCCGGCCACCGCTTGAGCAAGGGAGGCAGCGAGTGGTCAGGTTAGAAGAAATCTACGTTCCGGACCTGGGTGATTTCAAGGACGTACCGGTCATCGAAGTTCTGGTGCGCGAAGGACAGGAAATTCTGGGTGAGGAGCCCCTCGTAACCCTGGAGAGCGACAAGGCGACCATGGACGTACCAAGTCCCATGGCGGGGAAAGTCAACGATCTCATGGTCGCAGTCGGTGATAAAGTTTCGCAAGGCGACCTACTTCTAGTATTGGAGGTAGAGACCACGGCAACAGAAAAATCGCACCCACCGGCGCCGCAACCTACAGACCACGGAACACAACAACAGCAACTGGATTTGAACCATGTCGCATCGGCAACTGCTGCCAACGCCGCGCTGGATTCCTCCCCGGCGCTCCATAGCACGACAGAACCGACCTCGGCCCCGGTAGCGGTAGCCCCTCCTTCCACCTCCCTATCCCCGGAAACGGCCGGTGAGGTGATCGAGGTCAAGGTCCCGGATATTGGTGATTTCCAGGATGTCGACATTATCGAGGTCATGGTCGCCCCCGGTGATCGGATACAAGCCGAAGATCCCTTGATTACCCTGGAGAGCGACAAGGCAACCATGGACGTCCCAGCACCCGTCGCCGGGACCGTGGTGGCATTGCGGGTCAACAAGGGCGACAAGGTCTCCGAGGGCAGTACGATATTGGCGCTGCAACCCAGCGCGGCGGTCGCCGGGGTCTCAGACACCCCACTCCAGGCGCCACCGGCCCCGTCCGCACCCGCACCCGCTACGCCGCCGGCACGGGAAGGCCCGCCCGATCGACCCGTGCCGCCTCCGACCCTCCCAGAGCCGGTGGCGACAACGGGTGCGACGAAGTCTCACGCCAGCCCCAGCGTGCGGCGGTTTGCGCGCGAACTGGGGGTCGATCTGCAACGTGTGTCGGGTACCGGCCGTAAAGGACGAATCGTCAAACAGGATGTACAGGCCTTTGTGAAACAAGCGTTGGCACAACCGTCTTCCCAGGCGGCTGCGGCAACACCCGGTCTTACCCTGCCGGAAATGCCACAGATCGATTTCGCCAAGTTCGGCGAGATAACGGTGCAGCCCTTTGGCCGCATCAAGAAATTGACCGCCACGAGCCTGCATCGTTCCTGGCTGCACGTACCACATGTGACGCATCACGACGAAGCAGACATTACCGAGCTGGAGAACTTTCGTAAGCAAGCAAAGGAAGAGGCAATACAAAGAGGGGTACGCCTGACCATGCTCGCGTTTATCATGAAGGCATGTGTCAGCGCATTGAAAGAACATCCAAGCTTCAATGCGTCTTTAGAAATTGGTGGAGAGAACCTCATCCTCAAGCGGTACTATCACCTGGGAATCGCCGTCGATACCGAGGAGGGTCTAGTAGTGCCCGTTATTCGGGATGTCGACCAGAAAGGCGTGCTCGACCTGGCTAAGGAGTTGGGGGAGGTCAGCGAACGCGCCCGGGACAAGAAACTGACCCCGAATGACGTGCAGGGTGGAACATTCACAATATCCAGCCTCGGCGGCATCGGGGGCACCGCATTTACCCCTATTGTTAACGCCCCTGAGGTGGCGATTCTGGGGGTGTCGCGCGCGCAAATGAAGCCCGTCTATAAGGATGACGATTTCATACCGCGTCTGATGCTTCCGTTATCGCTCTCCTACGACCACAGAGTGGTTGACGGCGCCGAGGCGGCCCGGTTCACCGCCTTCCTGACGCGGGTACTCGAAGACGCGCGCCGCTTGCTACTGTAAACCTGCTGCGTATTCCAAGAACGCCGTGTCGAGCTGCGAATCGGTTATGACAACCGCAACCCAATAAACGAAGAGGGTAAGTTTGGCTAATAAAATCGATATCAAGGTGCCCGACATCGGTGATTTCAAGGATGTCGAGGTCATCGAGGTCTTGGTCGCCCCCGGCCAGGAGATTCAGCCAGAGGATCCACTGATTACGCTGGAGAGCGACAAAGCAACCATGGATGTCCCCTCACCCATGGCCGGCACCGTGGAGGACGTTGTGGTCAAGGCCGGCAATAAGGTATCAGAAGGATCATTGATCATGACCCTGCGCGCCGACACCGAGAGCAGCGAGGCGCTCCCACCACCTGATACCGCGGTTCGCCCGGAACCGGAGACCGAGGCGCAGCTATCTGCGGCTATGAAGGCAGATCGGCACGCCGAGGTGTTGGTGATCGGCGCCGGACCCGGTGGCTATACTGCGGCGTTTCGCGCCGCGGATCTGGGCCGAAAGACCGTTCTAGTTGAACGTTATCCGGAGTTGGGCGGCGTCTGCCTGAACGTCGGTTGCATTCCCTCCAAGGCCCTGCTGCATGCCGCCAAGGTAGTCGCGGAAGCGCGTGACATGGCTATCCATGGTATTGAATTTGGAGACCCGAAGGTCGATCTGAATCGACTGCGGGGCTGGAAGAATTCGATCGTCGGTCGTTTGAACAAGGGACTTACAGGTCTCGCCAAGCAGCGTAAGGTCGAGGTCGTGCAGGGCAGCGGGGAATTCATCGGTCCAAACAACCTGGTCGTGGTCGGCGATAACGGCGTTGCTACTGTGTCGTTCGACTATGCCATCATCGCCGCCGGGTCCCAATCGATCATGCTCCCCGGATTTCCCAACGACCATCCCCGTGTTATCGACTCCACGGGTGCATTGGAACTCAAGGAAATTCCCGAGCGCTTGCTGGTTATAGGCGGCGGCATCATCGGTTTGGAGATGGCCAATGTCTATCACGAACTCGGGTCCAAGATCACCGTGGTCGAACTCACCCCGACGCTACTCCCCGGCGTCGATAGTGACTTGGTTAATCCTTTGCAGCGTCGCATCGACAAGATGTACGAAAACATTTTCGTGGACACCAAGGTCACGCGTATCGAGCCCGCCGAACACGAGGTCAAGGTCTGGTTTGAAGGCGGCGCGGCACCCGAAAGCGACGTTTTTGATTACGTGCTGGTGGCAGTCGGCCGGCAGCCTAATGGGCGTGAAATCGGTGCGGAAAACGCAGGTGTCCAGGTGGATGAGCGCGGTTTCGTCCCGGTGGACAAACAGCAACGCACCAACGTCGCGCATATTTTTGCAATCGGCGATATCGTGGGGCAACCGATGTTGGCGCATAAGGCCACGCACGAAGGCAAGATTGCAGCGGAGGTGTGTGCGGGATTGAAGAGCGGATTCGACGCTGCTGCCATTCCCAGTGTCGCCTACACGGACCCAGAGGTGGCCTGGGTTGGTGTCACCGAAACCGAGGCCAAACAGCAGGGGTTGAAATACGGTAAGGGCACGTTTCCATGGGCAGCCAGCGGTCGTGCCCTTGGACTTGGCCGTGACGAGGGGTTCACGAAGCTGTTGTTTGACGAAGACACCGGGCGGGTTGTCGGTGCCGGTATCGTTGGACCCCACGCCGGTGACCTGATCGCGGAGGCAGGATTGGCGATCGAAATGGGATGCGACGCGGAAGATATTGGCTTGACGATCCATCCGCATCCGACCTTATCGGAAACCGTGGCGTTTTCGGCCGAGGCATTCGCCGGGACGATTACCGATTTATACATCCCAAAAAATAAAAAACGAACCAATCCCGAATCCTAGCAAGGCCGCCTTGGTGAAATATATGGGCTAGCCCCGCATATTGCACAAGTATCCGGGAAACTGGCGCAGGACAGGGGCGGCTGAACCCCCTGGCTGTGCGGGGACAAGCGCCGGACTGGAGGGAAAGTCATAGCCGCAGCTATGGCTAGAGTGAAGTCCAAGTTCAGGCGTGCCTGGACCAGCCAGAGCCCGGATAGGACACCGGCCGTCTAACAAAACGTACCCGGGCCAAGAGTTATAGATTCGATACATGCAAACGGCTTTTCAATCAGTTACGTCAAGGCCGGTGGCCGACTGGTGCAATATGCGGGCTAGGCCTTTGTCCGCGGTCCCCCGCCAGTTGAAACCATGCGCACCCTGTCTCCGTGGTCTATTCCCAGCTGTCGCGCCGCGCTATCCTGGTTCACGGCAATTTCTAACAACCCGAACGAATTGGCGTACCAGAACGGCCGCCCGGGCGAGGCTTCGCTGAAGGTGCGCGCATAGTGAATAGGCGTATTACCCAACTCGAGCACTGTTTCGACATCGATGTTCGACGCCCTCAATCCGGTGATTGCATTGCCGTAGTGATCGACATAGACAACAGCATCCCAATCGTCAGGCCAGTCTTGGGTATCCATTGGTGAATGATCGGACGCGGGCTCCGGCGGCGTGCCTTGCGCAAGCATTGCCGCGACCGGCGCGAACAGATCACGGCCATGGAAGGAGTTGGAAAGCGCTGCCGGCCGCCAGTCTATGCGATAACTGGTGACCTCCCGCGCACGCCGCATGACGATCGCAAACAACCCATTGTCAGGGCCGACAAACCACCTGCCATCGGCGCGCACCATGATCGCATCTCGCCGACTGCCGACACCGGGATCGACGACACCGAGACAGACCACGGTATGCGGCATTTCTTGCACCAACGCCGCAAGCAAGTAAGCGCCGGCCTTGATATCAAAATCTGGAATATTGTGGCACAGATCAATAACCTGTATACCGGGTACCTGCTGTGCCAGCACGGCATGAATCTGCCCGACATATGGATCATGTATTCCAAAATCTGTAACCAAAATTATCATTCAGGGAATATTACCGGTTAACCGTCTCAAGCGCGTGGTTATCATCACCCAGACCCCACATATTGAGTAAAAACGAATAGAGGAAGGCGGTGCGTTTTAAGTCCTGATAGCGGCCGGTTTCACCGTAATGTCCCGTGGTATCGACTTTAAGCAGTAATAGATTGTTATCTGTTTTTGCGCTACGAAGTTTGGCGACCCACTTTAACGACTCCCAAAAACCAACCCGCTGATCATGTAGCCCAGCGGTAATCAACATTGGTGGATATGCTTGCGCACTCACATTGTCGTACGGCGAGTACCTTCGCAGATACCGGTATTCACGTACGTTCGCAGGATTACCGAATTCTTCGTAGTCGTGTACCGTCAGGGGTAGACCCGGGTCCATCAGCGTATTGACAATGTCGACAAACGGCACCTCCGCCACG
>CAMYNX010000199.1 GCA_947259875.1 uncultured Gammaproteobacteria bacterium | reverse complement strand
TTGTCACCCTGTATTCGGCTTGTCGCGGCGTTCAATCACTTGCATATCTTCATTGATCCTGATCCGGATCCCCAGATCAGCTTCCAAGAACGAAAACGCTTATTTGAACTCCCGCGTTCCACCTGGCTTGATTACAACAAAGAGCTGGTCACAAAAGGCGGTGGGGTATTCTCCCGCGCATCGAAGTCAATCCAATTAAACCCTCAAATGAGGGAGTTCCTAGGAACGAACGCGGAAAGTCTGAATCCCAACGAATTGATTCGATGCATTCTCAAAGCGCGTGTAGATCTCCTGTGGAACGGAGGTATCGGAACATTCGTCAAGTCCAGCTTCGAAACTCATGCCGACGCAGGAGACCGAGTCAACGACTCGATCCGCGTGAACGCTGACGAATTACGATGCAAGGTGGTGGGCGAAGGAGGAAATTTGGGATTGACTCAGCTTGGTCGCATCGAATTTGCAAAGCGGGGCGGCTACGTTATCACGGATTCCATTGACAACTCTGGAGGCGTAGACAGCTCGGACCATGAGGTCAACATAAAGATACTGCTCACCGGGCCGGTTTCCGCCGGGGAATTGAGCTTGGAAGAACGTAATCGTCTGCTCGCCCGTATGACCGAAGAAGTAGTCGATTTGGTGCTCACGCATAACTATCAGCAAACACAAGCAATAGGCATTGCCAGTCATCAGGCCACAGAACGATTGGGAGATCACGCACGATTAATTCGCCGTCTGGAACGGGAAGGCAGATTAAAACGCCGCCTGGAGTTCTTGCCCAATGACGACGAGATTACCGAGCGCGGCTCCGCAGGTATGGGTTTGACCCGCCCGGAACTAGCGATCCTGTTTTCTTACGTCAAGATCGCCTTATTTGCTGAATTACTTAATTGTGACGTTCCGGAAGATCCGTACGTTTCCAAAGATTTGCAGCGTTATTTTCCGACACCATTGCAGAGTCGTTACCACGCGTATATGGCCAGCCATCCGTTACGGCGCGAGATTATCGCTACCCACATCACCAATAATATGATCAATTCCGTGGATTTGACGATGATCTCACGTTATACGGAGCAGTATGGATATACTGCGGCGGATATCACACGGGCGTACGTAGCCGCCCGCGATATCTTCGACATGGTATCTTATCGCGAGGATGTGGACGCTCTCGATAACGAAGTCCCACCCGAAACGCAGATTGATATACTGATCAAGATGCGCCGACTGATAGAACGAGCCACGTTTTGGTTGCTACAAAATCAGCCACAACCCCTGGATATTGCGGGCTCTGTCAATACCTTTTCCGAAGGCGTCAAACATATCGCCCATCATCTTCATGACTGGGTAATGCCAGTCCATCGCGATATCCTCGACCGGGCCGTGCAAGCTTATCTAGACGTTGGAGTACCTTTGGAGCTGGCGCAAAGATGCAGCGGCTTGGGCGCTATTTATTCAGCTCTTGATATTGTTGAGGTTTCCGCGGACTCGAGTTTTGATGTAGATGATGTGGTGCGTATTTATTTCGAATTGGGGCACCGGCTATCCATGTATTGGCTGCGCGAGCAGTTACTAAGTCTCCCGCAGGGCCATCAATGGCAGAGAATGGCCACCGATGGCTTGTATCTGGATCTGTATCGTTATCAACGCCTTCTCAGCAGCAAAGTCGTGGAAGGTAGCGCCAAATCCAAACATGTCGATTATTGGATGTCTCACTACAAACAGGAGATCGATCGCATCGACAAGACGGTCTCGGAATTGAAAGAGCAAGGCGCCCCGGATCTTGCGATGCTGATGGTGGCGATCCGCGAAATACAAGCCCTGGCCAAGTGAGATCACCTTGGTAACATGGGCACCGTGAGCAAAATCAACAAATCACACAAGGTTGACTCGTTTGACTTGTTACCCGGCTCCTTGCTGGCAGACAAGTATGAAGTAGTAGAACAACTGGGCAGAGGGTGGGAAGGAGAGGTCTATCTAGTCAAAGAAACCGCGGCAGACATCGAACGTACCGCTAAACTTTTTTTCCCACAGCGCAACATTCGGGATAAAACGTCGAACTTTTACGCAAAAAAACTGCATAAACTCAGACACTGTCCCATCGTAATACAATATCACACGCAAGATACGTTTGTTTTCGAGCAGATCCCAATACGATTTCTAGTTTCCGAGTTCGTTGAAGGCGAACGACTCTCGAGCTTTGTCGCGCGCCAACGTGGAAAACGGCTTCATCCCTTCCAGGCGTTGCATCTGTTGCACTCACTGACCTCAGGTATCGAGTGTATCCATAATATGGGGGATTACCATGGGGACCTACATAGCGACAATATCATCGTGCAGCACTACGGTTTGGGTTTTGAATTGAAACTCATTGATATGTTCCATTGGGGTCCACCGACGGGAGAAAATCGTCACCAAGACTTATTTGCCCTCATCCACGTATTCCACGAAGTGCTGGGTGGACAAAAACAATATGCCAAGCTCCCTAGGGAAATCAAATCGATTTGTTGCGGGCTAAAACTGACTTTGATTCTCAAGAAATTCAAAACAGTCGCAAAACTGCGTATATACCTGGAAAACCTACAGTGGCACTAACCAAGGATACCCCAAGCAGGCCAACCAATCTCGAATCCGCAAAGATCTATTCTAAGAAAGATCTTGATGCCGTAGATCGATATCTGTTCTTAGGGGGGGAAGCCGTCGCCTTTACCCATTCCGCGCCAGACAAGGCCAGCGGCAACGAAGACGCCGCCGCATTAGTTCCATTAGATGATTACTCCGGGGTGCTGATCGTAGCGGACGGTGTGGGTGGTTCCCCAGGTGGTAGCCAGGCATCAACGCTGGCGGTTGAAACCTTACTGCATAGAATTACACAGGTGACCGAGGAACGGAGTCTGCGTGAGACAATTCTCGACGGGATCGAGGCCGCCAATCAAACTGTCTTAAATCTCGGTACTGGCGCAGCGACCACCTTGGCAGTGATTGAAATTCAAAGATATGCCCTACGACCTTATCATATCGGAGATTCTCTCATCTTGCTCACCGGCCAGCGGGGAAAGGTCAAACTCCAGAACGTGCCGCACTCACCCACCGGTTACGCCGTGGAATCCGGGTTCATGGACGAGACTGACGCAATCCATCATGAAGAACGCAGTGTGGTGTCAAACGTTGTGGGCGATGCCGATATGCGCATTGAAATCGGCCCCACCACAAAAATTTCGCCCAGAGATACTTTGGTGATCGCCAGTGATGGACTGGCTGACAACCTTTACGTCGATGAGATTATTCACACTATTCGAACTGGGCCGTTACCCCGTGTCGGAGAGGCATTGATCGAAACCAGCCACAAGCGAATGCGCAATCCCGAAGATAGACCAAGTCATCCAGACGACCTGACTTTTATTTTGTTTCGGCCTAGACCGACCAACGTTACCCGGACTGCACGCCAGTTCGACATCACCTGCGCCTGATCGTCGTCCTTTGCGTTCATGAACCTGCGGTCACAACGCGTTTAGGTAATTTCCCGGGCATAGTTCTCGAGCTGTTCTACGTATTCTTTTGTTGTCTTCGGCATCGGTACCCGCGCCCTGGCCAGATACGTGATGATATTTCTCCCTTCTTGCAACAGACGCCCGCCAGTTTCAATACGGTGGCGCCTAGATTCATCTATGCCCGCGGGAATTCTCGGTTTAAATGCATCGACCGCCTCCAATGCGGCAACAAAACGCGGCCAAACATCGAATATCACCCGATCACTGCGCTTCGTTTCCGCCTCTTTTTTTGCGGTCTCGGCCAGATCCATAAGGTGTGGACCGATACCTTTGAATGGCGTTTGGCCCTCGAACATCCGCGCCATGTGATCAGTAATATAATCGATATTACGCATGGCCTGGGCGATTTTAAGATATCGGCTTTCGTAAAATGCCGCCATGGGCATGGAAAAGGCCTTGAACGGTTCACCCCACAATTCGTCGATGCCCTCTTCACCGCTGTAATGTTTGACCAGCTTGCCAAGTTCCAAGGCCTCTTTGAGACATTCCCCACACATTTTCATCAGTTCATTTTCCTCGCTGATCAACACTCCATTAGAGGCGAGGTTCACAACAGCGTTGAAGATATCGGTTCCACGATTAAAAAGTGCACCGGCCAACATCGCGCCTTTGATTCTTTTCCTGGCCGGATCAGTCTCTTCGAGATAGACCTGTCTGGCCATCTCCAGCCTTTCGCCCGGGGTGTTTATACCGGCTTCAGTATGATGGAATGTGCGGCGGGTTAAAGAAACGATTAACTGCTTTTTCTCGGCCAGAGTGTCTTCAGGCGGTGAATAGTAACGTATCCAGTAACCATCATAATAGACACAGACTTTATCCGAGATTTTCCGGATCGTTCCATTTTCAATCTTTTCAGCCGGTTCGCTCATGTCACTGCTACGTCTACAAAGATACCGATGCCTAATAAATTTGGGCTAATTTTCGCGCGTATTGTAGTGCGTGATCGGCCCGGTTAACACCCCTTGCTCGGCTATGGTAATGATAGCCCGAATGGTGGACCAAGGCGCGACGGGAAAAATGGCCAATATTTTGTGTAGCATTAGGAACTCCATCAATGCCCAGTGTGACATTTAGTCCTCGAGTACGCGCCTAATCCCGGTTTTTAATTAACGATTGTTTTCCTTTAGACCGTTCTCAAGCTCGTAAATTCGCTGTCTAATTTGCGCGGGAATGGGCACTTTCTGGTTTGTC
Source organism: uncultured Gammaproteobacteria bacterium (assembly GCA_947259875.1). Taxonomy (GTDB): domain Bacteria; phylum Pseudomonadota; class Gammaproteobacteria; order Arenicellales; family JAANXG01; genus CALZGZ01. Next base: position 1,849 of record CAMYNX010000199.1, on the reverse strand, counting down.
TGGTAGTCGAATGTCACCACCACGCCATCACCTGCGGCGGCGACTTTTTCGTGAACCTGGCTGACTGCAAGATATCGATGCGTAAAACGATCTTCTCCCAGCTCTGTCACTTTCGCGCCCACCAACAAGGTGTCTGGATAAGTAACTGGAAACCGAAAACGGCATTGGGTGGAGGCAAGGATCGGACCGACGCCGGTCTCGCGCAAGTGATCCATGGCATGGATCCGATGAAAATACTCGATCCTGACGCCTTCAAAGTACTGGAAATAGACAATATTGTTGACGTGTTGGAATGCGTCCATATCGCCCCATCGGACCGGGACCTCGATTACTACCGGATACCCATCGAGTGATTGCGTCACGTCAGGCCCTAAAGATGTTGTTACGCACGAATCCAAATTGGAACATTCCAGTAAATCGGTGTTCGCCTCACAAGGCGTGGCCATCGGCATGGCCTTCAAGTATACGTTACCGAGCCGACCGATGACGCGAGAACTCATGAAATCGTTACTGTCGGCTCCCTCGCTTGGCGCATCATCATCGCGGTCGGTGGCCGAGCAGAGCGCGTTCGGCGAGCAACGCAGCATACTTTTTTGCAATGAATCAGCACCATTTAGCGAATTTTGACGGCGGGTTCAAGGAAATCGAAGACGGTGTGGTATGGAAACCGGCCGATGACAGTGCGCTGGTTGTAATCAGCGCCACCAGGATCGATATAAATATAGAGGTCTTGTACGATGGCCGCTAACAACCGGCCTTTTTAGATGTTAGGAAATGCCCTAGGATTACCGCCGCAGGTACCTGCTCAAAGAGAAGCCGATACAGACATGATCCAAGTGGTCCATAACGTAACAGCGCATGGTAGGCCTTACATTCGAGGTAGTATTGAAAAGATAGTAATGTTTGAGACGTGACTAAAACATGGTGAAACGATGGGTATAGTGAAAAAGTATATTTCGTTGGCGCTTGTCGCATTGACAATCGTTGTGTTGAGCAGCGGCTGTGCCACCAATCCGGTGTCCGGCGGAAAGGATTTCGTGTTGATGAGCGAGGATCAGGAGTTGGAAATGGGCCGCCAGTACCATCAAGAAGTGCTCAAAGAGATGCCGGTGTATGAAGATCCCGAATTACAGGCGTATGTAAACCGAATCGGACAAGAACTTGCCAAAAAAAGTCACCGACATAACTTAATCTACCGATTCACCGTCCTCGACTCACCGACGGTAAATGCCTTTGCGCTACCGGGTGGGTACATCTATATCACCCGCGGCATCCTTGCGTACATGAACTCAGAGGCGCACCTTGCGGGGGTGTTGGGTCATGAGCTTGGCCACGTCACCGCGCGTCATTCGGTGCGTCAGCAAAGTACCGGTACGTTGATACAAATCTTGGGGGCCGCAGCCACCGTAGGTACCGGCAGCCGCGCCGTTGGGGATCTATCTAACATGCTCGGCAGTGCGCTCATCAGCGGTTATGGCCGTAAAATGGAACTGTAGGCCGATAGTCTGTGCGCCGAGTATCTAGCGAACACTGGTTACGAGCCGGACGAGATGATCGGCGTGATCGGTATCCTGAAATCTCAAGAGCAGTTCGAGATCCAGCGCGCCAAGGAGGAAAACCGCGAACCGCGAGCCTACCACGGCTTGTTTGCCACGCATCCTGCGAACGATCGTCGATTACAGGAAGTCATTGGCGCAGCGAAGAAATTTCCAAACTCGGGAACCAGGTCCGACCAACCAGATGTATTTTTGCAGCATTTAGATGGCTTGGTATTCGGGCCTGGCGAAAATCAGGGCGTGCTGCGTGGCAATCGGTTCTATCACCGAAAATTAGACTTCGCCATTGAGTT
>CAMYNX010000198.1 GCA_947259875.1 uncultured Gammaproteobacteria bacterium | reverse complement strand
TTGGCCCAGCCCTCGGCGATCGCCATATCGCCGATATAGCGTTCGAGACGGCCGATGGCCACCGGCTCCAGGCGTTTAGCCACCACGCACACCTCTTCGCATTGATCCTCTTGCGGGCACACCCGTCCACAAATGGCCGGCAGTAGGGTCGACTCCGCGAGTATGTCGTATGAGGCGCGGTAGTCTTGGTCACAGATGGCCTGGATAAATCCAGGAATGTCGATACCGACCGGGCAACCCGCCACACAAGGCTCCTGCGGACACATCAAGCAGCGTTCCGCTTCGTTGAGGGCATCTTCGAGGGTGTAGCCGAGTGTCACCTCGTCGAAATTCCCGGCCCGCTCCCGCGGATCCTGAGCCGCAATCGGCGTGCGCTCCTGGGGAATGGTTCTGATCGTCTTCTTGGCCATGGTTATCTCCGACTCGCAGCGTTCATCGTGACCGCCGAACTAGTTGAACGCCGCGGCACGCCGGGTCAACTCCTCGACACCCAGTTCGTTAGGGTCGACCGGCTTGCCAGGATGGATGATACACACTGGGCAGTTTTCCGCCGCCTCGACCAGATCGCGGAAAGTGCCGGCGCCGGCATCTTTGATATAGGCCTGCTTCGCCTCGTTATACGCAAACATCATACTGTTGCGGTCGGTGCAGTCGTTGCAGCTCGTGCACAGTTCGGTTTCGATATAGGCCTGATCCGTAACCAGCGCAGCGGCCTCCTCGGATACCTGTGTGCTATCCGCAGGGGGTTCCGCCGCCATGTCAGTCGCGGCCTCGGTCACCGCGGCTAGTTCCGCAGCCGATTCAGTAGCCGGGTGACTTGCATCGCGTTGTTCTATCGCACGCTGCCTCTCGGCCTCGAGCAACCGCAGAGCGTGGGAGTTGCGGATACCTCCGAGCTCTTGGAAGCTGCGCCACAAGTCAGCACAGCGGCGTGCGGCGGCCACCAGTCCACGTCGCACAATGACCCGGTGCAGGGTGTTACTGTCATTCACCATCAACAGATACGGTACCCTTCCGAAGGTCTCGCCCTCTTGTAACGCGAGATAATCGCCGAGCGGCACCATGTTTGGATGCCAGTCCTCTGGCGGCACCGAGACATACTGCGCCGCAAAGCGCGGATCCATGGCAAGAAAATCGACGACGGTAAACGCAATTTCTTCAGACATCGCGCGCCCATCGGAATCCTCGTAGTTGAAATTGTGGATCGGCCAGGGTTCCTCGGACTGCGGATTGGCCACCAACTTGAAACGCTGAGCCCAGTCGCCACCGTATCCCGGGTGGTGGACGAAGCATGGGAATGCCCGCCCTTCAACGGCGCTGGCGCAACGCAGGTAGCGCGGCACGGACTCCGACTCCTCATCCGGCCCGGTGTACACACAGTACAGCGCGGCGCCTTTATAGCGAAGACCTTCCGCCACTTCCGACTCGAGCCGCGGCAGGTGCGAGGCGGAGGCCTGAAGTACGAAGGCGGTGCGCAGCCCCGTCGCCATGCTTCCGACACTCGTGCTCCAACCGCCGAATCCCGCTTGACCCGCCGCCAGAGGCAGTGTGTCAGGGATGGCGCGCAGCTCGAGGACGATCTTGATGGGTAGGTCCGACGAAAGAATCTCGATCAACGCGGATTTATTTTCGGCATCCAGCCCATAACCATCGATATGAACGAACAATGGCGGCAAGCCGCGCAACTCCTCCGGTGTGAGCTGCTCCTGGTCGAATGCAGCGAAAAAGGCATCATGCCGCGCTTCGTCGTAACGGTTCTCGACCTCGAGACGAGCAATGCGCACGGCTCGAAACAGCTCGACGATACGCAACATCTCGGCATCCAAGAGCTTCAACGCCTCGACACAGCTATCAATGGCGGTGTGTGTGTGTCTGCCACGCCGAGGTGACTTTCCGTTTCCCGGGCCGAGCTGCCTGCGCTGTGCCTCCAGGACCTTGAGCACCGAGTGTAGCCGCTTACGTCGGTTGCTCTTGAGCGGTCGTTGATGCTTACTGCTGCGCAGCACCGACGATAATCGATCAAAATCGATGCCTCCGGCGTGCTCGGCGCCCATCGCGGTACGCAGCGAGTCGGCGGACGTTGCCCGGACCGAGCGCATGCGATCCGCATCAATAATCGCAGTAAGCTCTGCGATTAACTCGTCCAGGCCCTCACGCGCGTGGAGTTTCTGTTCAGTTTGGATCCGCTCCCAAGCATGCATAAAAAACTTGCGCGCGATCTGTCCATCGCAGCAGGCGACGATACCATCTTCGGTAAGTTGCAAACGTGCCGACTGGAGATTGGATCGCAATTGTTTGCGGCGTCTTTCGTCTATTGTCTGCGCATAACAACGGTTGGCGGCCTCGGTCCAAAGTGCCTTGACCGATCTTTCTTCGCCCCCGGTAGCCAAGTCTTTGATGGCTCTTTCTAATTGATATAGATCCCGACGGTAACGCTCCCTCGCCGCGCCCTCCTGCGTATGTGCATCAACCAGACCGTCAATGAGACCAGACAGCGGCACCGCAACGTGCTCGGCGTCGGGGTCGAGCAAGACCACCGGAAAGTCGTAACGCAATGCGCCCAGATCACGGTAGGCGCTGAACAGGGCCGGCGTCAGTACCGGCGCTTGTCCGGTTTCCGGTGTTTGCGGCAGCTCCGGGGGACCGAGATGAATGCGCAAGAGTTGCTTGAGCCGCCCATCCTGGCGGACCGCCACCAACTCCTCGCCGTGTTCTTCGAACCTGTTCACCGGTACCTCTTAGCCTCTTGTGTCTGACCCCTTTCTAAAGCAATTCTGTTGTCCCGACCTCATGCACCTTACGATGGGGGCTGTACCGTGAACTTGTCAAACTCCCGTTCCAGCGCCGAAATCTTGTCTGACACCGAGAGATGCTCGACGCCGGCGCGCACGTCCTCGTAGCAGAGCACATCCGGGTTGCGGTACAGGATGCCCAGAGGCACCCGCTCCCGGTTGTTTGCCAGCTCTCGGGCGCGATCTATATCCCTGGGATCGTGTTCCTCACGGTGCTTGAAGCGTTTCGCCACCGCGTCTTCTACTTGCAACCCCTGGGCATGGGTGAGCAGAACCATCCGCTCCGGATCCTTTATATATTCCTCGAAGTGATCGGGCAGGTAATTCGGGCAGCGTTGCATAATGCACACAAAGGCTAGTCCCCGGTGATGGAACGCCTGCTTGATAATGTCGCATAGCACACTCGGCACCCAGTCCACCGCATGGGCGACAAACGAGATGTTGGACATTCCGAGGGTCGCTGCGAGCGGATTGAGGGGCTCGAGATGAGCGCCGTGGGGGCTGGTATTGCTCACCAAACCCCGGGGCGACGTCGGTGACACTTGTTTTTTGGTAAGACCATAGATTTGGTTGTCGTGCAGCAAAACGGTCATGTTCATGTTATAGCGGATGGCGTGCAACCAATGTCCGGCGCCGATACTGCAGCAGTCCCCATCACCGGTGGTCACGAATACATGTAGGTCGGGGCGCCGGATCTTTATGCCCTCGGCGACCGGTAATGCACGACCGTGCAGCGCATGGAACCCGTAGGTGCCCATGTAGTGCGGCAGACGTGACGAGCAACCGATTCCCGACACGAATACGGTCTTCTCTGGGGCGAGTTGTTCCTCGGCACACAGCTTTTGTACCGCAGTGAGAATCGCGTTGTTGCCGCAGCGATGACACCAACGTGAGTCGACACCTTCGAAGTCGTCTAAAGAATAGGCCTCGTCATCGAGGTCGGAGACGCTCGGAGATAGTACCTCGATAGGATCAAACACGGATCACTCCTTTGTCAGTTTGTTACGAATTACCCGGGCTACGGACCGTGGTTTCAGCGGCTGTCCCTGCACTTCGGTCCAGCAATCCACATCTACCAGATAACGCGCCCGCAATAACCATGCGAGACTGGAATAGCGGCGATTTTCGCTGTCGATCAATTCGTCATCGACCCGGTCACCCCAGTTCATCTCCACGGTCATAACCTGTTGATAGCGTTTCATGATGTCGCCGATTCCCGACGCCATTGGCTGCAGATAGGTCAGATGCAGGCACGCCACAGCCTGTCCTTCCGCACGCACCTGCTCCACCGCCTCCTCGATGACGCCTTTGGTACTGCCCCATCCGACCACCAGCAGGTCTCCGTTCGCATCGCCGCATACCTCCGGCACGGTGAGGGTCTTCTGGAATGCAGCGAGCTTGAGACTGCGGTGCCGGAGTCCTTCTTCGTTAGTCGCCGGATCGTAGGCCACCCGGCTCTTACGGTCATGGGCCAAGCCGGTGAGCGTATGCATGCCCCCCGGTTGGCCCGGCGTGAAACGGCGGTGGAGACCGGTGGTGTGATCCCAGTCATAGGGTGCCTCGCCCTCGGGGATCGCACTCTGATCGACGGGAGCCGCAAACCAATCTTTGCGCAATCGCGGCCGTGCGAACGGCTGCTGCGCAGTAGCCAGATTGGCATCGGTGAGCAGCACCACCGGAAGATTAAAGGCCTCGGCGATCTTTCGTGCCGTGATCGGCAGATAAAAACATTCCTCAATGGTAGCGGCCGCCAACACCACCCGCGGCGCATCACCGTGGGTGCCAAATATCGCCTGCAGCAGATCGCCCTGCTCCACCTTGGTCGGCAAGCCGGTGCTCGGTCCGCCGCGCTGGACATTGACAATAACCAACGGGATCTCGGCCATGGCCGCGAGCCCGATAAGTTCCTGCTTGAGGGCCATGCCCGGGCCCGAGGTAATGGTCACCGAGCACTTACCCGCGTAGGAGGCGCCGATGGCGAATCCACATGCGGCAATTTCATCTTCCGCTTGATGCACCAACCCACCCACGTTCTCGAATACCTCGCTCAGATAGTGGGAGGCCGACGTCGCCGGGGTAATGGGATACATCGCGCAGATCTCCATGCCGGAAGCCATGATGCCGAGTGCCAGCGACGTGTTGCCGCTCACTACGATCTGCGCTTGTTCACGCTTGGCGCTGGGGATCTCGAACCGCAGATCAAGATTTTCCCCAACCCAATCATAACCCGCTTGCAGGAGTTTGATGTTGCGGTCCACGACGTCCGCGCTTTTGGACCGGAACGTAAACGCCACTTGCTCACGTGCAAGTTCGAGGTCCTGGTGATAGAGCCGATTGAGCATACCGAGCACGAACATATTCTTGCCGCGTTGGGGGGTGCTCGTGTGCTGTAGACAAACCTGCTCCATGGGAATCTCGTAGACCCGGTAACCATCGGCCACTAGCTTGTCGTAGGTTGACGTGTAGGCCGCGACAATGGCCAGGTCCTGATGGTGGCGCCACTTATTTTCCAGCAGGATAATACATCCGGGTTTGAGCGCTCCGGTGCGTACCCGGCCCAGCAGCACTTGCTCATTGAACGCGACTACCAAATCGGCTTCGTCTCCACCGTTGGCCACCTCGAAAGAACCGACACGAATACGGTTTCCGCTGGCACCCTCGATGCTCCGCGCCGGGGGCTCGATCTCGGCGGGAATGATCTCGACGGTCCAGATCCCGTGACCCATCTTCGCCGCGATGCTCGCGAAGGATTGACCACACTTCTGTGCACCCTCGCCGGAGTCGCTGATTATCTCGATGACGTGATCGCGCAGCCGGCGTACCTGCGGCTGACCGGCTACGACCGGGCTGGATTGGTCATCATTCAGCGTGGAGACCGCAGTGGAGTCATTCATCAGCTGTTGTCGTCAACGTGTAAAAAATCATTCCGTTAGCGGTACCGCAAACCGCGTGGCGCCGGCCACGAATGCTGGCGAACCCTCATATCGCCGATGAGCAGAAAACCGCGTGTCAATGCTTGCTTCCGATAGCGCTCTGCGCCCCAACCACACGCCCGGACCGCCCCGCACCCAAATAGCGGTCCTGATGGCCTTGACTGTCCTGCCGCGCCCCCTAACCCGTAGTGGGTTCCAGCGACCACGATAAAACTCCCGATGCTATTGTTCAGCTTGGCTTTTTTGAGATTATAGCGCAAATCGCAGGGTTTTTTGCCACCGTTATGGACATAAGTCAAGTCTTCCTGGGATCGGAGCGGGATTCGCGGATTATTCCCGCCGGTTCTTCAGCGCGCGACGGAAATTCTGGTGCTGTTTTTGGCCCACAGAGCGCGCGACAACATCCAGGTTGGGGGCAGCTAGGGTGCCGTGACAAGAAGGTGTCGGGAGTTTACGCCGAGCCCCTATGGTGCACCACGGCGCTGACCAAAGAAATAAAAATGGGGCCGCAGTCTAGCGACTGCGGCCCCGATTTGTGGCACCCGGTCCATCGGGTTTTAAAAAACGGACTGGTTATTTCTTGGCCCCGGCCTTTTCCATTTGCGCGATCTTCTTCTCTAAATTCTTGACCTTCTTGTTGAGGCTCGCAAAGTTAAACCATTGCTCGCCTGCCACCGGATAGTCGAGCTGCGATCCATACACGCGCCACGACTCATCCCAGTTGGCGACATCCTTGAAGCCCATAGCGCGAAGCTGCAGATAGGTCATCGTCGAACGGGTCCCGGTCTGACAATAGGCCAGGGTGCGCTTGGACTTGTCCAACGAGCCAAACGCCTTCTCGGCGGCATCGGGATCCAGGTAAGCCACC
>CAMYNX010000197.1 GCA_947259875.1 uncultured Gammaproteobacteria bacterium | reverse complement strand
CGGCGCCGATCTAGACATACTCGGGCCTAAGCATTTGACAGCGCTGAACGGTGCCGTGCTGTTCGATCACTACTATCTGGTTAAGTTGCTAGTCTCCGAAGGTGCGAATCTCAATATCTATGACGAATTCGGGCTCACGCCGCTGCATCATGCGGCGGCACGAGGACGAGTTAGAATGATCCGGTTATTGTTGGATGCCGGCGCAGATATCAATGCTTTTAATGTTGGCCACTCGACACCACTCCATGAAGCCGCCCTTGCCGGGCATCGTGAAGTCGTCGCGCTGCTGCTCGAGCGGGGCGCCATCTCAAACATCAAAAACCGGTGGGATGCGACCGCGCTGGATCTTGCCAAAGCCCGCGGTCACCAAGATATCGTGCGAATGTTAGAACACAGTGTAAAGAAGCTAGATTAGAGCTAGTAAACGATATTGGTAACCGATGAGTATCGTATAACCAAAAATCACCGCGATGATAATGTGGTAGCCGGACACCATTTTCAATAACAAAAAGCGCTTGTGGACCACCAATATCATGAGGCAAAACGCAGTGATGATATATTTGACGCTGAAAAATAACGTCGCATCACGGTCGAGCAACTCACGCATCAACGGATTGATTTCAATGCCGCCCAAATCTAACAACAACAATGTGTTGTAACTATCGATGATGCACAACAACAAAGCAGTCAAGGTAAGAAGCAACAGCAGTGGTTCATGAACATCAACATAACAAGCTGCTGCCGAGTAGCGCCGATCGTTACGGCGTCGCTGATGTGTAAATTGAAATATAAAAGCGCGAAAGCGGCGTTGACGTCGGTCGTAACCGATACGTCGATCTGTTAACTTGTTTGGTGACATGGTCACAATAAGCAACTCCATGTGAGTCAATAGACCGTACGTCAAACAGTGTAACCGACATGAAGATTGGGTAATAGAGGTTTTGTCACATAGTCACAGATTTAACTTGAAATTTATGCAATTTATTTATCGTGTCGTAATTACCCGAGCTTTGTATCGTTGACGAAGACTAGTTAAAAGTGTGGATAATAAATAGGCCATGCCTGCCACAAGAATGATCGTAGCGCCGGCGGGTAAATCCGGTTGATAAGAAACAGCGAGTCCCAAGACGCAAAACAATGCTCCCAAAATCGTTGCAACAATCATCATGCGGCCCACGGTGTGAACATACTGTAATGCGATGGCTGCCGGCAATGTAAGCAAAGCAATTACCAAGACCAATCCCACGATTCGAATCAGCAATACCACCGACACGGCGACCAAACACAGCAACAGCATATAAAACAATGCCACCGGCACGCCTCGCAGTCGTGCGAATTCTTCATCGAACGCGACTGCGAGAAATTGACGGTAGTACAGCAACACCAGCAACAGCAGCAGTATATCCAGCGTCATCATCAACCACAGATCTTGTGACGTCACTAACAGGATGTTGCCGAATAGATAAGTCATCAGGTCAACCTGATAACCCGGTGTTTGGGAAATGAACAAGATGCCGGTGGCCATCCCGACTGCCCACATCGCACCAATCAAGGTGTCTTCCTGCTGCCGCCAGCCCAGGGAAACCCAGCCGATGAGCAATGCCACCATAATCGCCGCAATCAGTGCGCCAAACATCGGCTCAGCGCCGAAGAAAAATGCAGCACCCATTCCGCCAAGCACTGCATGGGCGATTCCGCCAGCCAAGAACCCGATCCGTTTCACGACCACGTAACTGCCCATGACACCACAGCCGATACTCGCCAGCAATCCCGCCAGCAGAGCGTGCTGTAAAAATGCGTGTTGTGTTAACGAATGGATAAATTCCATCAGCTCGGCCTATCCATGGGAATGTTCCACCATATGCACATCACCGCCATAAAGCTCCTGAATCACCTTGCCGTCGATGGCGAGCGTTGCATGACAAATCAAAGTCCGGTTGACGCACGCGACTCGTTCGACATATTGCGAGATAAATCCGATGTCGTGCGAAACCACGATGATGGTTGCTCGCTGATTGAGCTTCCTGAGCAATTCAAAGATATCCGATTCCACACGCACATCGATATTTGCCGTCGGCTCGTCCAGCATCAAGATCTTGGGCTCGCTAGCCAGGGCACGGGCCAATAACACTCTTTGTAACTGCCCTCCGGATAATGTGTTGAGACGCCGGCCTTGAATATTCGAGATTTCGGTTTCCGTCATCACCCGATCAGCGATGTCACGATCCCGTCGTGAGTATCCGCCCATCGCCCGTGCGGTCCCTAACCGCCCGAGTAAAACGGTTTGTTCCACTGTGATCGGAAAATCGCGGACAAACGGCGGATATTGGGGAACGTACCCGATCGCTCGAGAACCTTCACTTGGGTCCCGGCGACCCACCTCAATGCTGCCTGTTGTCGGCTCCAGCAGCCCGAGCATGAGTCGGAGTAATGTACTTTTTCCTCCGGCGTTGGGCCCGACGACGCCGAGAAATTCACCATCTTCGACATCGAGGTTTACGTCTTCCAGCACCACCGGACCGCCATAGGAAAACGTAACATCTTTAACGCTTATCACCGCTGTCATTGGTTCACCGATGCCAAGATTCGGGCCACTTGGCGTAAGTTCTGCACATAGTCTTCCGCCAGCGGATCAATGGTAACGACCCGACCACCGATCGCGTCTGCGACGGTATTAGCGTGTTTGTGACTGATTCGACTGTCCACGAAAACGGTCTTCACTCCCTGTGCCCTGGCGCTGTCGATCAACCGCGCCAAGGATCTGGGGCCGGGCTGTTTCCCCTCGACTTCGATGGAGACCTGTTGCAACCCGTAGGTGTCGGCAAAATAGCCCCAGGCTGGATGAAATACCATGAAACTACGCTTGTGAAGACCCGCTAACAAGGTCTGGATATCTTGATCGAGCTGATCAAGATCAGCGGCTAGATGACGATAGGTTTTTTCATATTCTACTCGGTGGCCAGGATCGAGTTCGCTCAACAGGTCAAACAACTGCGTGGCCATCTTCAAGGCCAACGGAGGACTCAACCAGATATGGGGATCTTTTCTTGTAATATGACGCATATGCTTTGCTTCGTGGTCCTGATGCCCGATCATATCCCGCAGCGGTAATCCGTCACGCGCATCGATGACCATCAAGTTCGGGTTGGACGATGCGATGCGCTCCATCCATGCGTCTTCAAACGGTACTCCGATACGTACATACAGATCGGCAGCCGCCAAAGCGGCCATTTGTTTAGGCGTGGGCTCGTATGTGGCGGGACTGTGGCCCGGTCTCACCAGCACCGATACATGAACATGCTGCCCACCAATCCGTTCCAGGAGATAGCGTTGCGGCGCGACGCTTACAAATACTGATAACCGTGACGCCGCGGCCGGTAGGGTCCACAAAGCGACCAATACCCATAACACCTTTTGTTTTGTTGACACCGAACTACATCGCTTCTGGGGATATGCGTAAGCCAAAGACTTTAATGTTATATAATAACATTCTTACCGATACGCCCGTTACCGCTCCCGCGCCGCTGCTGCAAGCGTTATTTGATCCATGCCAGTGGACGAGTTCTTGTTATTCCGACGTTTTCTGTTTTGTCATCCCCAGATTGTTCGCGCGACTAACTTCGACTTAATTCAAGACAGGCTCGTTTGCTTATAAAAGGAAGAACCCGTCCGCTGTGGATGGGTGGAACAGTGACACCGATAAATACTCATCGTCGCGCTCAACTCGAAAATAAGTAGTGCCGATCCAAGAAGACGGTCCCATGAAACTGCGTCTTGTTAGCCAGCGGAGGAGAAATTGGACGCGCGCAATGGCTCAATGTCATGGAACGGACACAAACTTATATGGTTCACCATTCCCGTCGCATCTTTTGGGCCCAATGAAGGCGGATATCATAACAGCCTATCCGACGATCGATACGCGTGGTTGGTCAAGGAACTCCAGTCCACGCGCAAGGCCATCTTACTTTTTCATGTGCCGCTGCGAACCGCAGTGACGTTTGAACACACTGAATGGGCGGGCGGATCTAACTTAACCATCAATACACGAGACCGCTTATACGAAATCATCGACAAGCATAGAGCCCATGTAATTGCCATTTTTAACGGGCATATACATAAGCTCATCCAAACCAAGTATCAGAGCATCCCGTTGTATTGATGTCCTTTCTTCGATCATGGCTGCTACTGCAAGGTCTACGCCAATGATGGCGAACTTCGCGTTCAACCAATGAACTGCTCGTGACGCCTCCCTCACCAGAAACTATCTTATCTGATGTAATCGTCAAATCAATACTCAAGATTCGTCGCGAGTGACACTGTGTCAGCCACGTACTCGCAGATAACAGGCGACCATTGAGTAGCAGTCCGGTAATCGTGACGCGCAACCCCTACCTGGCGACAAATCTAAAATCAAAAGATTGAAAGGACGCCGGGCATCCCACCAACACCTGGCCCGATCCGGTGATGGTGCCCCCGGAGATCGCGCCCGTGATCACGGTCGTCGTCGGACACGGGAAACCGTCAATTAAACATTCCCCACTGTCAGAGGCGTCAAACGAATCGCCATCCAATTCCAAATCCTCGGGGACATCGCCCCTACACACAATACCACCGCCGGAGACATCAAACGTTATCTCTCCGTTTACGGCAATGACGATGGTCAGCGCGTCAGAGCCGGCGCCGGCCACGCTTACCGACCCTTCGTAGGTGCCGGCAAAAGGCGTGGGCCCGCCGCTGCTGGTGCTATTTCCACCGCAGCCGGCCAACGTGAAACCCAGGCAACACAATACGATGATGGCAAACCGGTACATGACCTTCCCTATACGCTGTTAGAACTCATACTTGCTACTCTTGATCACATCCGCAAATGACAATTCGTCCAAGCCATCCGGATACGGGACATACTCGGATTGCACTATCTCCGAGAATTAGACCTTGGTCCAGTTACGAAAAGTAAATTATGCGGCGAATCAGGACGGTGTTCTTCAGTCACCCATCCCTATGCACCTTGCAGGGCCTCCAAAACCTTTGCCGGGTGGTCGGCGGCCTTGGCTACCCTTTTCCAGTGTTTTTTCACTTTACCGTCAGGCCCAACCCACACCGTGGATCGAATCACGCCCATGGTCTTTTTGCCGTACATCATCTTTTCACCGTAGGCGCCGTATTTGGTCATCACTTTCCGATCCGGATCCGACAAAAGTGTGAATGGCAGCTTGTACTTGGTGGCGAATTTCTCATGCGACGCCTCGCTGTCCGGAGAGATACCCAAGACGACAGTGTCCAATTTTTGGATCTTCTTCCACAGGTCACGAAAACCGCAGGCCTCCTTGGTGCATCCCGGGGTGTCATCCCGCGGATAAAAATACACAATCACATTCTTACCGCGCAGGTCACGTAATGCGGTCTTGCCACCGTTTTTGTCTTTTAGTGTAAACGCCGGCGCCGCTTTACCCTCTTCTATTCCCATGTGCCAATCTCCACCGTAAATGAATATATCAACAAGGCATATTCTACACATCCTGCCGAACAAGTCTGCGCGAAACCCAGCTCGAATTCACGAGCTGTCAATGGTCAGTCTCCTTCACGCTCGATGACGCAACAGTGGACATTATCCTGATCCGGTGACAGTACTTCACCGGTGACCGGATTGGGACGGTAGGTGGTACACCCCTTCAGCCCCATTTGGTACGCGCGATAATAGAGTTCCTTGAAGTCGGAGAACGCCACAGTCTCGCTGACATTAATCGTCTTGGATATGGCTTGATCCACGTATGGCTGCAGCGCCGCCTGCATCTGTAGATGGGCTTGCGGGCTGATCTTGCGCGCGGTAACGAAATAAGCAGGCGGTTTGCACCGTTCATGCTTCGTACACCACAGCCGCCAAGCAAAATCATCGACGGAGTGCATCGAGTATTCGCCATCCGGTTCCACGATGCGGCGCGTGAACGTGAAATCATAAATGGGTTCGACGCCGCTCGATATATTGTTTGCCAACAAGCTTATCGATCCAGTGGGAGCAATGGCGAGCAAGTGACTGTTGCGCAGGCCGCTCTCGGCGATACCGTCGCGTATGTCGTCCGGCAGTGATTGAACAAAAGCGCCACCGAGATGGGAACTCCTTTCCAACAACGGAAAACTTCCCTTTATGCGCGACAACTCGGTAGACGTACGGTATGCCGTGTGGCATATGCTGGCAATACATCGCTGCGCCTGCTCGCGTCCGGCATCGGAATCGTAGTGGAGGCCCAACATCGCCAAGGCATCGCCTAAACCGGTGATACCCAAACCAATACGCCGAGTCCCCTGTGCTTGCTCACGCTGCGCTTCAAGCGGATACCGGGATATATCGATCACATTGTCCAGGAATCGTATCGCGGCCTTTGTAGTTTCAATCAGATCCGTCCAGTCCATGCGGGCATCGTTTTGAAAAGCATGCAAAACAAAACGAGTCAAATTAATCGATCCTAGATTACACGCGCCGTATGGAGGCAAGGGCACTTCGCCACACGGATTGGTGGCCGTAATTCGTTCCCGGTACGACAACGGATTGGTTTCATTGATGCGATCCAAAAACAACACGCCGGGTTCAGCGTAATCGTAGGTTGCCTGCATCAATCGCCCCCAAAGT
>CAMYNX010000196.1 GCA_947259875.1 uncultured Gammaproteobacteria bacterium | reverse complement strand
GCCGTAGTCGGGGATCGCACCCGCGTCCGAGCCGGCTTCGGGATTGGTCAACGCGAAACAAGGGATCTCCTCACCCTTCGCAAGCCGCGGCAGGTAGTGATCTTTTTGTTCCTCGGTACCGTAATGCAGCAGCAGTTCCGCCGGACCCAGGGAATTGGGCACCATCACCGTCACCCCGGCGGTGCCGCTGCGGCTGGCTACCTTCATAACAATGGCCGAATTCGCCAACGGCGAAAATTCATGGCCGCCGTACTGTTTCGGGATATTCAAGCCGTAAAATCGGTGCTCGGCGAGAAAATCCCAAATCTCGCGTGGCAGATCATTGAGTTCGTGGGTAATTTGCCAATCGTCCGCCATCCGGCACAGCTCCTCCACCGGCCCGTCGAGGAATGCTTGTTCCTCGTCACTGAGCTTTGGCGTGGGGACATCGAGCAACTGCTGCCAATCGGGATCACCCGAGAACAACTGCGCATCCCACCACACGGTGCCGGCTTCGATGGCTTCGCGTTCCGTATCGGAAATCGGTGGCAGGGCCCGGCGGATATAACGCAGCATCGGGTTGCTGACGAAACGCCGCCGCCACTCCGGTACATTCAACGTTACCGCAATGATCAAGAACAGCACCCACAACAGCAGTCCCGGAACCAATGAGAACGCCCCTGCCAGTGTGAGCAATAACAAACCGGCGCCAATGATCATGCTCCACGTCTTGAAAGAAGCATGCACCCTGGCGACGGCAATCAAGACGCCGAGAATAACGGCAACGGTCAAAATCAAACCCATAACAGGCCTCCTGTGGCGGCAATAGACCGGCAGCGGTTGATAATGCTGGCAATCATCTCATCACACCGGATGGGATTGCACTTAAACTTTTGTTTCGAATTATGAAGTGTGCGGTACCCGCAGACCGGCCGTTCGAAACACCGTCAATCGTTGCGTCAGCGTCGCGAAATCCAGTGGATCCGAGATTCGGCACGAAGACGATGAGCTGCATCATGTCGGCCCCGGACGTGCAATAAGCCAACGTCCCGAGCAAAAAATGCAGCCGCGAACACCATACATCTGTGAACAACACCTCGGCAACATCCAGGATACGTTGTTGGGTGCGGAAAGCCACTGCTGCTTAATAAATCATACGATTGCTTGAATATGCTCAAAGGGATAGACCGCAGGTAGACACTGGGGTTTCTGCCCAACCAATAGTTGACTATTTTACTAGGATATTATATGGTCTGCGGTTCCCGACAGCACCTTTTAGCATGCCCGAAAACCGTTCACATATTGCCGAGATTGCCGAGGCGTTCGAGTTTCTGGGTGATTGGGAACAGCGGTATCAGTTCCTGATCGAACTCGGCGAGCGGCTGCCGATGTTGGATGAACACCACAAAAACGAAGCCAACCGAGTCCACGGCTGCATGAGTAAAGTGTGGTTGATCGCCGAACGTGATGAAGCGGACTCGTCGGCGTTACGTCTGTATGGCGACAGCGATAACAGCACCGTGAAAGGACTGGTGGCCATTTTGCTGGCGATGTATTCAGGGCGCTCTGCACAACAGATGCTGACGATTGATGCCGATGAGATGTTCGACGAACTTGGTTTGTACGATCATCTTAGCCCCACTCGCCATGTGGGGGTGTACGCGATGGTGGAAAAAATCAAGTCGCTTGCGCGTGAATTCTCGAGCACACCAGCGGAACCAACGCCGCTCACCGCAGCAACGCCATTGACGTCTTAACAATTACGGATTCAACTCAGCCAAGATCTCTTTGGCAGACGCAAGCTGGTTGCGGCGGTCAAACAGCAACTGCCAACGGCTCCCTCCCAACTGCGTCCAAAGAAACGCTGACCGGACCCCAGCCAATAGCACGGTCCTGACCTTGTCCACGACTTCCGGATCGGCCAGGTATCCGTGTTCGCCCTGCACGATGATCTTTGGCCGCAACGAGCTCAAGGTGTGTTTATAAATCTGCGCCAGATTGGCGTATAGCTGTGTTCGTGAAGCGCCGTTGTCTCCGGAATATTCGTTTTTGATTTCAACCATACGCTGAGCAATGTCAGCCGCCATTGCATCGTCGGACCTAAGCTTTCGCGCCAACTGTACGATCTGTAACACGTAACGCGCAATCTCGAATTCATCGCTCTTGGTTGTTCCACCGCTCATTTTTTCACACAAGGTATTCAGCCCTACGCTCACCCCTTCCACACCTCCGTATATCGAGACTGTGTTAATGGAATCGGTGATCAAGATACTGCGGATACTGGCCTCCAGGGGCACTTCATCAGCGTGACCCCGCCGCGCTAGTTGTTGCGCCAGTTTAGCGGCCTGAAACACGCCTGCTAAGGCCAACGTCTTGTCTCGCAATGCATTTTTCACGTTTACTTATTGCCGTTGATTCTTGAGTTCAGATTGAGGTAAACGTTCCATCAGATAACACAAGCAATCCAATGAAATGATATCGCGATTGGTGGTTAACATTGCCGGCATCACCGCTTTTGCTGCCTGCAGGTCACTTCCCGTTACCATGAAATAGTCGGTGTACACCTGCCGGCCATCTATATGTTGCACATCCAGACACTGTTGATCCCCGTTACGCACGCGCGCCAGGCACGTACCGGGTTCCAACTCGCGGAAATTGTAATGATCTATTTCATCGACGAGCTGCAAGTCAACGTCCTCACCCAGAAAACCATAGGAACAACAATCGCGCACTTTGACGACGGCAACGGTGTGGAAAAGATTCACCGGTGTCAATATTTGCATGCCGAAGTCTTCGATACGAAGACAACTTTCCAGGAAGCTGACCGTCTGTTCCACGCCGACAGGATCGCCGGGCAGGCCTGCCTCCAGGGTCACCGACGGGCACAACTTGGAAAATGCCACAGTACAAGTGGTATCGGGACACGTCGCATATACCACCGTATTGGAAAAAAGTGCGGCACATTTCAGGTGATCGACATCCGGCTCGGCAATAATGGCGTAATAAGGATTTTTACCGGTATTGTTGTGAATGTCGATGCAGGCAAACACATCACGGTCGCGCATCACTTCCAACACCGTATGCGTCATGTCATGTTCCGCGCCGCTGGCATTAATCCAGATGCGGTTGTAATCCCGTTGTCCCGGAAGCAACCGCTTCCCCACCCGTGCTGCTTCCACATTGCCGATGAAGATCGAAACCGGCCGCGGCAGCGGAACCGACTGGTAGCGTGCCAATAGCGCTTGAACGGCCAACAAACCGGTGATTTCATTGCCATGCAGCAGAATCGAGATGAATAACGGCCGCGCCTGCTTCCCGCTCAGGTGGATCAAGGTCGGCCCCCCCAACAGTGTTTTCAGTTCCGCTGGGTAGGCGCTCAAAAACTCATCGGGCAAACTGTCGCGGATCGTCAGCATGGTTGCAGTTTTAGTATTTGGATATAAAAGTGGGTCTCACGGGTCAACGCATCAATATTGGTCTTACTGCTTCGAAACCCATGCCCCTCACCGGAATACTCGATATATTCATGCGCAATATCCCGCTCTTTGAGCGCCGATACCAGTTCCCGTGACACCGAAGGTGGCACGACTTTATCGTCGAGTCCCTGAAAAACGATCATCGGGCTCTCAAGCCGGTGCATATGATGGATGGGAGATCGTTGATAGTACAGACTTTCCGGATGCCGCGCGTGTTGCGGATCGAATACCTCACCGATGAGACCATCCGTGTAATGCAGCTCGAACTTGTGCGTCGTCTCCGCCAGCGTGACCAGGTTACCGATACCAAAATAGCACGCCCCAGCGTTGAAATGATCCGGAAACTGCGTCACCGCTTGGAGAACCGTATAACCGCCGGCGCTGCGCCCGCGGATACAAACCTTATTCGGATCGATCAGATCGCGCTGTTTTAAATAGTCGATACCGTCGACAATGTCCGTGACATCGTATTCGCCCCAGTGACCGAGCAAGGATTGGCGGTACACACGGCCATGACCGGTGCTGCCGCGGTGATTCACGTCCAGCACCGCAAAGCCGATGGTGGTCCAATATTGCTTGGCGACATCGAAGGTGTGCGCACACCTGGATGTGGGACCACCATGCACCATCACTAATAGCGGCGGACGCGCATCAACGGGTCCTCGGTAACGCGAGTTTTTGGGCGTGTAAAAATAGGCAAACGCGTTGCCGCCGTTCCGAATCGGATAGCATATGGGTTCCGCGACACTGATATCGTCGTTCGCCAACAGCGGATCCGCGGACCTGTAGACTTTCACCTGTTGATCCGCGGCGTCAAACCCAAGGACCACGGCACTTTTGTTGGTAGCGCGAGCCACCATCACAACGTCGTCGCTGTCGTCGGCCTTCGACAGCTGTGTGAAGCCTTGGAATTGCGCGGCCAACCGCCTCGTGGTCCCACTTTGATCTACGAGCACCAACTCATCCCCGGCCTCGGAAGTGCGGGACGCCAGTAACGTTCCCTGACTCAGGGGCACAAAACGGGTTTCACCGAACACCCAGTGAGGGTAACCGTATTCCGCCGCATCCGCGGTCACTGTGGCGACACCACCGTCCCGATACTGGTAGAGATTCCAAAAACCGAGCGGCGCGTCGGCACCATTATCCCCATCACGGGCAAAATACAGCGTCCCATCTTTGCCGAATGCTGCCTGGCACACCGATTGCCCTTTGCCACCGGCGACACGACGTGCTTCTGCAACCTCGAGACCCACATCGTGATACGTGAGCGTCGCCAGCCACAGTTCGGATTCATCCCAAGGCATACACGGGTGGCGCCATTGCACCCAGGCCAATCGGCGACCGTCCGGTGAGATCACGGGATTTACATAGAAGTCGCAGCCCTCGACAAGCACCACCGGATCACTGTCACCGTCCAAATTCAACGTGCCGAGGGCGTTACGGTTTTCCTTGTCGTGATCGCCGCGTTCCCATACAAAGATCAAATGACGACCATCCGGAGTGAGTTGCAAATCGGCATACATGCCCAGTGATTCGTCCGCGAACCGTGCTGGGGTCAAAGGCACCGGCCGGGCATCATCGTCCAAGTCGTGCACATATAACCTGTGATCCGAGAAGTTACTGAAGTAGACCTTGCCGTTACCCAATGCAAAACAGCGGCCACCGTATTCATGCACGCGGGTGCGCAGATTGAAATCCGGCGGCGTAAGACAGGTCTCCGAACCCTGGGGATCGCGCCGCATCAATACCAATCTGCCACCTTCCTTGGGCCTGGCCTCGATCCAGTAAAGCCTATCGCGATACCAGGTCGGGTAAGCGGGCGAGGCGGGTTTTTCGAATAGAGCCTTGATAGCGATGGGACTTTTCCAAGTCCCATATGGCGCGGTTCGCTTCATGGAAACCGGTTGTCAGGTCACAGTTTCCTCTAATATGGGGCCAGGCGTTGGGTTTTGCAAAAGAGGTAAGGCAGGCGACGATCGCGCGGGAACTATCATCGGCGTGGGGCTGCAAATACCGCCTACTGTTGTGGCACATCGCCTGCACTACACGGATGCGTGACCGATTTGGCACCGACCAAACCGGCGGCTGCGATTAATGGCGTCTGCGTCCGTAATCACCCCGGCCCTGGCCATGACCGCGCTGGGCATAGTGACGACGATGACCGAACCCACCATGACCGCGCTGGGCAAAGTGACGACGATGACCGAACCCACCATGACCGCGACTGCGGTAACGGTGACCCCAATGACGACCATGGCCGCGATAATGGTGACCGTACCTGGGACCGCGATAGACGCGATGGCCGTAATGTTGACGATGACCGCCATAGCGCCTGCCTCCATCATAGTAATGCAGGCCACCCCCGTAATAGGGGTCGCCAAAAAACAGGCTGAATCCGAAACTATCCGCGGCCGCATAACCGGCAGGCATCAACGTCAGGGCCAGTGCGGCCCCGGCAACGACAGGTTTGATTCGCTTGTTCATGATCAGTCCTCAGCAATGGGCGTGGGTACGCATCTTGAGCACTATTATATCGGCGTCAACCTGAACTGAGGCTGAACCCAAACTGAACACGAGCCGATTCCCGATGGCTTCGGACCCCACGCGGTAATTGATCTACAATGACAAGATCACCTATTAAGCAATCACATCCAAGGGGCATACTATTATCACCAGCCGCACGGCGAATAAACTTATCTACTTGATCGCCTTCGCCGTTTTCATTCTGGGCATAGTAATGCGCATCTTTATGGTGTCCACAACGACGATGGATGACCCCATCCGTGCAGATGCCCAGGAATACTATTTCTATGCATATAATCTAAAACAGTTCGGCGTATTCTCCGGTAAACCCATTCCCGCAACCCTAGAAAGCCGGATTCCACCTAAACCCGATGCAGGGCGGACACCGGGTTATCCGATATTCCTGCTGCCTTTCGTTACCTATCCGCCAACCTTTGACATGTTGCATACCATTACGGTTACTCAGGCGATACTGGGCAGTGTGGCGATACTGATTGTTTTCATCATCGCATATCGACTCATTCACCCGATTGCCGCATTATTCTGTGCACTCTTCGTCGCCGTCTCACCTCAGCTCATCACCGCCGACTATTTTCTTCTGACCGAGTCTTTATTTACTTTCGTCTTGTTGCTGGCGATAGCGAGCTTTTCCTTT
>CAMYNX010000195.1 GCA_947259875.1 uncultured Gammaproteobacteria bacterium | reverse complement strand
GCATCGATATCGCGACGATTTGCGCCATGGTCTTGACTTTGCCAATCAGCGAGACGGCGACACTCGCTCTTTTACCCAATTCTGCCATCCATTCGCGCAACGCCGAGACCACGATCTCACGCCCAATGATTATTGCTACGACCACAGTAAATACAATCTGATGAATTACCGATGCCTGGATCATGTCGTCACTCACCAGAAGTACTAGGGCCGTGGTGACCATTAATTTGTCCGCAACGGGATCCAAAAACGCACCGAACTCCGATTGCTGATTCAAGCGCCTCGCCAAGTAACCGTCCAGCCAATCCGTGACCCCGGCGAGAATAAATAACCCCGTGGCCACCGCATTCGCCCATGAAAAAGGCAGATAGTATGCAATGACAAAAACCGGTATCAGCCCAATGCGTACCAGCGTGAGTAAGGTGGGTGTGGTAATCGGCATGGCTTGATCAGGGCATTAATGGTCATGAAAAAACGCGTAGATACGCTCAGCTAATACCGGGCTGATACCCGCAACCTCCGCTAAATCCTCGATACCGGCTTTTGACACCTCTTGCAGGCCACCAAAATGCCTTAACAAAGCACGCCGGCGTTTCTCTCCGACTCCTGGGATATCCTCAAGTGTCGATCGTCCTCTTCGTTTATCGCGTCGTCGTCGGTGTCCAGATATCGCAAAACGATGTGCTTCGTCTCTTATTTTTTGGATCAAGTGCAGCGCGGAGGAATCTGTGGGAAGTATAGTCGGCCGTTTATGGCCCCACAAGAATAACTTCTCCATTCCGGCCTGACGCTGCGGACCTTTGGCCACTCCGATAACGGTGATTCCCGCGATTTGTAATTCGTCCAACACCGACTTTGCTGCGGTTAATTGTCCTTTACCGCCATCAATGAGAATGACGTCCGGCAACTTGCCCTCTCCATCTTGAACATGCCGGTACCGGCGCTGCAATGTCTGGGTGAGTGCTGCGCAGTCATCCCCCGGTGTGATGTGTTTTATGTTGTAGCGGCGATACTCGGATTTGACGGCACCCTCTTGATCGAAGACGACACATGACGCTACCGGAGCTTCGCCAGCGGTATGACTGACATCGAAACATTCTATGCGTGTCGGAGATTGATCCAGATCTGTTAACTGTCGAAACGATTCCAGTTGCCGTAATATACCTGTTCGGCCCATTACGTAACGGCGCACACTATCTTGGGCATTCACCATCGCCATTTCCAACCAGCGTAACCGGGCGCCTCGCGGGCTGCTTACAATGCGCACCTTTTTCCCCGCGAACCTGGAAAAGGAATATTCCAGCAGATCTTGTTCTGCGGGCTTCGGTGTGACGATGATTTCCTTCGGCACCGTCTTATCGAGATAAAACTGCGCAAGAAATGTTGTCATAATCGCCGGCAACGTGCTTTCGATGTTGACTGGCTGAATAAATGACTTGTTGCCACTGTGCCGTCCGCCGCGCACAAACACCACTTCCGCGCCGATAATCGATTGTTCGGCATGCAGTGCGACCAGATCCACATTCCCGGTGCCACCGGCTACATATTGATGTTCTTGAACTCGCCGCAATGCGGCAATGCGATCACGGTAACGGGCTGCAGTTTCAAAGTCGAGGCGCTCTGATGCCGTTTCCATCTTGCCCTCTAGAAACGTGTTTAACGTCTTGTCTTTTCCTTCCAGAAATAACACTGCCTGTTTGACGTCTTCGTGATAGTCCTCGGGACTTATCAGACCCACACATGGCGCCGAACAACGTTTGATCTGATACTGTAGACATGGGCGTGAGCGCGAGCGGAAGAACGTATCTTCACATTGACGCAGCGGAAAAACCTTCTGTAGCTGAGCAAGGGTGCCACGCACTGCGCCCGCATTCGCATAGGGGCCAAAAAAGCTTCCGACCTCGCGGCGATTGCCTCGGTAAAACCCCAACCTGGGGTATTGGTGACTGTCGTCCAGGTGTATGTACGGATAGCTTTTGTCATCCCGCCATACAACGTTGTATCGCGGTCTGAATCTTTTTATCAGGTTGTTCTCGAGCAACAACGCCTCGTTTTCGGTACGCGTTACGGTGACTTCAACGCGTGCCACATGCCGCATCATGGCAACGGTTTTTGGTGGCATGCCGGAACCACGAAAATAGCTCGCCACTCGGTTTTTAAGATTGCTGGCCTTGCCCACATAAAGATGGGTCCCGTTGCCATCGAACATCTCATAAACCCCCGGCGCGTGGCTGAGACTATCAATAAACGATTTGGCGTCGAATTTATCCATGTCATCAACCGCTGCGCACCAACAGACGCGCGGTCTCGAATACTTGGTCGAACATCGTCGGCGTCAACCGCCGGGTCTGGGTGTTGTATCTGCTGCAATGGTAACTGTCTATCAGATTGAGTCCATTCGGGAGCCGATGATGGCAACCATGGCTAAACTTAAATTGTGATTGTTTCAAGTTGAGAGCCCTTAATACTGCATTATGTGCGATCGTCCCCAGCGCCAACACAACATTTCCTGAGCGCATATCATTGATCTCGGCTGCGAGATAAGCGTTGCAGTTTACGATTTCATCGTGCACCGGACGATTTTCTGGCGGCAGACATTTCACAGCATTGGTAATCCGGCAGTTTCGTAACTTCAGTCCATCGTTTTGATCATGTGATTCGGGTTGATTGGAAAAACCGAATCGAAACAATGTTTCGTATAGCAAGATGCCAGCATGGTCGCCGGTGAACGGCCGGCCCGAAGCGTTGGCTCCATGTTTACCCGGAGCCAAACCGACGATGACGAAACTGGCCTGGGCATCACCGAATGGTGGCACAGGTTTACAGTGATAGGCCGGATGCTCGTGACGTACCTGCCGCAGATAAGCGGCAAGGCGCCCGCATTGCATGCATTGTTCGTTGAACCAGCTGTTATCTGGCATCATTTAATTATCCATACATTTAAACAACCGTCGATGGACGAAATTACCTTATTCGCAATAGAACAGCGGTTGCTGCAATGTATGGATATCACTAGAATGCGGGCGTTTGTCAATCCATAGGGGATGTTGACGGTGAAAATATCCGCGTTTGACGTTCGCGTCGGTAATCTTATTGAACATCAAAGCAAATTGTGGCGCGTGTTGAAAAAAGGTCATGTCAAACCCGGTAAAGGTGGAGCCTTTATTCAACTCGAAATGAAGGAGATCACCGGCGGAACCAAACTAAATGAGCGATTCCGGTCTGTGGATACCTTGGAAAAAGCCCACGTGGAACCGCGGAAAATGCAGTTTCTTTATGCAGACGGTGACAGCTATGTGTTCATGGACAACGAAACCTACGAACAAATGAATATACCCTCTGAAGATCTGGTGGAGATGTCCCGTTATCTGCTCCCTAACACCGAGGTCCAAGTCAATTTTCACAACGATTCTCCAATCGGTATTGAATTGCCGGCCACGGTGATACTAGAGGTCGTAGACACCGAAGGTGTCGTAAAAGGTCAGACCGCGGCGGGTTCCGGTAAACCCGCCGAACTCGAGACTGGTTTGCGCGTTACCGTTCCTGCGTTTGTTAACATTGGTGATAAGATCAAGGTTAATACTGACACCGGAGAATACATGGAACGAGCTGATTGATTTGGACTTATATTATGGGTTTTCGCAAGTTGCTCCACAATTCATAAGACAGCAGGTTCATCGTTGCCTGTAAGCTAGACAAGATTCTGTCAACCGAAGTCAGATCGTTGCAAACCAATATCATGTTGCATCCGGCATCCAGCGCGGTACGGGCACGATCGACGATGTCGTGAACGGTGTCGGCGCCTTGCATAATCAAATCATCACTAAAAACGACACCCTTGAACCCTAGCTCGCCACGCAACACGTCGTTTATCCATAGCCGGGAGTACGTAGGTGTGTGTTCGTCCACGGCATCGAATAACACATGCGCAGTCATGACGCCCCCTAGCCTATCTACTAAGTCACGATACGGTACGAGATCGCACGTTTTGAGGTCGATGAGCGTGCGGTGATCGCACGGCAGGCATACATGTGAGTCGCCGCTTACCGCGCCATGTCCCGGAAAGTGCTTGCCCACCGCCGCCATGCCTGCCTCCCCCATACCGGAGACAAAAGCCCCCGCGAGCCGGGATACAACTTGGGGATCGGAGTGAAAAGCGCGATCGCCAATCACCTCACTTTTTGCTTGCGCGACATCCAGAACCGGGGCGAAGCTGAGGTCCACGCCCACCGCGATTAACTCGCTTGCCATAATTGCGCCCATCCGATGCGCGGCGTCTAACCCCTCGACCGGATCATGGTCATAGAGTGCACCATATTCGCGGGCGCTTGGCAGATGGGTAAATCCACGGCGGAATCGTTGCACCCGTCCACCCTCCTGGTCTACGGCAACCAGCAATGGCGGTGACCGCAGCGCATGGATTTGCCGCGTCAACTCGCCAAGTTGATCTATGTGCACGTAATTACGGCTAAACAATATTACCCCACCGACCAGGGGGTGTTGCAGGCGCTTTTTGTCTCCCACAGTGAGCGCGGTATCGCCTTCCAGATCCAGCATCACCGGTCCCAGGGGTAGATCAAATGCCATGGTTTAGCACCTCATGGGCCGGGGTCGGCGCTAATCAAGCGTGTATTGATACCGGCGTGCCGGCCGGTACTCTGTCGAATAGCTCGATAACGTCACGGTTACGCATTTTTATGCATCCGTGGGAGCTCGGTTGCCCCATCGGGTCCTCATCCGGGGCGCCATGGATGTAGATATAGCGGCGCATCGTATCGACCATGCCCAATCGATTGAAACCACGTTCGGTGCCGCTCAACCACAAGATTCGGGTCAGAATCCAGTCCCGATCAGGATAACGCCCGCGAAGCTGCGGCGAATACATTTCGCCAGTCGGCCGGCGGCCCTCGAAGACCGTATTCGGGGGGTAGCCAAAACCGATCTTAGCCCGTATGACGTGGTTTCCCCGGGGGGTGCACTCGCTGCCCAGTTGTTCACCCAACCCGTGCTTGGCAGTGGATATGCGACGGTCGAACACCAGTTTGGTGTGCCGATCGTAAGCCATTAGCCGCTGCGCGCCGACATCTATTTCGATCCGCGCAATCGACATGATTCATAGTTGATAACGTGCGCGAATATCTGCCAACAAGCCCCGCGACGCGTCTTCGATCATATCAAGCACACGATCGAAACCCGACGCGCCTCCCCAATAGGGGTCAGGGACCTCTCGTTCATTGAAACTGTTGGAGAATTCCATCAATAAACGGACTTTATGGGCTAGATCAGACGGGGCAATGCTCAGTAAGTTGTGCTTATTTTCCTCGTCCATCGCCAACAGGTAATCGAAGTGATCGAAATCCTTGAGAGTGGCTTTTCGGCCGCGGATGCGTGTGAGATCAATTTCACGGTATGCGGCGGCTTGCACGGCACGCTGATCCGGCGGCTCATTGATGTGATAGGCGTGGGTCCCAGCGGAATCGATATCGATGGTGCGTTCCATACCTTGCTCCGTTACCAATTTACGAAACACGCCTTCCGCCGTCGGGGAGCGGCAAATGTTGCCCAAACAAACGAACAGCACTCTAACCATGTCAGTACTCAAATCGAAGCTAAGGATTGTTCAAATTTTACGAGATCTTCGCGTGTATCAACACCGATGCCCGGTGCCGCCGCCGTGTGGTGGACAATAATCCGTCCCCCATGATACAGCACGCGGAGCTGTTCGAGTTGCTCGATGTGCTCCAGATCACTGCGTTCCCATCGGGTAAAAGTCTTCAGTAGACTTACACGATATCCATAGATGCCGATATGGTGCTGAGCGCGGATAGTCTGGTTTTCTCGAGACCAAGGAATCGGCGCCCGAGAGAAATAAAGTGCCCATCCATCTGCATCGGTCACCACTTTAACTACGTTGGGGTCATTTTGATCGTTGCTGGCGGCGAGTGGGTGGCACGCAGTGGACATGACCGACTGGGGATGATCCACTAACGTGCGTGCTACGTCATCGATTAACGATCCCGGCATTTGCGGTTCGTCCCCTTGGACGTTCACTACGATGCGATCATCCGCCAAGTCCAGCGCATCGACTGCTTCAGCGATACGGTCCGTTCCGGTGGAATGCTCGGCGTGTGTCACATATACCTCACCACCGAATTCGCGCACGGCCTTGACAATCCTCTCATCATCGGTGGTTACGATCACCCGCGTTGCTGAGCTAGAGCGGGCGCACTCGTAAACGTATTGGATCAGGGGTTTACCCCTGATCTCGATCAAGGGTTTTCCAGGCAATCGGCGCGACCCGTAGCGGGCCGGTATAAAGACGTCAAACTCCATTCACGTGGACTCGCTAACCGGTCCATTCATCCTCGTTTAGCGGCCTGGCTTCATCTTCGAGCATAATCGGGATCCCATCCCGGATAGGATAAGCCAACCTAGCGGATTTGCTAATCAACTCCGATTTTTCCTTGTCATAGATCAGCGGTCCCTTGGTCACGGGGCATACCAGGATATCAAGCAGTTTCTTGTCGATCATCACACTCTCGAGGCCTTGCATTTTACCGCATCTTTCTCGGTCATAATGACCGGCAGATCATCGCCGAATTCAAAGTCCGCCGCCACAAACGCGTGATGATCGGGAAATGCGTGCTCATGCGCCGCCAGGCCAAGGCGTTGCAAGTCGTGGAAAAAACGGTTGGGATGACCGATCCCGGCCACCGCGTGTACTTTGTGGTCCACAAACGACTCCGCATCCGCCTGCGTCGAAAGATCCGCGACCCGGGTAAGGGTTTGTGGCAGCAAACGCATGCCGTACTCGCCTTTTGTTGGCTGACCGCCGTTACAGACAATCAAATCAACACTATTCACGCGCATTGTAGGTTCGCGCAACGGTCCCGCGGGCAGGTAAAAGCCGTTTCCGAAGCGATGGATACCGTCAACTACCAGTATCTCCAGGCATCTTCCCAACCGATGGTGTTGCAGCCCATCGTCGGATACCACCACGTCGCATTGAAATTCCTCGAGCAAGCGGGTTACCGCTCGACACCGGTCTGGATCGACCACCACTGGACAATGCGTACGCCGGGCAATGATGACCGGTTCGTCACCGACATCAGAGGCGGCACTGTCCGCGTTCACATTTTGTGGCCACGTCTTCGCTGCCCCCCGATAGCCACGGCTGACCACTCCTGGCCGATACCCTCGCGCCTTGAGGTGATTGACCAGACCGATTACCAGCGGTGTCTTACCGGAACCCCCAACAGTAACGTTTCCCACCACGATAATCGGCACCGGGAAACGTTGCGTGTGCAGCCAACCTGCTCTATACAGCGCACGCCGCAGACGCGCCACCGCGCCGTAGACGAGCCCTAACGGCAGCAGTAGCCACGCCAGCGTGCCTCGTCGTTGCCAGTCGGCCCGTAGACGCGAGCTGAGTAGAGCCTGCATATTGCACCAAAGCGCCCCGCCACTATTCATGGTACGTAGCGGAGAGCTCCGTAGTGTCACTTCCATGAAATGGCAACATTAAGATTCTCCAATTTACTTAGCTTGGCTTCATTTAAACGGCAAGCCGCCCCTTATCGAGCATTTGAGATTCGTATAGCTGGGCATAGCTGCCTTTTTTGGCGATGAGCTCGCGATGCCGGCCCGATTCCAGGATATGACCCCCTTCCAGCACCAAAATGCGGTCTGCATGCTCGATGGTGGATAATCGGTGCGCGATCACCAATGTCGTTCGATTGGCAAGCAGTTTTTCCGTCGCCTCTCTAACCAACCGCTCGGACACCGAGTCCAACGACGACGTTGCTTCATCGAACACCAGAATTGGCGCATCCTTGAACAGCGCCCTGGCAATCGATATGCGTTGGCGTTGCCCCCCCGATAGACGTATGCCCTGTTCTCCCACCAGCGTATCCAGTCCGTGCGATAGCCGGCCGGTGAATTCCGTGACATGGGCCGCCTCAACCGCATTGCGCAGCCTGGACTCCGATACCTCCCCTTCGTAGCCATACACGATGTTGTTGCGTATGGTGTCGTCGAACAGGATGGTCTCCTGGGTAACAATGGCCATGTTTCGGCGCAGGCTCTGTAATGAAATCTCTCGAGTGTCGATGCCATCCAACAAGATTTCACCGCTGTCGGGGCGATAAAATCCTAATAACAAAGACGCTATTGTGGACTTGCCAGTGCCGGAAGAGCCGACCAGCGCAACAACCTGGCCCGGCTTCACTTCAAAGGACAGATTTTCCAGCACATTATGATTTGAACGCTGGTACCGAAACGACACGTTGCGGTATTGAATATGACCGCGCGCGTCATCGATCGTCTTTGCCCCGCGGTCCTGTTCCTCAGGTTCATCTATGAGCGTGAAGATGCTGTTCGCCGCTGCGACGCCCATTTGGATCTTTTCGTTAACTTTGGCAAGGTGTTTCAACGGCGACATGATCATCAACACCGCACCTAGATAACTCACAAATGTCCCCGCAGAAATCGAGTTTGGCGCAGGACGATTGATGGCAAGATAGATCACGACAGCAATCGCCACACCGACGAACAGCAAGACCATGGGATACATCGCGGCCGATACGGCGGCTTTTTTCATTGATTGTTGCCGGTTCCTATTGTTGGCGCGTTGGAAGCCGTCGATTTCGTAGTCTTGTCCGCCAAAAGTTTTAACCACCCGTTGTCCAATGATGGCTTCTTTTGCAACGTGGCCAATGCCGCCCACCGAATCCTGTATTCGTTCACTGGTCTTGCGGAATTTATCGGCGGCGGTCTTCACGCCATATGCGACCAACGGGGCGAACAAGATAAAGACGAGTGTCAGTTGCCAATCCAAATAGAACATCCAGCCAAGTAACGCGATCACAGTAAGTGTATCCTTGATCATTAACGTCAGCGCATCGGTAGTTGCAGTCGACGCTTGCTCTACGTCGTAGATAAGTTTGGAAACCAATGTTGCCGAAGAGCGGTCATCATAGAAACCGGATGGCAGATAGACCAATCTCTCGAACATGCGTTGGCGAAGGTCGTATACGATCCGTCGTCCCACCCAGGCCATCGTGTAACTGGCGATAAAACCGGAAATCGCGCGCCCCAACAGCACGGCGATTAACAACCACGGGATCATCCTGATGAAATCCGGGTCAGGACCTACGAATCCTCGATCCATGATCGGTTTGAGTAACGCCGCAAAGGAAGTCTCGGTTACTGCCGTAAAAATCATCGCGACAATCGCAATGGCGAACACGCCCTTATATGGCAGGACATGTCTGAGTAACCTGATATAGAGTTGGGCGCTACCGCGCGGGGTAGCCTCGGCGCTCACGGGTTTTCAGTGTTCTCGAGGGATTGTTGGGTTGCAAATGTAATGTTGGTATATCCAAGTCGTCGGGTGATGTCCATAGCGGTGATCACCGATTCGTGAGGTGTTCGTCGGTCGGCCCGGATCACCGTCACTAACTCCTTACGTCCTTGCGTGGCTTGCTTCAGCGCGCGCATCAAGGTCTCGCGGGTAGTGTTGATCAATTCCTTTGCGGCGTCATCATCAGGGCCTTTGACCGCGTACAAGCCCTTCGCGCTGATCTGGATTTCCACCAGATTGTCTTGTGCTTGGTTGGGTTGGTCAGAGGACTGCGGAAGTTGAATTTTGAGTTGCGATTCCTTAGAGAAGGTAGTCGACACCATGAAAAAAATTAATAGCAGGAATACCACATCAATGAGTGGTGTCAGATTGATGTTGACGTCGTCGCCGTCCCTATCCGAAAACCTCATGAGACGTTTTGCAGTTGTGCCGGCTCCGGGATGGTTTGCTCAGCACGGTCTCCATGAATAACTTCTACCAGCCGAATGGCTTCC
>CAMYNX010000194.1 GCA_947259875.1 uncultured Gammaproteobacteria bacterium | reverse complement strand
GTCAACCTTACTTGCCGGAGATTCATGACCCCAAGACACCGGAAGAATTCGTCGGTAACATGCAGCCGAACCACGTCGGAAGCTTTGTGGCGCATACAACGGGAAAACCCATCACCGCCATTGACGTGCCCGAAGACGAAGTAACGCTACTGATTGGTCCGGAGGGTGGCTTTACGGCGCAAGAAATCGCCACACTACGCTCGCTGGGGGCACTGCCCATCTCACTGGGCGTCCATGTTCTCAGAGTGGAAACCGCAGCGGTCGTCGGTTTGAGCTACTTGACGCGTATATTTCACCAAGGCGGCATAGAAAAGAGCTAATGTTGTTGCGAGTAAGGAGTTCGATCAATGCCCGGTGCGACGCTCTTTGCCTGACCTTAACGTGCGCTTCACTCAAAAAAACAAAGCCTGAATTGAGTGGCACATGGTTACCGGTTAACGCCACACCAACCGAGTAATAATTCCCCGGACACGCCGTAAATACATCCGTGTAGGCTCGGCGCCAGCATCCTTGCTGGCGCCGAGCCCGGCAATTCTCCCTCGCTTCAGCCCTTTCAGCTCTTATTCAGTGTCAAGTAAGTGCCAGTCGGGGCTGAATTAAATTCAGGCCCCATTTTCTTCATAGTTCCAACGCGGCGCTCGTCCCCGCACAGCAGGGGAACTCCGCGCAGCACAAGTCCCGGTGCCATCATCCAAGATCCTTGGTGCAATATGGGGGTTAGAGATCGGCCATGGGTATGGCGATCAGTCCAATCGTAAATGACCGTTTTTTGTCCAGCTGTACACGCGCACCGGTGGAATATTCAGCAGTTCCAGTTGGACCCGGCTTGGTCCCAACACTTCGCGGCCAAGGCTGTTGACACGATCGCGAAATTGATAAGCGACGAATCGGCCATCTTGCGTGAGCAAATCGGATATCGATTGGATTATCGTGCGTCCGAACTCCGGTTTAATAATCGAAAACGGAATACCGGACACAACCGCATCGACAGGATCAATTCCGTAGCCCGACACAATATCCACGAGATCACCCGCACAACCTCGATGGGCGATCAATCTCGAATCTCGGATAGCGGAGATAATGTTGTGGAATCTCGGATTTATCTCGATGGTGAGCAGGACCGCGTCGGACGGCATGGACCGCAACAAGGCGCGGGTCGTTCCGCCGGTGCCGGGTCCTAGCTCCACGATAGCCTTTGCGGATCTTGCGTGCGCCAAATCAACGATGCGACGCTCGAGAAAACGGGAACTTGGGATTAATGAGCCAACTTCGGCGGGGCGCTTTAGAAAGCCTCTAAAAAACGCGATACGCCTGTCACGCTGCAATACATTGTCAGATAGCTTCATTTCTAAGTTATTGTGTCCTTTTGTTTGGTATATGGTAAACCATTAGGCTGACCCGAGTCAGGTACCTTAGTAAACAAATCCCCGTAGCGCAGGGGACGACATCGATGCCATCATGGTTTTCCAATGTTTTCATAGGCATCGATTGTTTCTTCCTCAGCCGCTGCTTCCGCCATCCATCGCGCTACATTGGCATCTTTCATCAGCGCATCAATATATTCTTGGACGGTGTCTCCGGTGGCCACACTGTAAGTGACGAAACGCGATGCTACCGGTGCATACATCGTATCGGCGATGGAAAACCTACCGAATAACCAGGGCCCTTTGAACCGGTGCAGGTTGCGGCATTGCTCCCAGATTTCCGTAATACGACAGATGTCTTTGTTGACGTTCTCCGTGAACGGAATGTGACGGCCTCGGGCGCGGCAATTGAGCGGAAGATGTGTGCGTAATGATTGAAATCCGGCGTGCATCTCGGCGCTCACTGCGCGTGCCGTGGCTCGAGCGTTGGGCTCCTTTGGCCACAGTTGCGGGTGTCGCTCTGCCAGGTGTTCGAGGATCGCCAATGAATCCCAGATCGTGATATCCCCCTTCCGGTATATCGGTACCAGACCTGCTGATGAATAAGCGCGTAGTTTTTCCTTGTAGCCGGGTGTGAACAACGGGATTCGAACTTCCTCGAAGTCGATGTTCAGATATCTCAACGCTAACCAGGGCCGCATTGACCATGACGAGTAGTTTTTGTTTCCGATCACCAAAATTGGCTTAGTCATGGCGCGAGTATTCAGGGGAGCCCACGAACCTCGTCCAACTGGGCCTTGAGCTTGTCGATAGCGAGGTTGATCTCGGTGACCCGTTGCCGTTCCTTGTCCACCACTTGTTTGGGGGCCTTGTCGACAAAACGGGGGTTGTCTAATTTCCCGTTCGCGCGCGTCAGGTCTTTGCGAAATTTTTCCAACTCCCTGGTGAGTCTTTCTACTTCGGCTTGTTTGTCGATCACTTCACCCAGGGGCACCAGTACCTTCAACTGACCCACCAGCGACATGGCGGACTTGGGGACCACCTGTCCGGCACTGATTTTGTCAACACTTTGGAGGCGACCGAGTTGCAGCAGGTAATCCCGGTTTCTGTCCAGGTAGTCCCAATCCTGATCATCGCCGCCTTGCAACAGCACCGGGAGTTTTTTACCGGGCTCGATATTCCTGTCACCGCGGAGATTGCGTATGCCAGTAATTACACCTTGAACCCACTGCATCTCCTGTAGCGCTGCCTGGTCGATTTTTTCAGCCTCACTCCTGGGATAGGGCTGGGTCATGATCGTATCGCCGTGTTTCCCAGCGAGTGGCGCCACCTGGTGCCAAATTTCTTCGGTAATAAAAGGCATGATCGGATGTAACAGGCGTAGCGTGGCCTCTAGTACGCGGACCAGGTTGCGCCGGGTAGTGCGGTGTGCCGCGCCGGACGCTTGATCTGAGTTCAACACCACTTTGGACAGTTCAAGATACCAACTGCAAAACTCATCCCAAACGAAGGTGTATAGTGCCTTGGCCATGTTATCGAGCCGGTAGTCTTGTACTGCCCGTTCGACCTGATCTTCCACCAGTTGTAAACGGGAGATTATCCAGCGGTCAGCCAGGTTGGATTTCAGTTCGCCGCCGTGTTGACCGCAATCTTGATCTTCAGTGTTCATCAACACGTATCTGGCTGCATTCCAGAGCTTATTGCAAAAGTTCCGATAGCCCTCGATACGGCCCAAGTCAAAATTGATATTACGGCCGGTGGATGCCAGCGACGCGAAGGTAAACCGAAGCGCGTCGGTCCCAAACGCTTCGATACCTTTTGGGAATTCCAGGCGCGTCGCTTTCTCGATGCGCGGCGCCATTTTCGGCTGCATCAGTCCCGTGGTGCGTTTTTTTATCAAGTTGTCGAGATCAATCCCGTCTAACAAGTCCAATGGATCGAGGATATTGCCTTTCGACTTGGACATCTTTTTACCATGGCCGTCGCGAACCAGACCGTGAACATACACCTCGTGGAACGGGACATCGTCCATGAATTTGAGTCCCATCATGATCATTCGGGCGACCCAAAAGAAAATAATATCGAATCCGGTGACCAACACGTTGGTGGGGTAGAAGGTCTGCAGTTCCGGGGTTTGATCAGGCCAGCCCAGGGTGGAAAAAGGCCACAAAGCAGAGGAGAACCAAGTGTCCAACACATCCGGGTCCTGGGTCAGCCCCACATCGGGACCCGCGATTGCGCGGGCCTGTTCGTATGCCTGCGCTTCCGATCGCGCCACAAATACCCGGCCGTTGGCGTCATACCAAGCTGGAATCCGGTGTCCCCACCACAGCTGCCGAGAGATGCACCAATCCTGAATGTTGTGCATCCATTCGAAATAGGTTTTGCTCCAGTTTTCGGGCACAAACTTGATACGGCCGTCTTCCACTGCCCGAATCGCCGGTTCTGCCAGGGATTTGGCGTTTACATACCATTGATCGGTGAGGTACGGCTCGATGACTGCGTGGGACCGATCGCCACGGGGAATAACCAATTTATGCGATTGCACGCTGTCCACCAAACCCCGTGATTCGAGATCCCTGACAATCTGGTCCCGTGCCTGGTAGCGATCCATGCCATGATAAGGTGAATCGGGAAGATTAATCGACGCGTCGACGGTAAAAATATTGATGAGCGGAAGATTGTGACGTAACCCGATTTCATAATCGTTGAAATCGTGGGCCGGGGTTATCTTCACGCAGCCGGAACCAAATTCCGGGTCTACGTAGGTGTCGGCGATCACCGGAATGTGTCGACCGGTCAACGGCAGCTCGACCTGTCGACCAATCAATTCCTGGTAGCGTTTATCGTCCGGATGTACCGCAACCGCGGTGTCCCCCAACATCGTCTCCGGTCTTGTTGTCGCGACAGTGAGGTAGCGGTCGGGATCGTCGACGAAAGGATAACGAAGGTGCCACAGCTTACCGTCCTGTTCATCTGCTATTACTTCGAGGTCGGAGATCGCGGTATGCAGCACCGGGTCCCAATTCACCAGTCGTTTACCACGATAGATTAATCCCTCGTCGTATAAACGGATGAATACCTCTTGCACCGCTGCGGACAAACCTTCGTCCATGGTGAAACGCTCGCGGTCCCAGTCCAACGATGCCCCCATGCGGCGCAGCTGCTGGGTGATCGTGCCGCCGGAATGTTCTTTCCAGTCCCAGACGCGCGCGACGAATGCCTCGCGGCCAAGTTCCAGCCTCGTACGGCCTTCGCCCTCGAGCTGGCGTTCGACCACCATTTGCGTGGCGATGCCGGCGTGATCGGTGCCTGCTTGCCACAGTGTGCGGTGTCCGCGCATTCGATGGTACCGTATCAGCGTATCCATGATCGTATCTTGAAACGCATGACCCATATGCAGACTGCCGGTAACGTTCGGTGGCGGAATCATGATGCAATAAGCTGGACCATTACCTGACGGAGCAAACCAACCGCCTTGCTCCCAGCGCTCGTAGATCTGAGTCTCAATGGTACTTGGATCGTATGTCTTGTTCAGTTGTGATGTCATACAGAGTTAGTCCGCATATGCACCAAGGATCCCGGATGATGGCGCGGGGACTTGCACTGCGCGTAGTCGCAGGGCGGGGCGGCTGGATGCCGGGCTGGAGCGAAATGCATAGCTGTAGTTATGCGTTGAGTGAAGCGCAAGTGCAGGCGTTCGAGCCAGAGCCCGGATAGGCGCATACTCGCGCACAAACTCTCACATCGGGTATTGGTCGAGTTCTTTATTCCAAACAACATTAGCTCTTTTCTTTGCCGCTTTGGTGCAACATGTGGATTAGGTCCCTGACTTCGGGTCAATCCGGGAGTGATTGACGCAAGCAGGCGCATTATACGCGAGGCAGGAGCATAGGTTTAGGGATTGAGGCGTGGGGTGCCCCGCGTCGGTGTAACGAAACGCTCTGTTATTTCTTGGTCGGCGGGGTAAAACGCTTGAGTAGAATTTCCTGAGTGCGGATTGACCAATCCTCTAAGGATGCTGACACGGCATTCTGTAGATCCTGAGCCAGGTCGGTGTGCAGCGGTTGGCCATTGGTGTCGAGGCGATCCTCCACGGCATTAACCAGCTCCTTTGCTATTGTCTGGCGCGCAGTATCGATTGACGACGACCGGTGTGCGGCGGTCCTATCTGCGGCTGTGATGCGTGGTATCGGCATATACACCACATTGGTTAGCGCCGGTACGTCGTCGTCAACGGTGATGTCGGGCATTTGATCGTCCTCCGTCACGTCGGAGTGTCCCGGGTAATCAAGTCTACCCTCGCGGTCCGGATCAGGTTGATTGCTGGCCTCGTGGGGTTCAGCAGCAACGGCTGTTTGGCCGGTGTCGGTGTCCGTGGGCGTCGGTTTGGGCGTCTCGGCGATAAGATCCTCGAGGGAGCGCAGCGTTTCGGTGAGCACCGTCTGATCCGTGTCCGGCTGTTTCTTGCGGCGAAAGAACATGGTATTAAACGGAAACTTGATGGGTCTCTAATTCGAAACCTTTGTCTCGATAATGTCGGAATCGTTCCCGGCCTGACTGTTTGTCTCGAGGGTCATTATCCACTAATTCTGCCACACGATCGAAGCGATCTGCATAGACGGGAGCGTTCTCCAGCAAGGAGATCAAGACGTCCGCTGATTGAACCTCCGGTGGCGGCTGATGGCCAATCATAATCGGTGCCTGTGGTTCATCGGTGTCCGAATCCCCATGCCTTTGATGCGGGAGGAAACTGCTTTGGTCAAAGGTCCACATCAAATCGTCCAGTCGCTTTGCCTGATCCTCGCTGGCTGCCTGAATATACGCCGACTTACCCAAAGTATAGATCTTGTTCGCCAAACGGCACGTAAACCGCAGCTTGCCCTCGGTTACGTTGTTGGTAAGCACATAAAAATCAACCCGCGGCATGATACGTACCGGCAGGCGTCAGCCGCAGCGATTAATCAAAAACTGAGTCAATAGCGGGACCACACGTCCAGTGGCGCCCTTTTGATCGCCTTCCCGCCACGCAGTTCCTGCGATGTCCAGATGCGCCCATTTGCATTTTTCGGTAAATCGAGACAAGAAACATGCTGCGGTAATGGCACCTGCGTAGCGCCCTCCAATGTTCGCCATATCCGCGAAATTACTGTCGAGCTGAGGTTGATATTCGTCCCACAGCGGCAACGGCCAGGCACGATCGAGGCTGTTTTCACCGGCTTCCAGAAGTTCCTCGATCAGGTCTTGATCGTTGCCCATCAAGCCGCTCGCGTGTTTGCCCAGGGCGACGACACACGCGCCGGTAAGTGTGGCAATATCGATGACGGCGTCGGGTTTGAACCGTTGGGTATAGGT
>CAMYNX010000193.1 GCA_947259875.1 uncultured Gammaproteobacteria bacterium | reverse complement strand
GATGCCTGCGCACGGCTCGGGGCCGATGTGGTTCGCTATTCCTTCATCGTAGAGGACTTGCACCTCCTACTCCTTGCCGGTCTCCCGGCGCACCTGTGTCAAAACTCGAAATCAAAAAACAAAGTGGTAAATTTACGTTTGGCTTTTTGATATTCATACTTTCATATGGGAGATCACAACTAACCTGAGATCACTTCGCACCTGATGTGGGGCATTGTCCCATCGAGTAGGACTTTTTACACAGGCTGGGCACTAACCGAACTAAGACCCTGAAACATCTCTATGCTTGCAGTGGGACGACGGCGGATCTCGGATAAGCATCGCCAACCAAGATTTGGAAAGCGAAGGTTTGTGTAACAGACTTCCAATGGGCCCTTCAGTACTTCTGCTTCTCCGGGATCACGCCGCGTACGCCGCCGCGCGGGTCCGCGATGCAGGTTCGTGCTTGCCAGTACTGATCTACCGGGTACCGCCAACCGTCTGTCAGCGATAGATTTCCCGGCAATTGAGAAGACGCGAAAAGAGTTCGGGGGCGTTGGGCTAGCAAGACACACCCGGCGTCTTGCCACTACAAGATTCTTCATGTCGCGGTTTGGGCAACATCAAGCAGGGTGCCCGAGTACAGCGTCCTCCAGCATTGCGGCGATAATTTCCGCTTTACCGCGCTCCAGCAACTCCATTGGTCGTTTCTTATCGAGGTCCGGATTGGGTGCATTCAACCAGATGCGGGACTTTCGTGCGGAGCCAAACAACGACAATAGTACCGTGGCAATACGAACGAATACGGAGAGTTGATCCTGAAGACTCTCTGCATCGGGGTTTTTAAGAATTGCTTGCGGGCTGTGCCCAAGGGTCCTGGCTAATTTGGCGAGAGGAAGGCCGAACATTGTCGCAATACGACGGGCGTCGATGCGGCTGGATTCCGGGTGGAACAATTCCGCGGGGAGATCGTCAGCTCTGGGATCGCTTCCGTCAGCCGTGGTTATGACTTTGCTACGAGCCGCTCTTATATCGTCGGGATGCAGATACCGATCACGCGATACGGATGGCCTCTCGCTCCACCTTTGGGCGCATTCGCGGCTTCAGTGCACTTCGAGTGACCAGATCGATGCGTCGCTGTAGAAGTTCTTCCAGATAGAATTTCAGGCCCATATATCGATCAAAGTTGGGCGTGCTTTTGAATTCAACCAATACGTCCACGTCACTGTCAGCGGTGATTTGATTTCTGGCGACCGAACCAAATACCGATATCCTTGACGCCGAGCCGATCGAGTTCTGCACGATTGTTTTTGAGCAGGTTTATAATTTCGTCTCGTCCCGCAACACGAATTATACCCTGCCCCCGTTCGCGGCAAAATCGCGTGACGACATAAATAAAGCATGAGATCCTATCAGGGACAGATAAGATCGAAGGATGGAATAGACAACCATGATTGATGCACGCCCATTTGACCCGGAGCAGATCCAACGCGCCTATGATCGGCGCAGCTGGCTGTACGGCAAGCTGGTTGCGCCGTTTGAGTTCCGCAATCACCGGCGCGCGATTGCCAAGGCGAAGATTGAATCCTCAGACAAAGTCCTGGAAGTGGCGGTGGGGCCGGGGCGCGCGTTCCTGGAGATTGTGAAGCGGATTGACCGGAACAACATCGCCTGCGGCGTCGATGCCGCGCCGGGGATGTTGG
The DNA here is from genome assembly GCA_947259875.1 of uncultured Gammaproteobacteria bacterium. GTDB lineage: Bacteria > Pseudomonadota > Gammaproteobacteria > Arenicellales > JAANXG01 > CALZGZ01. Next base: position 5,100 of record CAMYNX010000193.1, on the reverse strand, counting down.
CGCTCGCACGGCGTACGCTGGAGGCGGCGGGGTATGACAATTTCGATCTGCGTGAGGGCGATGCGCGGGAGCTGGATTTTGATAACGGCACGTTTGATGTGTTGTACAACGCTTACATGCTCGATCTGATTCCGTTTGCGGACATCCCCGGCATCCTGGCGGAGTTTCACCGGGTGCTGAAACCGGGCGGGCGGTTGGTGTTGTTGAATATGAGCAAGAGGGATGATGAAAGGGTGAGTTGGTATGAGCGGTTGTATGGGGGGTTGCCGGGGTCGTTTGTGTTGAATGTGATGGGGGCTTGCCGGCCGGTGTTGATGGGGGAGTTTGTGGGGCAGGCGGGGTTTGTGGGGGTTGAGAGGGAGTTTGTTAAAGGGGTGATACCGTCGGAGATAATTACGGCGAGGGTTGGGTGATTGGGGCGCGTTAGGGACGTTAAGATCCTTCGGCGCTTCGCGCCTCAGGATGACAACTTTATATACAGGATGACATGATTAACGCTCAGGATGACATAAGAGAAGATCCTTTACCCTGCTGCGCGGGCACAAGCGCTGCCGCTCAGAATGACATAGTTGACGTAATTACATAATGTAACTACATTTGGGCTATGGACTTCGAATGGGATGAGTCGAAGAGATAAGGAGAATCTTCGGAAACATGGATTGGATTTCCGCGACGCCCCTATCCTGTTCGAAGGTCCGATGTTGAGCCGGCTTGACACGCGGGGCGGCTATGGCGAACCGAGATGGATTGGAATCGGTTTCCTTGAAACCATCTGCGCGGTTGTTGCATTTACGGAGCGCAGCGACGGCGAACTCATCCGCATCATCTCCTTGAGAAAAACACTGAATCATGAGCGCAAAGCCTTCGAAGAAACGATCAAAGACCGATTGGGATAAAGCGAATACCCTGGGCGGTTCCAAAATCGATACAGCGGATATCCCGCCGCTTGATCCGGAGTTCTTTAAGTCCGCAGAACTTCGAATGCCGTCGAAAAAATCGAGCATCACCGTGCGCCTCGACTCCGATGTGCTGGAATGGTTTCGAAAACAGGGAAAGGGGTATCAAACTCGTATCAATGCGGTGCTGCGAACGTACATGGAAGCGCACAAACAATAACCAGACATTACAAACTGCTGAGCACCGACTTTTTTGCTCGCTGCGTGCCTTCGACGCTTCGCTCGCAATGACATGCTTACGTAGGTGAGCGGGGTTCGGTGGGTCGTTATGAAAGATGACGCTGGACTAGTGATTCGAGATCCGGTTCGCCGTCGTCGCGTGGAAATACTGCGGTGATTAGGGTCTGCGTCAGGGGGCTGGCCAGCGCCACCGGTTCGCAGCGTGCTCTGCCATGTTCGAAATTCAGGAGCACCGGCGCGGACGCGCCTTGCAGCAGCACCAGACCCTTGAGGCGCAGCAGTGGCGGCTGGATGGAGCGCACGGCGGCGATGAAGCCGTCTAGGTCGTTGAGCTCACCGCAGCGTATCGAGCACGAGGCGTAGCGCTCGTCGGCATGGTGCTCGCCGCTATCCTCGATGGCGGAGACGGCGGCGGTGTCACCGGGCAGCGCGGCCAGGTGCGCGAGCGCCGTGACGCGGTCCGACCGCGTCACCGGTGCGCCGGGCGCGAGCACCGAGATCAGTTCGCGCACGTGCGCGATGGCACCGGCGGCGGCGACATCGCAGCGCGATAACAGGACCGCACTCGCGGCGCGCACCTGGCGGAGGATGTCGGGGCCTTTGAGCGCATCGCCGATGTCCGCCGCGAATGTCGTGCAATCCGCGATGGTGAACACACCCCCCGGCTCGAGCTCGGGCTCCGCCGCCGCCACCGCGGCCAGCCGTGCCGGGTCGGCCACGCCGCTGGCTTCGATCACAATGCGCTCGGGCGCCGTGCCGAGCGCGGTGTCGAGCGCGGTGTACAGCCCGGACACCGCTGAACAGCACACGCAGCCGTTCGCGAGCGGCAGGGTCAGGCCGTCGCTGCGGCGCAGGATCTCCGCGTCGATACTGAGTTCGCCGAAATCGTTGACGATCACGCACAGGCGCTCGGTCTGCGCGCCGGAGACGACGCGGTTGATCAGCGTCGTTTTGCCGGCGCCGAGGTAGCCGCTCACTACGGTCAGCGGGATCGCCATGTCACGCGCTGAAAGGTGTGCCGCCGCACACGGTTGCCGAGCGCCTCGATGCCGCCGAGCTCGGACGGTGCCACGGTCCGCGGGATCGTCATGTCACGCGCTGAAGTGCGTCCCGCCGGACACGGTGCCGAGCACTTCGATGCCGCCGAGGTCGGACGGCGCCACTTCCAGCGGGTCGTTGGCGAGCACCGCGAAGTCGGCGCGCTTACCGGGGCTGATCGAGCCGACTTCGTGTTCCAACTTCAGCGTCCACGCGGCGCCGAGCGTAATCGCCCGCAGCGCCTCGTCGACTGCGATGCACTCGCCGGCGCCCAGCACGCGGCCGCTCTCGGTGGTGCGGTTCACGGCGCAGGCCGCGGTGAACAGCGGTGCGAGCGGCGTCACCGGGGTGTCGGAATGGATCGCCATCGGCAGGCCATTGGTAAGCGCGGTGCGGCACGGGTTGATGCGCGCCGCGCGCTGCGGTCCCAGGGTGATGTCGTGGTGCTGATCGCCGAAGTAATACACGTGGTTGGCGAACAGATTGGCGGCGCCGCCGATGGCCTCGAGGCGGCGGATCTGCGTTGCGTCGGCCATCTGAAAATGCTGCAAGGTGTGGCGGTGATCCCACTTCGGGTGCGCGGCGACGGCGCGTTCGAGCGCATCGATCGCCACCTCGCTGGCGAGATCGCCATTGGTGTGGATGTGCATCTGCACGCCGCGGGCGTGGAGCACGTCGGCCAGGCGCACCAGCTGCTGCGGGGCGATGTTCCAGATCGGGTCACCGGTGCCGCGGTGGTAGCCGGGGGCCTTGAGCTGGGCGGTGAATCCCTGGATCGAGCCGTCGGTCATCACCTTGGCGGCACCGAAGCGCAGGCGGTCGGTCGAGGTTTTTGCGAGGTCGAGGGCGCGGTCGGCGATGTCCTCGCGGGTGCCGCCGAGCGCGTTCAGCGCCGGGACCAAGCGGATCGGGCAGTCGTCGCCGGCGGTGAACTCACGCATCATCGCCACCGCGGACTCCGGCAAGTCGTTCAGCAAGTCGGTGATCGTGGTCACGCCGGCGTGCACCGCGAGCCGCGCGTAACGGTCCATCGCCCGTGGCGAGTTGCCGAGGTCGCCGAAATCGATTTCGAGACGGCGCATCACCGGGAACATCGCCGCGAACTCGCGCAGCTCGCCGGTAGGCTCGCCGTCGGCGTCTTTCACGAGACCGACAACGTCGCTGTCGCGGCCATAGCCGGCGAGCGCGAGCGCCGCGGAGTTCACCGTCATCAGGTGCAGGTTCAAATGCAGCACCGCGACCGGCCGGTCGGCGGACACGCCGTCGAGATCGCCGCGCGACAGCCGCGGCCCGTCGACGAACACCGGCTCGAAACCCCAGCCGATCACCGGCCCGCGCGCCGGACCCTCCGCGCGCAGCCGCGCGGCCACCGCGGCGTTGCTGCGCAAGCCTTCGACCCGCCGCCCGTCCGGGTCGCGCCGATCGTGCGGCCCGACGTAAACGAAGTCCCAGATCCCGCCGCTGACGAGGTGGCCGTGAGCCTCGACAAATCCCGGCGTCAGCACGCAACCGGCGTAGCGGTCGTTGACGGGGTAACCCCATTGCGCCGCCGCTTCGGCGTCGCCCACGGCGACGATGCGGCCGTCGGCGACGGCGGCGTGGGTCGCCGCAGGACAGTGCGGATCTAAGGTAACGATGCGGCGGGCCGCAAGGGTTTCAGGCGGCGATGACGTCATCCCAGTGTCTGCCGGGGACGGCGGCGAGCAGTTTTTGCGTGTACTCGTGCCGCGGCGCGGTGAACACCTCGTGGGTGGCGCCGTACTCGACGACCTTGCCGAGCTGCATCACCGCCAGGGTGTCGCACACCTGGGCTGCCACTCTGAGATCGTGGGTGACGAAAATCATCGTCAGGTGAAAGCGCTCGCGGATCTCGGCCAGCAGCTTGAGCACCTGCGCCTGCACCGACACGTCGAGCGCGGACACCGGCTCGTCGGCGACCAGGATCTCGGGGTGCAGCGCGAGCGCGCGGGCGATGCCGATGCGCTGCCGTTGACCGCCCGAAAACTCGTGGGGGTAGCGGTTGGCGGCGGACTCGTCCAGCCCCACCAGTTTCAGCAGTTCCAGTGCGCGGGTACGCGCTTCGGCGGCCGGCGTCCCGTGCAGCATCGGCCCCTGGGCGACCATCTTGACCACCGTCAGCCGCGGATTGAGTGAGCCGTACGGGTCCTGGAACACCATCTGGATATGTTTTCGCAGCGGCAGCATCTCGGCGCGGCCCAGCGACGCGAGGTCGTGGCCGTCGTACATAATGGTCCCGCCGTCCGGGTCCACCAGCCGGATGACGCAGCGCGCCAGCGTCGACTTGCCGGAACCGGATTCGCCGACGATGCCGAGGGTCTTGCCCCGCTGAACATGCAGCGACACGTTGTCGACCGCCTGCACGACGCGCGCGCCGGTGAGCAGGCCCCCGGTGCGAAACGTCTTCACCACGTTGTCGAGGGTGAGCGCGTCCTCGCCGGCCTCGTCGATGTCGGCCCGCGCGACCGTCTTCAGCGACGGCACCGCGGAGATCAACATGCGCGTGTAGGCCTCGCGCGGCTGCCGCAGGATCTCATCGGTGGTGCCGGCTTCCACGATGCACCCGTCCTTCATCACCGCCACGCGGTCAGCGATCTCGGCCACCACCCCGATGTCGTGGGTGATGAACAGCACCCCGGTCGCGCGCTCGGCCTGAAGTTCCTTGATGAGCCCGAGAATCTCTGCCTGGGTGGTCACGTCCAGGGCGGTGGTGGGTTCGTCGGCGATCAGCAAGTCGGGCTTGAGGATCAGCGCCATCGCGATCATCGCCCGCTGCCTTTGACCGCCGGAAAGCTGATGCGGATAGGCGTGGACGATCTGATCCGGGTCGGGCAGCTTGACCGCCTCCAGGATGTTGAGCACCGCCTCGCGGCGTTCCGCCTTGGGCGAGCGGGTGTGCACCTGGAGC